>CAYZVR010000070.1:12317-14201 GCA_964481715.1 uncultured Acidobacteriota bacterium | reverse complement strand
GACGGCCTTGAGCGCCTTGTCCGCCCAATACGCGAACCCGAGACCGGCAACGCCTCCCAGCGCTGATAGAAGCAGGGCTTCGATGAGCAACTGGCAAACAATTCGTCCCCGGTTGGCCCCCATCGCCAGACGTACGGCGATCTCCTTTTGCCGGTTGGTTGCTCTGACTAGCAGCAGGTTGGCGAGATTGGCGCAAGCAATCAGCAGCACGACTGCGGTGGTCGCCATCAACACCCAGAGCGGCGTGGAAAGTTCCTCCCGGAAATAGGACCTGCCCTGCGAACCGGGCAATACGTCAATCGTGCATTTGAGGAATTGCTCCCGGTCGTACGCCGAGGCGTGACTGAACGCCGCCTCGCGCGCTTCCATTTCGAGCATCGAATGCATGAACGGCTGGAGCGACGCTTTCGCCTGCGTCCTCGTCACTCCAAGCTTCAAGCGCCCGAAGGCATTCACCCACCGGCTCCTTCGGTCGGTGAGCATATTGAGATTGCCGACCACGATCTCCTTCTGCATCATGACCGGTATAAACAGTTTCGGCGAATGTCCCAATTCCACTCCGTCAAACCCCGCCTGCGCGACGCCAATCACGGTGAAGGCATACTTATTCACGGTCAGCGATTTTCCGAGAATTGCCGGATCGCTTCCGAAATGCTGTTTCCAGTATCCGTAATTCAAAATCACGAGCGGATGCCCGCTGGGGACCCGATCGTCCTCGGGGGTAAACGGGCGTCCGAGAGCCGTGGTGACTCCGAGAACGCTGAAATAGGTTCCCGAGACCAGTTCGACCTCCACGGGTTCCGCCTGCCCGCCAGACATAAGGCTCGCACGATTCGAAAACCGGCAGAACATGCCTGAGAGGACCTCGTTGTGATCCTGAAAGTCCCGGTACATCGGGTACGAGATCGCGTTGCCACCCCAGTTGTTGCCATAATGACGGCCCCGCATGGTGAGCAACACCAGGCGTTCGGGCTCCTTCACAGGCAAGAGCCTCAGTAGAATCTGATCGAGCAGCGTAAAAATGGCGGTGTTCGCGCCGATGCCGAGTGCCAGGGTCAGGACCGCCACTATGGTGAACACAGGATTCTTCACCAGGACCCGTGCGGCATACCGAAGGTCTCCAACCATGTTGCCCATGGGCATCACCCCCAGAGAAAGCTCTGCGTTCTTAGACGAAGAGTCGAGACAAACGTTTGGTCTTTTTCGAAATTCTATAATCGGCAAACCGCAAACTGACCCATTACCATGACATGACATTCCTTGACAAGTTGCGGGTTCATCCACAAGAATCTATGGTTCCGCGCTCGCGGGATTTTCGGGCCGGGCTGAAAATCGAGCGGGGCGTGCCATCCCAATAACCGAGGAAGGTTGATCCGATGCGTTGGAGCCAGGTTTTTATTCCCACACTGCGCGAAGTTCCGGCGGAGGCCGAGGCGGCGGGCCATCAGCTCCTGCTGCGGGCGGGCTACATCCGCCAGGTGGCGGCGGGCGTGTATGCCTACCTCTATCTCGCGCAACGGTCGTTCCTCAAGATTTCGCGCATCATCCGCGAAGAAATGAACCGCATCGGCGGCCAGGAGTTTTATCTGCCCGCGCTGAACCCGGCGGAACTCTGGAAAGAGTCCGGACGCTGGGACTCCGTGGACGTGATGTTCAAATTCAAGGATCGAAACGACCACGAAATGTGCCTGGGCATTACCCACGAAGAGGAGATGACCAACATTGCGCGCGGCGAATTGCGCTCCTACAAGCAATTGCCGCAGATCTGGTATCAAATCCAAGAAAAATTCCGCGACGAGCCTCGCCCCAAGTCCGGCCTGCTCAGACTGCGGCAATTCATGATGAAGGACTCGTATTCCTTCGACCTGGACGAGGCCGGCCTGG
>CAYZVR010000070.1:8344-12272 GCA_964481715.1 uncultured Acidobacteriota bacterium | reverse complement strand
CAGCGCAGCGGCTTGCGCTTTCTGCACGTGGACGCCTACTCGGGCATGATGGGCGGCAAGGTCTCGAGCGAATTCACAGCGCCGGCAGCCTCGGGCGAAGATTGGATCGCGCAATGCGATTGCGGCTACGCCGCGAACGTCGAGAAGGCGGAGGGGCGGGCCGTGCCCCTCGAGGATTTGCCGGGCGACGCTCCGCCCGAGCCGTTTGCGACCCCAGGACAGAAGACCATTGACGACCTCGTGAAGTTTACCGGCCAGCCGGCGGCGCGAATGATCAAGACTCTGGTTTACACGGTCGAGAGCCAGCCGGTGATCCTCCTGCTGCGCGGCGACCACACACTTAGCGAGACAAAACTGGCGTCGGCGCTGGGAACGGGCGTGTTTCGTCCCTCGACACCTGATGAAGCGCACCAGGCGCTTGGCGCGCACCTGGGATCGCTCGGTCCGGTGGGCGTCAAAGGCGTGCGAATTCTGGCCGACCGCGCCATCGAGCTGCGGCACAATCTGATCACCGGCGCCAACCGCGACGACACGCACCTGCGCAACGTGACGCCGGGGAGGGATTTTGCCGCCGAGTACCGCGACCTGCGCGTCGTCGAGAACGGTGACCTGTGCATTCGTTGCGGAAACACCTTGCGGCTAACCAAGTCAATCGAGCTCGGCCACGTCTTCAAGCTCGGACGCCGCTATTCCGAAACCATGCACGCCACGGTCTTGGACTCCCAGGGCAAGGAAGTGCCGCTCGTCATGGGCTCGTATGGCATCGGGGTGGAACGCATCTTGAGCGCCGCCGCCGAGCAGAACCACGACGATGACGGGCTCTTTCTGCCCAAGCCCGTCGCGCCGTTTGATGTGATTCTGACCGCGGCGAACATGGACGACGCCGCGTTGCGCACCGCGGCAGAAAATCTCTACGCGCAGATGCGCGACCGGGGGATCGACGTGCTGTTTGATGACCGTTCCGAGCGCCCCGGCGTCAAATTCAAGGACGCCGATTTGATCGGCGTGCCGTATCGCGTAACGGTCGGGAGGAAGAAGCTGGCGCAGGGAATGGTCGAAATCTTCGAGCGCTCGACAAAGCAAATCCAGGATGCTAAGCTGGATGAGGTTGTAAATACCCTGGCGGAAAAGTATCTTCGGTAGAGAATTAAATCATCTCACGGAGTTGAGGATACTATGCAAATCACAGATTCCGGCGCGGGAAGGGCGAAGGCCATTCTCTCCATCGCGTTCCTCGTCATGGTCATTTTTTGCGGCATCAAGATCATCCCCGTTTACGTCAACAGCTATGAGCTGGACGATTACATCCGGCAACAGACTCCCTTCTGGCTCACGCAGCGCGCGAGCGCGGATTCGATTCAAAAGGCAATTCTGGCCAAAGCTCAAGAATTGGATCTTCCCGTGACGCCCGAACAGGTCAAGGTGGAGGTGACCGGAGCGCTGGTCTCTGTTTCGCTGGATTACACCGTCCCCGTCAACCTAATGGTCTACACGCTATCGCTCCATTTTTCGCCTTCCGCCCAGAATAAGCAGATATAACTCGTGCCTCGCTCGAAGTCTCAAACCCGATCTTCTTCCCGGTCCGGAAGGGCCCGGGAAATTCGCGGGTTTTCCTTTCTCGCGCGGCTCCCGATTTGGAAAAAGCTTCTCCTTTCCGCCGCGCTGGTGCTGTTTCTCGCCGGGAGCGGCGTCTGCGTCTATTACTATGAGCATTTCGCGCGCATCATTGATGCCCGCCTGAGCGGCGATGTGTTTGACAACTCGTCGCTGGTCTTCGCGGCTCCGACGGAAGTCCTGGTCGGGGAAAAGGCCTTGCCCGGGGAATTCGCCGCGCGGTTACGCAAGGCGATGTACTCGGGGGACGAGAACGGGTCGAAATTCGGGCGCTACCAACTGACGGGCGACCGCCTGGAGATTTATCCCGGGCCGTCCTCTTTTTTCAACGGCAGCGTGATCCGCGAAGGTCCGGCCGAGCTGACCTTCCGCGACGGATATCTCGCCTCCATCACAGCGCTCGACCGAAGAACTCGACTTCAAAACTACTGGCTCGAGCCCGAGGTTATCACCACGCTGTTCGGAAGCCAGCGCTCCAAGCGGCGACTGGTGAATTACCATGACCTGGCCCAGCCTCTGGTGGACGCGATCCTGGCGACCGAGGACCATCGTTTTTTTTCGCATCATGGCGTGGATTTCTTCCGCGTCATCGTGGCCACCCTCGCGGGCATCCACGGTGAAGACCGCATCCGGGGCACCAGCACGCTGACCATGCAACTGGCGCGGAATTTCTTCCTGACCCCCGAGCGTTCGCTGCGTCGGAAGGCGGCTGAAATTTTTATTGCCCAGATGCTCGAGCAGCGGCTTTCGAAGGAGCAGATTTTTGAGCTCTATGCCAACCAGATTTACCTCGGTCAGCGGGGCAGTTTCTCGATCTACGGGGTGGGGGAGGCGGCGAGCGCTTACTTCAACAAAGATGTTAACAGCCTGACGTTGCCGGAATCGGCGCTGCTGGCGGGAATCATTCACGGTCCCAACCGCGACTCGCCGTACAAGCATCCCGAGCGCGCCCTCGAGCGCCGCAACTTTGTCTTGCGCAGGATGGTCGAGGTGGGTTCCATTTCACCCGCGGAGGCAGAACGCGCCTCGGCAGCACCGCTGGGTCTCACCCATCAGAACGCCGAGGCCAGCCAGGCGCCGTATTTTGTCGACATGGTGCGTGACCAGTTGCTGGATCATTTTTCCGAGCGCGACCTGCTCTCCCAAAGCTATCGCGTCTATACGACGCTCGACCTGGACTTGCAGGCGGCTGCTTCTGAGGGAGCCGCCGGCGGCCTCGTGGAAGTGGACGATCGGTTGAAGACACGAAAGCACAAGCTGGCAGATCCCAATCAGCCGCAATTCGCCCTGATTGCGCTCGACCCGCACACCGGCGCGGTGCGCGCTCTGATCGGAGGGCGCAACTACGCCGACAGCCAGTTTAATCACGCCCTGGCGCGCCGTCAGCCCGGCTCTTCGTTCAAGCCGTTTGTTTACGCCGCCGCGCTGAGCTCGGCCGTGGACGGCTCGCAGCCGCTCATTACTCCAGCCACCGTGCTGATGGATGAGCCGACGACTTTCCAGTTCGGGGATCAAACCTACGACCCTGAAAACTACCAGCACGAATATTACGGCCCGGTCAGCGTGCGCGAAGCGCTTATGCTCTCCCTGAACGTGGCCACGGTCCGTCTGGCAGAAATGGTGGGCTATGACAAAGTGCGGGCGCTCGCCGTCCAGGCGGGCATCAATAACGACCTGCGCGCCACGCCGGCCATCGCCTTGGGCGCTTACGTCGCGACGCCGTTTGAAATCGCCGGCTCGTACACGGTTTTTGCCAACGAAGGCCAATACGTGGCCCCACGAACCATTTTGGCGGTGAACGATTCTACCGGCCGCACCATCTGGAGCAGTCCCGTTGCGCGGCGGCCTGTGCTCGACCCCCGGATCAATTATCTGATGGTCAGCCTTCTCCAGAGCGTTGTGAACAACGGCACGGGATACGGCGTGCGGTCGCGTGGCTTCACCCTGCCCGCGGCAGGCAAGACCGGAACCTCTCACGACGGGTGGTTTGCGGGATTTACTTCAAACCTCATCGGAGTGGTCTGGGTCGGTTACGACGACGACCGGGAACTGGGCCTCGCCGGCGCCAGCTCCGCGCTGCCCGTCTGGACCGAATTTATGAAACGCGCTGTGCAGGTTCCGGCCTACCAGGACAATGTCCCGTTCACCGCGCCTTCCGGAATCGTCACTGCGACCCTGGATACGAGAACCAACCTCGTGGCCAGCGCTCCCGCCACTACCACCCGAAATGAGGTCTTTGTGGATGGGACGGCCCCCTTCGTAGGCACGCCGGGAGAAATCCCGGGACTCCCCGCGGGCGAAATGGTCCGGCCGG
>CAYZVR010000070.1:0-8334 GCA_964481715.1 uncultured Acidobacteriota bacterium | reverse complement strand
CTTCTCCTGGACGTGGGGTCTCAGCTCCTTGCTGGCCGGCGCCTCCGGGGTGCTGACCCGAATCTTCCATCTCGACAAGAGCCAATCGAACAACCCGGCGTCGACGATGCCGATTCCGCTGCCCAAGGGCGCTCCGCCGCCCATGAATCCCGCGACGATGACGCCCGCTGAACAGCCGCCCGAGCCCGCGACCGTCGAAAAAAACAAGGGAGGTGTGTTCCGCAAGTTCCTGTCGATTTTCAAGGGTAAGGATTCAAAGCCCAAGACCGAAGCGGAGCCAGAAAAACCGCCGGCCGACAAGGCTCCGAATCAGTAGCTGGGCGCGTTCCGGAGGAGGCCCGGCAGGTTAGGTCTTTCGCGTTACATCTTGGGGTGCCGCATGAGAGACTTTCGCCGCAGCGAGTGGAAATTTGAAAAAGTCCGCTGGTCCGTCGCCGCGTGTCTGGCAGGTCTGCTCGTCGCTTTCGTTCCCGGACTTCTTTCGTCCCAGACCCCCAATTCGGCATCGCAGGGTTCGCAGGAAAATTCGCCTTCCGACAGTGGCCGGACTGAACTCACCCTTCAGCAGCGCGCTGACATCTTCATGGCGCGGAAAGAGTACGCCGACGCGGTGGATTATTACCGGCGCGCGCTGGCCAAGGGCGGGGACTCGCTGGCGCCCATTTGGAACAAGCTTGGGATTGCCTACCAGCAGGAAAATAATTTTGATGCCGCCCGCAAGGCGTACAAGAAGGCGATCGGGGCCCAAAAGGATTTCGCTGAACCCTGGAACAATCTGGGAACGACCTACTTCTTGCAGGGCAGAGCCAAGAAGTCCCTCAAGTATTACCGGCGCGCAGTCGAGCTCAACCCGGCGAGCGCTTCCTTCCACCTGAATCTGGGCACGGCATATTATGAGCGCAGGAAATTCAATGAGGCGGTCGAGGAGTACCGTACGGCGCTCACGCTCGATCCAATGGTTCTGGTTTCACACTCGGCTAAAGGCACGGTTGTAGAAGCCCGCAGCACCGACGCGCGGTTCTTTTTTTACCTCGCCAAAGTTTTCGCATCGCTCGGGCGGGTTGAAGAGGCCGTGCGGTATCTGCGCCGCGCTTTCGAAGAAGGTTTCAGTGATTCAAAGCAACTCGAACAGGATCCCGACTTCCAGAAAATCAGCGCTGACCCGGCTTATGTTGAGCTGCTGAAGAATCCGCCGCTTTCGATCAAGGAATGAATTTCGTTTCGCTCCAGCCCGCAGGCGCGTCGAAGGCGATGCTATGATGAGCCCGGCAGACCGACACCACATGAAGAAAATCGCCGGGTTGCTGATTCTTTCGCTCTTTGCGTGTGAGCTCCGGGGTTCTGCGCGCATCCGCACCATCCTGATTTTTCCTTTCGACAATCAGAGCGCGCGGACGGACGTCGGCTGGATTTCGGAGGGCTTTGCCGAGGCCCTCGCGACTCGCCTCTCCGGCCCCGACCGCTTTGTCCTGACCCGGCGCGAGCGGACTACCGCTTACGAAGAGTTGGGTCTTTCCGCCAGCGCCCCGTTGACGATGGCGAGCGAGTATAAAGTGGCGGAAACTTTGGGCGTTGACTGGGCCGTGCTCGGGACTTTCGATTTGGAAGGGGAACGCCTGACGGCGCGCGCCCGGCTCCTGGACATGCGCACCATGAAGCTCCGGTCACCTCTGGAGGCCACCGGCGAGCTGGCCGACCTGGTGGACCTTGAGACGCGCCTCGCATGGAGGTTACTCGCCGCGTATGATCCCGACTTCACGGCGGGGAATGAGGAGGACTTCCGCCGCCAGTTTCCCGAAGTTCGGCTCGATTCGTTTGAGAACTATATCCGCGGCATCCTGGCCACGGATGAAAACAGCCGCGTGAAGTTTCTGACCGAAGCTGACCGCCGCAATCCGGCGGACCATCGAGCCGCCTTCGCGCTGGGACGTTCTTATTTCGAGCAGAAGGATTATCAAAAGTCAGTAGAGTGGCTCGGCAAGGTCGAGCCGTCGGACGCTAACTATCTGGAGTCGCGTTTTCTCCGGGGCGTGGGCGAATACTTCCTCGGACACGATGCCGAGGCGAAGAAGGAATTTGAGGAGGTTTCGAAACAACTTCCGTTGAATGAGATTTACAACAATCTGGGCGTGCTCGAATCCCGCGCCGGCCACACCGCGGAAGCCCTCGAAGCCTTCGACCGCGCGCACCAGGGAGATCCCGCCGACCCGCAATTTTCCTTCAACCGCGGTGTGTGCCTGTGGGTTTTGAAAAGGTACGACGATGCGGATCAGGCGCTCAGGGAGGCTCTCCGCGCGCAAGATGACGACGCCGAGGCGCATCTGCTGCTCGCGAACGTATTCGCCAGGCTGGGCGATGAGGCGAGCCGGCAGCGCGAATTGGAATGGTTGGCCGACCACGAGGGCCCCTCCTCGCCCTCGGCGAGTCCCGAAGACGCCCCGCAGGCCCGGCTCGAGAAGAACTACGATGGCCGCGCTTACCGCCTGCTCGCGCTCACCATGCGCAACGCGCTCGAGGACAGGCTCTCTGATGAACCGCCCGCCCTGCACGCCGCGGCTCATCTCGCGCGCGGCAAATCGTTCATCAACGAGCGCCGCTACCCGGAAGCCGAGCACGAGCTGAATGAGGCCATCTCGCTCGCCCCTGCAAATCTGGAGGCCCGCCTGCTGCTGGCGCAGGTTTACGAGGCGCAGGGCAGGCACCACGACGCGGCGGCGGACCTGGAAACTTCTCTCAAGCTCGAAAACAACGCGAGCGCGCAACTCTGGCTGGCGAGGATTTACCTCTCGCTTGACCGGCCCGCGCTGGCCGAAGAACACACGCGTGCGGCACTCGCCCTCGAGCCGCAAAACCAAACTGCCGAACGCTTGATGCGGGAAATCCGCGAGCGGACCTCTGCGTCGAGGAGCGCCCCATGATGACCGGACCTGCGCGTTTCCTCGGTTATTGGATACGGCTTGGCATGGTCGCGATGTTCCTGCCTGGTTGTCTTGCCATCGCGAAGGCACAATCTGCGACGGCCCAGCGGCCGGCGGTGGTTGAGATCACCCTGAGCGACATGGTGCAACCGATCAGCGCCGAATACATCAAGCGCGGCATCCGCCACGCGAACGACATCCACGCCGGCGCGATCCTGCTCAGGCTCGATACGCCGGGGGGCCTGGAGTCTTCCATGCGCGAAATCATTCAGGCAATCCTCGAATCGGGCGTGCCGGTCATCGCCTACGTTTCACCCGAGGGAGGGCGCGCGGCCTCGGCGGGATTTTTTATCCTGATTGCAGCCGACGTCGCGGTCATGGCCCCGGGAACCCACGCCGGCGCCGCGCATCCGGTGATTCTGGGGGGTTATAACATCGGGAAAATCATGGAGGCAAAAATCGAAAACGACGCGGCGGCTTATATCCGGAGCCTGGCCGACCGGCGCGGGCGCAATGCCAAACTCGCCGAAGAGGGAGTGCGTGAGAGCAAATCGTTCACGGAAAAAGAAGCGCTCGCGGGCCACCTGATTGATGGCGTCGAAAACAGTTCGCAGGAAGTTTTCAAGCGCTTCGATGGCCAGACGATTAACCGCTTCAACGGCGGGACGGCAACGCTTCACCTTTCCGATGTTCTCGTCGAACCGTACTTGATGACGGCGCGCGAGAAATTCCTCTTTTACATTGTGGATCCCAACATCGCGTTTCTGATCGGCGCGCTCGGCCTGGCGTGTCTGTATGTTGAGTTCACCCACCCGGGTATGATACTGCCCGGAGTGGTCGGCGCGATCGCCATCGTGCTGGCGATGTTCGCTTTTCACCTGCTGCCCATCAACTATATCGGCGTCCTCCTGATCCTTCTCGCCGTGGCGCTGTTCGGCCTTGAGGTGAAGGTAACTTCGCACGGGGTGCTCGCGGCGGGCGGCATCGTCGCCATGGTCATCGGTGCGCTCATCCTGGTGGACTCTCCCTGGCCGGGAGCGCGCATCCGCCTTTCGACCGCGCTCGGCGTCACGATTCCGCTCGGCGTGATTACGGTCATCCTGCTGAAGGTGGCGCTCGCCGCGCAGCGCAGGAAAATTGTCACCGGCGACCTGGGTATGATTGACTCGGTCGGAGTCGCCCAAACCGACCTTGCGCCCGGGGGCAAGGTCTTTGTGCACGGAGAAATCTGGGAAGCGCGCGCGGAAGGAAATATCCCGAAGGGCGCCCGCGTCCGCGTCAGGGAAATCAAAGGGCTCACACTGATGGTTGAACCGGACCCGGATTCCCATTAAACTCGCGGTGGGAGAAGTCGACGAAAGCCGGCGCTGAAGCTGATTGCCCTGCGGGACGCGGCAAGGCCGGCTCCGCTCCATCTCAAGCTGTAGTTGAAGGAGAGCATCATGGGCGACACAACTGGCGTCGTAGTGGTTGGGGTGGTCATCTTCCTGATCTGGTTCTTCAAGTGCCTTAACGTCTTGCGCGAATACGAGCGGGCGGTGGTCTTCCGCCTGGGGCGGGTGCTCAAGCGGGACAAAGGCCCGGGGCTGATCGTCATCCTGTGGCCGATCGACAAGATCGTCAAGATGTCGCTGCGCATCGTGGCGTGGGACGTGCCGCCGCAGGACATCATCACGCGCGATAACGTTTCGCTCAAAGTGAACGCCGTCGTCTACTTCCGCGTGGTCAGCGCCACGCAGGCGGTCATCGAACTGGAAAACTATCGCTACGCCGTGGAACAACTTGCGCAAACGACGCTCCGCTCGGTCCTCGGCGAAGTTGAGCTCGACGATCTGCTCTCCCAGCGCGAAAAGCTCAACGCCCGGCTGCAAACCATCCTCGACGAGCACACCGAACCGTGGGGCATCAAGGTCACCAAAGTGGAAGTCAAGCAGGTTGACCTGCCGCAGGAAATGCAGCGCGCCATCGCGCGCCAGGCGGAAGCGGAGCGCGAGCGCCGCGCCAAGATCATTGCCGCTGACGGTGAATTCCAGGCTTCGGCCAAGCTGGCGGAAGCGGCGGCTGTGATGGCGCACCAGCCGATCTCCATCACTCTGCGTTACCTTCAGACGCTGGTCGAAATCGGGACGGAGAAGAATACCACTATCGTTTTCCCGTTGCCGGTGGAGTTGCTGTCAGCGCTTCTGGGAAAATCCTCGGTGTACCCGACGCTGCCGCCGACGACGAAATAAACGCGGTTCCTCCCGCGCAAATGGCTGGGATGGCGTTTTATCCTGAGGAGAGCTATGAACGAGAAAGGCAAACCTAGCCAGGATGATCGTGGCCTGACGGCCCGCCAAATGGTGATGATTCTTCTGGCGGTGGTGGCGGTTTGCGCGGTTTTTTTCGCAGCAGGATTTGTGGTTGGATTTAACGAGCGGACTTCCAAAGATACGCCCACCACCGAGCGGGTCGAGCCTTCGGATGTGATTCCTCCGACCGTCAACCAGCCGCTCGAGAAACAAGAATCGGCAAGCGGAGGAGCGCCCAATGCCGGCCCGCCGCAATCGCCCAAGCCCCTTGCGGAAGAAAAGCTCCGCCAGCCGGTGAAACCGGCCGTGAAGGTACAAGCTCCGCCCGAGAAAGCGACGGCCGCAGCGCCGCGCGAATCCAATTTTGCCATCCAGGTGGCCGCGTCGAGCGATCGGGAGGACGCCGAGAAGATCGTGAAGACGCTCAGGTCGCACGGATTTCCAGCTTTTGTCGCGCCGCCCGAAAAGGCCGGTGACAAGTTGTACCGCGTTCAAGTTGGACCCTACCCGACGCGCGAGGCGGCGGAAAAGGTCAAGCCGCGACTCGAGCAGGAAGGCTTCAAACAGCCTTTCATCAAGCACTAGCTGCGCGGACCAGGCGACCGGCGCCGAGATAGCGTTTCGTCATTTGCGCTTTCCGCCGTTGACCATCAGGGTTTGAGGAGACCTGCCGAAATTATTCCCCGAGCGCTCGAAAAATTCTCCCTCCGAATCGCCACAAGCGCTGTGAGCGGCGTTCTGCTCTTCATTTGTTTTCCGTCAGTCGATTGGAACGCGCTCGTGTGGGTGGCGACGCTGCCGCTGCTGCTTGCCGTGACGGCGGAGCGCAACCTCGTGCGCGCCTTTTTCCTCGGATACCTCACCGGCGCTATTTTTCTCGCCGGGAGCTGCTACTGGTTCGTCCACGTAATGCAACGCCACGGCGGGATGGGCTTGCCGCTCGCCGTGGGCGTACTGATTTTATTCCTCCTGGTATTTTCGGTCTTTTTCGGCACCTACGGTCTCGTGGAAGCCTGGGTGGCGCGACGCTCGCCCGCCCTCGCGCTTCTGCTCAGCCCATTCCTGTGGGTTGCGATGGAGGTGGCGCGGACGTATCTGATTACCGGCTTCCCGTGGAATCTGCTGGGCTACGCGGTGGAACCGGCAGGGCTTCGGCAACTGGCGTCAGTGACGGCCGTCTACGGCCTTTCGTTTCTCGCGGCTTCGGTCAGCGCGTTGCTCGCCTGGTGGATTCTCGAGCCGCGTAGCTTCCGCCGAGCCGCCATTCTGGCAAGCTGCATCTTTCTGCTCGTTGTGGCGAACCATTTCCAATTCTTCTTGCCGCCCTCCCCGCTTTCAAGTCCAGTCCATGATGCGTTCCTCGTTCAGCCGAACATTCCACTCGACGAAGCAAAGCTCGAACAGTGGATTCCCTGGAAAGACCCGCAGCAGCTTCGCCAACTGGTCATGACGACCACCGAAGCCGTGTGCAAGGGCCAGCCGATGATTTCATACGGGATGATTCCGGGCTGCGCGGCCTCGTCGCCGGAACGGGCTTCGGCGCGGCCACTTGTGATTTGGCCGGAAAATCCCGCGCCGTTCTATTTCGATCGCGACGAGGTCTTTCGATTCGCGCTCGAGAACCTCGCCCATCAGACCGGCGCTTACGTCATTTCCGGCACCACAACCTTCGACGCCGCCGGCAAGCGCCCGCGCAACAGCGCGGTGGTGCTTGATCCGGAGGGCCGCCCGGTGCTCGTCTATGATAAAATTCATCTGGTGCCCTTCGGCGAGTACGTTCCCTGGTGGGCGTTTCCGGGCCTGGTCGGTAAAATCACCTTCGAAGCCGGGGATTTCGTCGCGGGAAGGGAATACAAGGTCGCCGCAACTCCCGATGGCGGCATCGGCGTCTTCATCTGCTACGAGGCGGTCTTTCCGCAACTGGTGCGGCAATTGACGGCGGAGGGCGCGGGCGTCCTCGTCAACATTTCCGACGACGGATGGTTCGGCAATTCCGCTGCCGCAGCCCAGCACCTGAGGATGGCGCGCCTGCGAGCGGTCGAAAACGGCCGCTACGTTCTGCGCGCGACGAACGACGGCATCACGGCGATCATTGATCCGCGCGGCGAGGTGATAGCCAGTGTGCCTCGCTACGAAGCGCGCGTTTTGGCCGGGCGCTTCAGTTACCTCAGTGCCCGGACCTTTTACACGGCCCATGGCGACGTGTTCGCCTGGCTGTCGGTGGCGGTGGCAATTGGGATGATCTTTGCGAGGCGATTCGCAACTGGAAAAAAGGAGGGACTGTGATGCAAGGTATCGAAGAGCTGGACAGGGAATACAACGAGCTGAAAGGTCGCGCCTCCGAGCTTCGGAGTTTTCTTTGACGCTCCCGCCAAACACCGCGAACTCGAAACGATTGAAAAGCAGATAGCCCAGCCCGATTTCTGGCAGGACAACGAAACCTCCCAAAAAGTTCTCACCATCCGCAAGCGCCTGGGGGAGAGCGTCGAAACGGATGAGCGCCTGGGCCGCAAGCTCGCCGACCTCGAAGCTTATCTCGAGCTCGGGCGCGAGGGTGAAAACGTTTCGGCGGAATTGCGCGCGGAGCTCGACGCGCTGCGGGCGGAAATCGACCAGCTCGAAACTTCGACGCTCCTCTCGGGCGAGCACGACCGGCTGAACGCCATCGTCACCATTCATCCCGGTGCGGGTGGAACCGAGTCGCAGGACTGGGCGGAGATGCTCCTGCGCATGTACCGTCGCTGGGCGGAGCGCCACGGATTCAAATTCACCTTGAACGATTTTCAGGCGGGCGAGGAAGCGGGCCTGAAGTCGGCCACCTTTAGCGTCACAGGCGACTTCGCTTACGGCCTGCTCGTTTCCGAAATCGGAGTGCACCGCCTGGTGCGCATCTCGCCCTTCGATTCGGCGGCGCGGCGGCACACTTCGTTTGCTTCCGTCTTCGTCAGCCCCGAAATCGACGACAGCATCAACATCGAAATCAAGCCCGATGAGCTGAGGACCGAAACCTACCGCTCGACCGGCGCGGGCGGGCAGCACGTCAACACCACCGACTCCGCCGTGCGCATCACGCACCTGCCGAGCGGCGTCGTGGCCCAGTGCCAGAATGCGCGGTCGCAACATAG
>CAYZVR010000069.1:12842-14530 GCA_964481715.1 uncultured Acidobacteriota bacterium | reverse complement strand
CAGGGGCCGTGGCGGCCGCCCCTGGAGAGCTTGGTAATCCCAGAAGCCCGGACATGAACCTTAGGGTGCTTTGGTGCTGATAACACGTTGTAGAGACGTAGCCCTTTTTCACGTTCGCTCCGACCACGACCCACAAAACTTTACCCCCCTGCATCCTGTTGTCGGAACCGGCCGATTCATCGAAGGTGATAATCAGGACTCCTGATTCGGGCCCATCGAAGTCCGGGCTTCTGAGCAAGGGATCAATATTCGTTTGGAGCCAGCTATCCGCCGCCGCGAGCTTTTGCTGGTCGGTACAGTTTGGAATATCCTGCGCGCAACTATGACTATTGTGGGCATTATCCGGAACGATGAAGGCATAATTCGGCAGGGCATGGTTAGCCAGGTCGGTCGAAATCTGGCTAAAGGGTACGAGGTTGACCCTCTGAGCGGGCTCGTCGCGCACGTCGGAAAAATAAGAGAGCGGATTGTGGTGTTCGACATAGAGGTTGCTGTCACCGCCGACGTATCCGACCGACGGCAGGGCCATCGAATACTCCCTCCAGGTCTTTCCGGCCCGGATCAACTGGCGTACAATGTTGTCCGACGAAACCGTACTGGTAAATGTGTCGTCGTTCGTAATCAGATCCCCGGTCGTCAGCATGAAGTAATTTCCGATGGAGGGATGGGTGTTGGCAAAGGTGCCTTCGGCGTGTGCGTAGGTAGTTGCGAGACTGTTCAAATACGGCATGTTCGGGTTGCCGATCACACTTTCCAAGCTATGGTTCTCTTCCAGCACGATGAATGCGTGGGTTACGGTCAGAGGGAAGGGAAAAGAAGAATCATAGGTTGGAGGGTTACACGGTGCGACGAGAACTGGCGGCGATGAGCTCGATGCGGGCCGCCCTCCACAGCCCATGTAAAGCACACACGAGAAAATACACAGGCATAGCCCATGGACGGATGGACGTTTGATCAACGCAGCCATCGCACCCCGTCCATTGGCAGGGGACTTAACAAAACCGTTTTTGAAGAGTCCACCCATCTGCATTTTTATCCTTGACTTCACCCCAGAGACCATCGGAAATTTGCGCGCGGTGGCGCTCCCATCCTAACTTCGTCTTCATCCCCGGCCACATTCTCCATTCCTTCTTGATGATCCGGCGCTGAGACGCGACTCGTCCCTGCCATTAGGATTTGAGAAAGCTCGCTGCCAGGGCCCCCTGGGTCGTGGGTTTTCCAGCCAGAAGGTTTTCCACCTCATGCACAGCGCGACGGGCCGCGGCGATGCCAGTCGAGGAGGTTGAGACGGGACCTTCGGAATCGGTATTGGCAAAAAAGATGCGCTCCATGGGTTGCCGTGTGAGCGGTTGGATTCGGGTGAAGTTGCCGGGCGCGGACATGTACATCGGATGTCCGCGGCGATAGATTCGAACCTCCACCGGGTCAACATTGGAGCCGGGAAAAAGTTTCTGGAAGTCGCGCAGGACGTTCGAGGCGACCTGGCGGCTGCCCTCTTCGGTCAAGAGTAGTGCGCGCTCGGTCGCGGCGAGTGGAGTATAAAAAGTAAGGATGTTGTGCTTCTGGCGATAGTTGGGCTCGTTGCGCACCGTCCAGTCGGCCACGATGAAATCGGTGAAAGTATTGCCGGGACACCAGGTGTCGTAGCCTTTGTTGAACACCGGCTTGTCAAAAATCAGATTCACCAC
>CAYZVR010000069.1:0-12832 GCA_964481715.1 uncultured Acidobacteriota bacterium | reverse complement strand
CTGGGTAGGGAATGGTGCGCATCGTCTGCATGGCCTCTTGCTGCGCAGCGGGCAGCCCCGGTACCAGGCGCCAGGTAATAAACTTGGGCGTGGCCATAATCACAGCTTTCGCGGACGCTGCATGCACGCGCCCGTGGCGGATGTAGGTCACGCGCGCCTGGTGCTTTTCCTCTTCGACCGCAACGATCGTGGCGCCGGTAAGCGCCCGCTCGCGGTGCTTGGCGAGCAATCGCTCCGACAGACGTTTGGTGATTGCGCCCAATCCTCCCGGCCACGTCACGCGTTCGTCTTTGGCGTCGCCTCCAATATTCTGCAACTCGCGGATGCCGATCATGGCGGAAGTTTCATCGGTGCGCGCGCCCCAGTTGGAAGGGCCGTAAGCATCCCACCATTCCTTGACCTCCGGGGCGTAGCCCTCGAAGTACTTCGAGAACGGCTGCCCGTCGAGCTCCTCCTCGTGGCCTTTCATCGGAATGGCCAGCAGGTCGCGGCGGAATTTCTTGAAACTCTCGCGCACGCCGTCGGAATAAGGAAGGTGGTCAAGCCCGTCGCGCCAGGTATCGGGAATGAATTCGCTCTTGAGGATCGATCCGTCGGGGTTGTCAATGGGAAGCAGCTTGAGTCCTAGCTCTTGAACCATTTCGATGGCGGGTCTCTCACTCATTTCGGTGAAGGCCGTGCCGGTCGCAAAAGCCTGGCCGTCGTATTCTTCGAGGTAGGCGTTTCCGCCCCAGTGCAGTTCTTTTTCAAGCAGGAGAAAATTCTTATCGCCGAGGAGATGGGCAGCCGTCAGGCCGCTCACTCCGCCGCCCACCACGATGACGTCGAAATGCTTTGTCGCGGCCTGCCGCGGAAAGGTATGGCCATCGCGAATCTCATGGCAAATTTCGTTGTGCTCGCCGTCCACTTCCGGCCTGCTCGCCGGCGACGCCACTAGAGCGAGATCAATCGGACATCCCGCCGCGACAGACCCCGCCACAATAAATTTGATGAAGTTTCTTCGATCCTGATCCATTTCAAGCCCCCTCTTTGATCGTCGTATCAGCGAATCAAGCGGCGACTTTCCCGGCAGAAATTTCGTTCACTCGGAAGCACACCTTTACAAGTCAATCGCAGCTTCCTGCGCCGCGCCCTGGCCGCGCGTTCGCAGCCGGTACCAGAGAAGAATGGTGACGAGTGAAAAAACAAAAATAACCGTGGAGATGGCGTTAATCTCCGGCGTAATCCCCCGCCGCATCCGCGACCAGATTTCAAGCGACAGGGTATTCTCGCGGCCGATCAGGAAAAAGCTCACGGCGATTTCGTCCATGGAAAGCGTGAAGATCAGGAGCGCCGCCCCGATGATGGGCAGGCGCAGATTGGGGATGGTAACACGCCAGAAAGTTTGCCAGTAGTTGGCGCCCAGATCGAGCGACGCTTCTTCCTGCGCCCGGTCAGCCTTTTGCAAAGCGGCGAAAATTTCCGTGGTGGCCACCGAAATCAGCGCTGTGCCGTGCCCGAGCGTGATGGTTATCAGGCTCAGGTTCATACCTGCCGCCACAAACAGCATGAGCAGCGAAAGTCCGGTGATGATTCCGGGCAAAATGAGCGGTAGCAGCACGAGGCGCCGGAAGATTGTCTTTCCCGGAAACGATGCGCGATCGAGGGCCAGCGCCGCCGGCAGGCCGAACGCCAGGGCCAGCCCGGTGGCGATCGATGCCACCACGGCGCTGTTCAGCAGGGAATTCCAGATGGCCTCGTCCGAGGCGAGCATCCGGTACCAGTGAAAGGTCAGGTTGCGCGGAGGAAACCCTCCCACGCTCTCTCCGTTAAAGGAATAAACGATGAGCACCACAATGGGCAGATAGAGAAACGCAAAAACCGCTGCGGCGTAAACGCCCAGCCATCGCGAGCCGCGGTAAATCGAAGAAGCAGCGTTCATGAAAAGCTCATTCTCTTCTCGAGCCGTCCCACCAGCTCGAGGACCAGGACTACCAGCAATAGCATCGAAAGCGAAATGGCCGCGCCGAGCGGCCAGTTGTACGCCGCGCCAAAAAGGCTGACCACGACGTTTGAAATCATGAGCCCGCCGGGGCCGCCCAAAAGCAGCGGCGCAAGGAAATCTCCCAGGCTCAACACGAACGCGAAAGTCGCGCCCGCCAGTACCCCCGGGAGCGAAAGCGGAAGGATCACTCTCCAAAACGTCCGTCCCGGCGGCGCTCCCAAGTCGTGAGACGCTTCCACGAGATTCCTCGGGATGTGTTCGAGCGACGCGTAAATGGGCAGGAAGACGAACGGCGTATAGATGTGGGTCAGCGTCAACACCACCGCAAAGGGGCTGTAAAGCAAAGATTCGACCGGCTGCTGGGTGACGTGGAAAAATTGCAGTAGCGTGTTCAACACGCCGTCGGTTCCGAGAATGGTTTTCCACGCGTAGGCTCGCACCAGATAACTGACCCAAAGCGGGATGATGACGAGCTGATAAAAGAGGTCCTTTCTTTTGGGGGTGTGAAAGGAAAGGAAGTATGCCAGCGGATATCCCAGCACGAGCGCGAGCACTGTGACTTCTCCGGCGATGCGCATGGAGCGAAAGAGAACCTGCGAGTACATCGCGTTGCGCGCGAGTTCGAAATAATTGCCGAGGTTCCAGTGGTGGACGATGGTTTGCGCGGAGACCGTCCAGAAGCTGAAGCAAAACAGCAGCGCGTAAGGGACAAGAAGGAAAACCGTCACCCAGGCGAGCGGCGGGACGGCGACGACAATTTTGTAGCGACGCGAATACATACCAACTCCCATGGCGGCTGGCCGCCAGGCGCCCTCTTTCTCTAGGGTGTGCTTTCTCGCACGCGGACCACGTCTGACGCGGAAAACTTGAATGCCTGCTCGCCGCGAAGTTCTCCGCGGGCCGCTATTCTCGCGAGAAGAATTCGCCCGTCCCGGCAGGCCAGC
Organism: uncultured Acidobacteriota bacterium; assembly: GCA_964481715.1. Taxonomy (GTDB): domain Bacteria; phylum Acidobacteriota; class Terriglobia; order UBA7540; family UBA7540; genus JAHEKS01. The sequence goes on along the minus strand of CAYZVR010000069.1, from coordinate 9,904 downwards.
TCCAGCAGGTCCGTGGCTCCGCCGAAGACCTGGCGGCGGACCTCGGCGACGAATCGCACCGGCTGTGCACCGCACGCGTTCAGAAGTCCCGCAGGACTCTGCGATGCCGCAGCCTCCGGTCCCGCGACAAGGCGAATGTTTTCCGGCCGCAAGGAAAAAGTCGCGGGACCTCGATCGCCGTCACACGTCCACATGAACTCTCCCGAGCGCGCCTTGCCGTTTTCGACCGTGCCTCGCAAGAGGTTCGTCTGGCCGACGAACTCAGCGGTATACGCCGTGGCAGGCCGGTTGTAAATCTCGCGCGGGCTCGCCACCTGCTCAAGCTCGCCCGCACGCAGGAGCGCGATGCGGTCCGAAAGGGCCATGGCCTCTTCCTGGTCGTGAGTCACGAAGAGGAATGAGATGCCGACTTCCCGCTGCAGCGATTTCAGCTCGAGCTGCATCTCGCGGCGCAGGTTGGCGTCGAGCGCCGACAGTGGCTCGTCGAGCAGGAGCAATTGCGGACGCTTGACGAGCGCCCTCGCCAGTGCCACGCGCTGTTGCTGGCCGCCGCTGAGCTGTGCGGGCGGCCGCCCGGCGAACTCGCTCATCTTGACCAGTGCCAGGGCATCTCCAACGCGCCGGGATATTTCTTGCGAAGAGAGCTTCTGTTCCTTTTGGACGCGCAGGCCGTAGGCCACGTTTTCAAAGACCGAAAGGTGCGGGAAAAGAGCGTATTGCTGGAAGACCGTATTCACACGGCGGCGGTAGGGCGGGAGCGGGTCCAGCCGCTCGCCTGCCATCCAGATCTCACCCGAATCCAATTGCTCGAAACCCGCGATGAGCCTGAGCAAGGTGGTTTTGCCCGAACCGCTCGCTCCCAGGATGGTAAGGAATTCGCCTTGCGAAACGTCCAGCGATATTTCCCGCAGGACAGGCGTCGAGCCAAAGCGCTTGGTAACGGCACGGAGCGTAAGCAAGGGCGCAAGCTCCCTGGGTGCGTTAGCCCTCTCCGAAGTTTGTGCGGGCTGGGTCATCGCGAAGTCGGGGGCGCGGTATGGCTAAAATGTAAGGGCTGAAGCGCGGAGTGAAGAAGGACTGCCATTACACTTCACCCTTTATTGCGCGGCTTTGACCTCGTTCCAGATTTCGTTGTATTTGGCGCGACGCGGCACGTTCTCCCAGAAGTAAATTCGCTTCTGATAATTGATTACATCGTCGAGGTGCAGGTTCTTTTTCTCTTCGGCGGTCATGAAATCGGCGGCCTTGGGGTTCGCCGGAGTGTAGCCGGTGACATCCGTGACCGATTTCTGCGTTTTGGACTCCACCATATACGCCAGGAACTGATAGGCCAGGTCTTTTTCCTGGCTCGCCGCGGTGATCATCAAGTGGTCGATCCATCCGGTGGTGTTTTCCTTTGGAATCGTCTCGCCGGCTGGAAATTTCAGCTTGCGGAGCTGGTTGGTCATGAGCGGCCACCCCATGGCCGCCACGACCTCGTGGTTCTCGAAGAGGTTCGTGAGCTCGCCGCCCGTTGACCAGATTTTGCGCACGTTGGGTTTGAGCTCAATCAACTTGGCTTTCACCTTTTCGAGCTCTTCGTCGCTCAGGTTGTAAAGATGGCTTGGGTCGGGTTTATCGTACTCGAGTACTTGCGCCGCCATGTAGACGGTGGAGAGGTCGTCCCACACCGAAATCTTGCCGCGATACTTCGGGTCCCAAAAAACTGCCCAGCTTTCGGGAGGCTTGGGGAAAACCGTCGTATCGTAAATCAGCGGGTTGGGTCCCCAGGTGAACGGAACTCCGTAAACTTTTCCGTCAGCCTTAACGAGCGGCAGGGAAGTTAATTGCGGCGCGAGGTCTGGATAAGATTGGATCCTGGAAAGATCCAACGGCGCCACCAGACCCGATTTGGACAGCATGGTCGCAACGTCGCTCGAGGGCGAAATCACATCGTAGGTGCTGGCGCTTCCGCCGCGCAGCTTGGCCACCAGCTCGTCACTCGAGCCCATGTAAGACGCCGTAACCTTGCAGTGATGAGACTCTTCGAAGGCGCGGACGAACGACGGGTCGGCATAGCCTTCCCAAACGAGCAGGTTGAGCGTGGGCGTCTTTTTGCCGCAGGAACTCAGAATCACGGCTGAAAGCAGCGCCAGGACCGGCAAAAGCCTTTTCACGGTATTCCTCCCAACTTCACTCATCCACGGCGAGGCCGTGCGCTTAGAACGTCGGCGGGGTGTTGACCCAGAGCACGCAGGTTTCGTTCTTCCCGGGATTTAACCAGCGATGCGGCGTGCTGCTTTCGAAATAGAAGCTGTCGCCCGATTTCAGCCGGAATTCTTTTCCCTCGTCGAGCGAAATCTCGAGCTGGCCGCGCAGAATGTAAAGGAACTCTTCGCCCTCGTGCGAGTAGGATTCACCGCTTCCCGAGCCGGGTTTGATCCGAAACAGGTGCGGCTCCATGATGGCGTTGCCCCACGCCAGAAGCTCCATACCGACGCCCGGGCCCGCCTCCAGGAGTTTCCGCTCCTTCGGCCGGACAAGATGCGGGTTTGCCTGCGAAGGGTTGAAAAAGTCCAGCACGTTGAGACCGTAGAATCGAGCGAGGCGGCGGAGCGTCGCGACGGAGGCGCTGGTGTGAGCGCGTTCCAGCGCGCTCAGAAAAGCCACCGAGACATCCGTGGCAGCCGCCACGGCGGCCAGCGACAATCCGCGCTGCAAGCGCATCCGTCTTAACCGCCTCCCCAGCGCGGGCGTGCCCCGAGAGGCCGTCCCGGTCGGCCGCGCGGTCAGCAACTTTCCCTGGCTCTTGAGCAGGTGGACAATGGCAGGGGGATTGAGGCCGCGGATGCGGCGAAGAAAGCGCGCCCGCTTCAAAATTCGGACGTCCTCAACGTTGTAAAGCCGATAGCGGCTGTTAGTTCGCTTGGGGTGGAGCAGGCCCAGGTTTTCCCAGGAGCGCAGCACAGACGCGGATACACCGACCAGACGAGCCACATCGCCGATTTTCAAAAGGGCTTTGCGTGCGGTCGCACTTTTCTTGTCTGATTCCCGGCTGCTTAGCATTTTCCCATTGCTCCGGACCAACGATCGTGGCCCTGCGCTCTAGCAAGATTTCTGCCTAGAACTTCCGCGACCAATCTTTCGGCCAGCGTTCGATGACCACCCTCTTTTCAGTATAAAACTCAACCGCGTCCCGGCCCTGGCTGTGTAAATCTCCAAAAAAGCTCTCCTTCGCTCCGCTGAAAGGGAAAAACGCCATGGGGGCCGCTACGCCCAGGTTGATGCCGATGTTGCCCGCCTGCGCCTTGTAGCGGAACTGGCGCGCCGCTGCGCCGCTCGAAGTGAACAGGCACGCCATGTTACCGTAGTTCGAGCGATTCACGAGGTCTATGGCCGCCTCCAAATTCGGGACGTGAACCAGGCTCAGCACTGGGCCGAAGATTTCCGTTCGCGCGACGGTGCCTGCGGGCGGGACGTCCTCGAGCACGGTGGGCCGAATGAAGTTCCCACTCTCGTAGCGCGGGATGCGCGCGTGCCGCCCGTCAACCACTACCTTTCCACCTTCGCGAATTCCGGTCTCGATCAAACCTTCGACGCGTTCCTTACTCTGCGGGGTGATCACCGGCCCCATTTGCACGCCCTCGTCCAGGCCGTAGCCTACGACGCGGGAGCGGGCCGCCTCGGCGATAGACTCTGTAAACGGTTTGCGCGCCTCGTCAACGGTTACCGCCAGGGAAACCGCCAGGCACCTCTGCCCCGCGCACCCGAAGGCGGATTCCGCGATGATCTGTGTGGCCGTTACCAGGTCGGCGTCCGGCATGACGATCACCGGATTCTTGGCGCCCCCCTGGCACTGAGCACGTTTTCCGCTCGCCGCCGCCCGGGAATAGACCATCCTCGCCACGGCCGATGATCCCACAAAGCTAATGGCGCGCACGACAGGATGGTCGAGCAGCGCGTCTACCGTTTCTTTGCTTCCGTGCACCAAGTTGACAACTCCCGCGGGAAGGTGCGTCTCTTCGAGAAGCCGGAACAACTTCGCGGCGGTCAGGGGGACTCTCTCGGAGGGTTTCAGAATAAAGGTGTTTCCGCATGCGATAGCGTAGGGCAGGAACCAGAAGGGAATCATCCCCGGAAAGTTGAAGGGTGTAATCGCCGCCACAACCCCGAGTGGCTGGCGGAACATGATCTCATCAATGCCGCGGGCGATGTCTTCGCTGTTGTAGCCCTGCATCAGCAGAGGAATGCCGCAAGCGACTTCGACGTTTTCAATCGCGCGGCGCAATTCACCGGCCGCTTCGTTGTACGTCTTGCCGCACTCGTCGGTGATGGTGCGGGCCAGATCGTCCAGGTGCTCTTCCAGCAAATTTTTTAGCTTGAAGAGATACTGGATGCGCTCTTCCGGCGGAGTCTCCCGCCATGCCGGAAAGGCCGCGAGCGCCGCCTGGGCAGCCCGGTCCACTTCCGCTGCGGTTGAAAGCGGCACGCGTGCCAACACCTCGGAAGTCGCAGGATTGATTACGGGAAGGAGTTCGCTGGATGCGGTCGCCGCCCAGAGACCGCCGACGTAGTTCTGAAGCTCTTGAACGCTCATATTGGGGCCGTTTCCCTCACCTGGCGCAGAAGCTCCCTTGATGTCGCCTGGGCAGCGTTCGGACGCCCCGACGGGCTGAACGGAATCCTTTTGAGGGGGTGTCGCGAATTCGGCCTCCTGGCAATGCAACCAGAATCATGACGTGGCTGAGCCGTAACCCTTTTCGCTTGACAAGCCCCGGCCTTTTTTCTAAGCTTGCCGAATTCTAGTAGAGTTTGAGGCCGGGTCGCAAGAACAAAAATCGCGGCACGCCAGTCAGCTCCTGTCGGGGGGCTGCTTTACCGAGGAGGGAAAAAATGAAGCTCGGGACTTTGGTTCGGGCTTTTTCCGTGGCCTTTGGTGCGTTCGTCCTCGCCAGCGGCGCTTTCGGTCAAACTACGGGAACCATTCGAGGTTCGGTCAAGGACCCTTCCGGCCTGGTGGTGGCCGGCGCCAAAGTCACCGTGACACTTCAGGAAACTGGCGTGACGCGGTCCAATGAGACCAATGGGTCAGGAGATTATGATTTTCCCGCTCTGGCGGTCGGCCATTACACACTTGAAGTCGAAACGAAAGGCTTCAAGACATACCTTCAAAAAGACATTGATGTTTCCCTGGGCCACGTCATTGTCATCAACGTGGGGCTGGAGTTGGGTGAGATCACACAAGTGATCACGACGACAGCGGAGGCGCCACTTGTTGAAACCACCAGCACTCAACTGGGCGTCGTGGAAGGCGCCCTGCGCGTCAGCCAGTTGCCCCTCAATGAGCGCGATACTTACCAGTTGCTCCAGCTTCAGCCGGGAGTATCTTCCCAGCTTGGTTCGGACCTTTTCCTAGGGAGCGACCGCGCGGGCGTGGTTTCAGTAAACGGCGGCCGTGGCCGCTCCAATAACTTCATGGTGAACGGCGGTGATGCCAACGACCAGCTCATTAATTTGCCCGCCGTGCAGCCTTCCCCGGACACCATCCAGGAATTTCGCGTCCTGACCAACACGTTCGACGCCGAATTCGGCCGCAACTCCGGGTCCGTTGTCAACGTGGTCACCAAGTCCGGAACCAACCAGTTCCACGGGAGCGCTTACGAATTTCTCCGCAACCGGGTCCTGAACGCCCGGGGGTTTTTCGATGCTGACCGTGCCGATTTCAAAATGAACCAATTCGGGTCTACCATCGGAGGTCCCATCCGCAAGGATCGCCACTTTTTCTTTGCCTCTTACGAGGGCCGGCGTATCCGCCAGGGCACGCCTTCCGAAGTGGTCACCGTACCCAGCGCCGCGGAACGAATCGGCGACTTTTCCGGCGGCTCCAACCCGGGTTTTACGGGCACCCTGTCCGATCAGACGGTCGCAGATTTGTTTAACGCCCGGCCGGGCTGTGCCACTGCCGTGGCCAACCAGGGCGGCGCTCCGATCGCCCCCGGCACGGATTATGCCTCTATCTTCCCCAACAACATTATCCCCCCCGAATGCTTCGACCCCACCGCGAAGGCTCTTCTGGACAACTTTGTTCCTTTGGCGAACCGCGGGGCGGACCAACTGCAAACGATTCCTGTTTCCAGCACTCGTTTCGACCAGTTCACTATACGGACCGATCACAGAATCAATGACCGGCACCAGATCAGCGTTTATTACTATTTCACCGACGATAACACCTTGCAACCGTTCTCGCGCTTGCAGGCCGGCGGGGCGAATGTCCCCGGGTTTGGATCCGCGTTCAAGGACCGCTACCAGCAGGCGAACGCGAGCCATACGTGGATCATCAACCCCACCACCGTCAACGAATTCCGCGCCACCTTCTTTCGGCAAGGCCAAAAGACTTTCAACCATCCATTGAATACCAGTCTTATTCAGGACTCGTGCGGGCCTTCCGTCCCACCGGCCCCATGTTTTTCCGACTCAAACAACCCTCGACTTGGCATCACCCCAGGCTTGGGACCCGATCGCGAAGGAGTCCCCTTCATCGCCATTTCTGGCAGTTTCAACATCGGAAACAATTTCGAGGGTGAGTTGCCTCAGGTCGGAAACACCTACCAGTTGGCCGACAACTTCACCAAAGTGATGGGAAAACACACCCTGAAGTTCGGCGGGGATTTTCGACGCCAGCAATTTAACCAGTTTCTGTTTTTTGACGTTAACGGCACATTCGATTTTTTTGGCGGCGGACCAAACGATCCCGGGTTTGTAGAATCGGACAACCAAAGTCTGCTCCCCAATTACCTGCTCGGCCTGCCGGATGATTTCCTGCAGGGCGCGGCGCAGCTTGAAGCGGTTCGCAGCACTTCCTACTACCTCTACGGTCAGGACAGTTGGAAAATCCGGCCGAATTTGACTTTGAATTACGGCATTCGCTGGGAGCTGAATACACCCCTCCACGACAAATTCAATCGCGTTCAGACGTTCCGGCCGGGACAGGCCACGACCCTCTTCCCGTGCCAATTGGGCGCATCCATCCCTGCCGCGACCGCTAACCCGCTTATTCAGGATTTCGGGACAACCGATTGCGGGCCGGGCAGCGCGGGCGAATCCGTCTTTCCGCAGGGGCTGGTCGTTCCGGGAGATCAAGGCGTTCCTCCCGGCCTGACGCAGACCTATAAGAAGTCTTTTGCCCCGCGCATCGGGATCGCCTGGAGCCCGGACGACTCAGGCAAAACCAGCATCCGCGCGGGCTTCGGACTATTCTACAACCCGGTGGAACAGCTCATCCTGGAACAGTTCAGCGCCGAGCCGCCCTTTGGCGGAAGCACCTTCGTTGCGAACAACCTTTTCAACACTCCCTTCCTGGGCCAGGACGGGACAGTTTTTCCGAACCCATTTTCGGGAATTCTCAACCCCCAGCCTGGACAGCCGGTGGATTGGTCATTGTTCCGGCCGATTCTCCTGTTCGGCCAATTCCAGCCCAAACAGCGCTCGCAATATGCGGAACAGTACAACCTGACGATTCAGCGTGAAATAATGAAGGACCTGGTTCTGCAAGTCGCTTACGTCGGGTCGCAAGGCCACCGGCTGTTTATCTCGCGCGATCTGAACCCCGGGAACGCACAAACGTGCCTGGATCTCGAAAACATCGCGGAACTGACGGGCAATGGGGATCTTTCCTGCGGGCCGTTTTTTGCCGACAGTTCGTTCTTCATCCCGGCGGGGACGATTCCTGCCGGAGTCACGTTGAACCTTCCCTACGGTTCAGTTTCTTCGGTCACCGGCCCCAACCCCACGGACATCACTTTGGTGGGTTTGCGGCCCTTCTCCTCGCCCCTTTGCGAGCCGACCACGGGGAAGGGGTGCGCGCCGGACGGCATTCCGCCGCTTTCCAGCATCTTTACGCAGGACACCATCGCCAATTCCAACTACAACTCGTTTCAACTCCTCGTCGAAAAGCGCTTTTCCAAGGGGCTGCAATTCACGGGCGCTTACACTTGGAGCAAGTCCTTTGACTGGGGCTCCAGTTTCGAGGACATCCTGAACCCGAGCGATTTCAGCCGCAGCTACTCGTTGTCTCAGTTTAATTCCAAGCACCGCTTCGTCTTCAGCTACTACTGGGAGCTGCCGGTTCCTCAACTTCACGGAGTGGCAGGGAAGCTGGCAAACGGCTGGGCGGTTTCCGGCATCACCACTTTCCAGAGCGGTTTCCCTGTCCGCATCACCTCCGAGGACGACATCGAATTGCAAAACAGCTTCGACTTTGTGCTTCCGGGAGAACCCGATCTCCTTCAGCCCTTCCGCACCGTGAACCCCCGTAATCCTGACAATCGGAGCTTTGACACGTCACTCTTCGGCGAGCCGGCCCTGGGAACAATCGGGAGTTCTCCGCGCACCCTTTGCTGCGGGCCACCCATCCAGAATTTCGACATGGCGTTACTCAAGGAAACTTCCATCACCGAGCGCGTGAAGATGCAGTTTCGGGCGGAGTTCTTCAACATCTTTAACCGCGCCCAGTTTTTGAACCCGGACGGAGATATCACCGACGGCGATGAGTTTGGAACGGTCAAACGGGTACGCGATCCCCGGTTGATTCAGTTCGCGCTGAAATTGAACTTTTAGCACGACTCTCGAATCCTCAGCGAACGGTTACGGGATCGCGAGGCCGAGCTCTTGGGAAGGATTTCGATGCACGCAGAACTCGAGAAGGAAATTCGAAGTTACGAAAAACGCACTCCGCGCTCCCGCGAAGCTCTCCGAAAAGCGGCTCCCCGTTTGCCGCTGGGTGTGGCCAGTAACTTTCGGAGCTATGAGCCCTACCCGATCTTCATCCGCGAGGGACAGGGCGGGCGGGTGCGTGACCTTGACGGCAATGAGTACATTGACTTCAACCTTTGCTTCGGCGCGCTGATGGCCGGGCATTGTCATCCCGCCGTCATGCGCGCTGTCGAAGCCCGCTTGCACACCGGGACGATGTTCGGCATGCCTCACGAGCTCGAGTTCGAGCTGGCCGAAGAGATTTGCCACCGTTTCCCCGTGGAACAGGTGCGCTTTGCGAACAGCGGCACAGAAGCCACCATGCACGCCATTCGTCTGGCGCGCGGGGTGACCGGACGCGAGCTTATCATCAAAATGGAAGGCGGTTACCACGGCGTCCACGATTCGGCCATGGTGAGCGTCAAACCCAAGCCCGACCAATACGGTGACGCTTCGGCGCCTCATCAAGTACCCGCCAGCGCCGGCATACCCAAGGGCGCATACCAGGCTACCCTCGTCGCCCCCTTCAATGACCTCGCGGCGGTCGAGCGACTATTTGCGCAACATCCCAAAGAGATTGCTGCGGTCATCGTCGAGCCGATCATGATGAACGTGGGCATCTGCATGCCCGACAAGGGATACCACCAGGGCCTGCGCGAGCTGTGCACCCGCCACGGAGCTTTTCTGATTTTTGATGAGGTCAAGACGGGCGCCAAACTCGCCCGCGGCGGAGCCTGCGAATTTTTCAACGTGAAACCGGATCTCGTCTGCCTGGCCAAGTCCATCGGAGGCGGGTTTCCTTTGGCGGCGTTCGCGGCGCGGAAGGAAATCATGGACGCCATCGCGGAACACAAGGTCTTCCACGCCGGCACCTATAACACCAATCCCGTGGTCATGGCGGCGGGCCTTGCGACGTTTCGCGAAGTCCTGACATCCGAAGCTTACGAACACCTCAATCGCCTGAACCGGAAGCTGGTGGACGGTTACCAACGGACAGTCGAAAAGACGGGCCTTTCCGCCTACTCGATCGGCGCGGGCGCGAACGGCGCGCTGATGCTCTATCCCAAGCCAGTGCGCAACTACCGCGACTGGATCACCATTGATGTTGACCTGTGGCGGCACTACTGGTTCGCCATGGTGAACCGCGGCGTCCTGCCGCAGCCGCACTGGTGGG
>CAYZVR010000068.1:13201-14939 GCA_964481715.1 uncultured Acidobacteriota bacterium | reverse complement strand
AACCTAAAACGAACCTAATACGAAGCGGAAAATTGCTATGGGAGCGGACAACCGCCCAGCGGCGGCCAACCGCGCCGTCGCGCCATAGGCCGCATGGACAACGAGTGAGGGAGTTACACGTGGGCGCCCGAGAATTTCAATTTGGAAATCGTCGCCTCCCCTCTATAATATCCATCCGCGCCCGGAACCGGCGGAATTGCCGAAGCCATGATTCGTCATCGGAAACAATTGATTTACCTTTTGGGTTTTATGGGCAGCGGGAAGACCACCATCGGAGCTTTGCTCGGGCGCCAAATGGGCTGGCCGTTTATTGACCTGGACACGACGATCGAGGCCGGCCGGGGAATGAGCATCCGCGAGATTTTCGAAAGCGCCGGCGAGCCGTTCTTCCGCGAGATCGAGCACGCCGCGCTGACCGAAATCTCGAAAACTCAGCCCGCGGTGATAGCCCTGGGTGGAGGAACGGTTGCTCAGAAGGCAAATTTGGATTTCATCCGCGCGACCGGTGGGGCAACCATTTGGCTCGACTGTCCGGTTGAAGAGCTCGAACGGCGCTGCGTTGGGCTGACGACTCGCCCGCTCTTCCGCGATGCCGCGAGCTTCCGCGAGCTTTATGATTACCGCTTGCAGTTTTACCAGCAGGCGGATTTCCGAATCATGACGGCAGGCTTTGCGCCACAGGAAATCGTGGACCAGATCCTGCGGCTCCCAGTTTTCTAAACAAGGAGGGTCCTCTGCACCGACCGGCACCTTCCCTTTCGACACTCTTGAATGGAGCTGCCCTTTTGCTCCTCGGCGCCATGTCTGTACGCGGCGCCCAGAATCCTCCTGCCGAACCGTCCACCGGTGGCCTGGATGACGAAGGGACTTTTGTGCTCTCTCTCGCCGGCCACAATTACGGAACCGAAACTTTCCGCATTCGCTCCGTGCAGGGCACGATCGAAGCGGAGGCGGAAATCCAGCTTCGCGAGCAGGAAACGGGCCACGCGAATCCGGTAGAGACCTTCCCCAAACTGGTTCTGGATATGGACCTCAATCCCACCAAGTACGTGTGGTCGCTGAAAGGGTCGAAGCCTTACAGTCTCTTAGTGGATTTTACGGGGGAGCTGGTGAGGAGCCAGCTCCACCTGCCCGACGATAAAGACGACATCCGAGAGTTCCAACTCCCCAAAGACCTGGTGGTGCTCGACAACAACGTCATCTGCCATTACCAGTTGCTTGCTTATCGCTACGCCAGGACTTCCGGCGGGAAGCAGGCCTTCCAGGCGTACATTCCCCAGGACGCGGTTCCCGGCATGCTCACCTTGCAGGATGCCGGACTGGAGAATGTGGACCTGCGAGGACAAAAGCAGGAATTGCGGCACCTGGTGATGCTTAGCGATAACGCGCAGATTGACTTTTGGGTTGACGCTCAGCACCGGCTCCAGCGACTTCTCGTGCCGGCCTCCAAGCTCGAAGCCGTGCGCCAGAAATGATGGCAACCTCGGTATCTACGGGTTGTCCGACAGGTGTACTCCGTAAAGGAAGTGCTCCTCTCCGCCCGTCGCCCTGGCCCACATGATTTTCGCCGCAATTTCCGTTCCGGGCGCGTCCAGGGATGCTCCCACGCTTAGCCGAATTGTCGCGCCTTTTTCAAGCTTTAGTCCGGAATAAAAGCAGACTCCGGTCTTTGAGAGATTTTCCGTGCGCGTGATCTCTTCCTGGCCATCTTCCAAGCGTATGCGCACCGGCAGCTTCG
>CAYZVR010000068.1:0-13191 GCA_964481715.1 uncultured Acidobacteriota bacterium | reverse complement strand
GACGGCGTTCTGCGCCTCCGGAGGCTGGTGGACTCACGCCGCCCTCGCTGGTTGCCTGCGGGCTAGTCTCTGCTTCTTCTTCGACAAACCCGAATTCCCATTCTGTCGAGTCGTCACACTTCGCGCAGTGGCGACTCAAGAGGGATTGCGCGACCAGCGACCGATAATCCGTAAGAGGAAGTCGCGCCAGTTCCCGAGATTTGCAAACCCTGCACTCGAGCAGCGCATCGACGCTTTCCTCTTTCGCCAGCGGCGCCGACTGCTCAGGGAAGAGAATCCCCCAGAAATTGATTTCAGGCTTGAGACACTCGACACCCCATTCTGGTTGGCCGCTCAACGACTTCTGGAGCTGGATGACCACGCGGAAAGGACAAGACAACTGGTTTTGCAGGTTTATGATCGTAATCCGCTCATTGGGGCGGACTGTGGCCCTCAAACAGACGCGCGCGCCGTTTCGGTTGATGACAATCGTGCGGGTCTCTTCACGGAACGCTCTTCCCTCCGTGTCAGTTCCTTTAACGGCGATGGGTACCTGGATTAGGACACGCTCGGTGCGCCGCTTAATACGCCCATCGGTGGATGGCTCCTGGCTCATATTCTCCGGATGCTTGATCAAAAACTTTCTATATTACAATCGGCCGAGCGGGTGTATTCAATGAGGTCAGTCATTCAAACATTCGGTCGGGGATGCCGCAGGCTTCGCACGTAAGGAATTGTTGAGCGGACTGGCCCCCCGCCGGGCGACCGTCCGTGGAGCTGACTACAATGGGTCGCCCGGCTGCATTATCGTCCTGAAGAGTAAATTCCCTTTGACATTTTGGCCGCTTTGCACTAATCTTGAACTTGGTTTATGGCATTGAACCTCCATCACGATATGGCCATGTGTTGTTGTCATGCGCATGCGCCGACGTGTGGAGGAAAGGCCCGCTAGTCAGTTAATTCAACCGGTCTAATCCAAACCCACCGTCGGATCACCATCCGGCGGTGGGTTTTTTGTTTTGGAGATCACCTGAAATGAAGGCATCCAATTCACTCTGGAAAGAACATCTGGCCGAGAAACTGCCGGAGAGCCTCGCCCGCGAAATTGATATCTTCGAGTCGGAGATCAGCCTGAGGAAACAAGGCAAGCTCGAAGAACGCGTCTTCGCGGAGACTCGACTTCGAAGGGGCGCCTACGGCCAGCGCTATGACAACGGCCAACGCCACGACGGCAAGGAAGTCCAGGAAATCGCCTATCCGTCGGGAGCTTCAACCAAGGGACCGAATACCTTGTGGGATGCCCCGGGAATGCAGCGCATCAAGATTCCCGGTGGGGGCGTCAACGCCGAGCAGCTTGAAACATTGGCAGAGCTGGCCGAAGAATATTCGGACGGAATTGCCCACGTAACCACCCGGCAGGATTTCCAGCTCCACTACGTCCATATCGATGATACGCCGGCCCTGATGCGCCGGCTCGCCGCCGTCAATATCACCACTCGTGAAGCTTGCGGGAACGCAGTTCGCAATGTTACCTCTTGCCCCTATTCCGGCGTTTGCCAGGATGAGGCCTTTGATGTGACTCCCTATTCTCGTGCCCTGTCCAAATTCCTGCTGGGCCATCCCGATTGCCAGAACTTCGGCAGGAAGTTCAAACCGGCCTTCAGCGGGTGCTCACAGCACGCCTGCGGTCTTACAAGCATGCACGACCTCGGCTTGATCGCCGTCAAGCGGATCGAAAACGGGATAGAAAAGCGCGGCTTCGAAATGTACGTAGGCGGCGGGCTTGGCACCGTCCCTTACCAGGCGAAATTGTTCGACTCCTTTGTTCCACCGGAAGAACTTCTGCCGCTCGCGCAGGCAATTGCCAGAGTCTTCACGAAGTATGGCGAAAAGAAAAACCGCAACCGGGCGAGGATTAAGTTCCTCGTGCACGATATGGGGATTGAGAAGTTCAAGGAACTGGTCCTGGAAGAACGGAGGAATCTGCCTCCAGACCCAAGGTGGAAGGAATTCGCGGAAGTGGCTACGCAATTCCAGGAAGAGCCTCTCAGGCCGGCGGGCGAAATCCCCGCCGTGGTTTCTGAGCCCTTCCAGCGCTGGATGAAAACCAATATTCGCCCCCAGAAGCAGGAGGGATACGTTGTCGTGACGGTTGCCCTTCCCCTGGGTGACATCACCGCCAATCAGCTTCGCTCGCTGGCCGACATTGCACGCCGCTTCACGAAAGAAACGCTGAGAACAACTGTGGAACAGAACTTCGTCATTCGCTGGGTGAGCCAGTGCGATTTGCCCGTGATTTACCAGGCTTTGGAGGCCGCGGGGCTTGCGGCTCCCGGGGCGGGCACCATCGTGGATATCACCACCTGCCCGGGGACGGATACTTGCAAACTCGGAATATCCTCTTCGCGCGGTCTGGCCGCGGAACTTCGGAAGCGCCTCGCCGTCAAAAGCTATCAATTGGACGAGGCGGTTCAAAACCTGCACATCAAAGTGAGCGGCTGCTTCAATAGTTGCGGGCAGCACCACGTGGCGGATCTGGGTTTTTACGGCGTCAGCCGCAAGATGGCGGGTTATGCGGTGCCTCACTTCCAGGTTGTGTTGGGAGGAGAATGGGGCCATAACGCAGGGTCTTACGGCCTGCCGGTCATGGCGATTCCCTCCAAGAACATTCCCGATGTCGTGATGCGGCTGACCGACCGGTACGCCGCCGCTCGAAAGAACGGGGAAAACTTCCGAGACTTTATCAAGCGGATCGGTAAGGCCGAACTAAAAAACATGTTGGAAGACCTTACGCGACCGCCTGCAGACCCGTCCGATCGCTCCTTTTTCAGGGACTGGAACGATCCGCGGGAATTCAGTCTGGGCGACCTGGGAGTCGGCGAGTGCGCGGGCGAAGTCGTCTCACCGACCGACTTCGAACTCGCCGCGGCCGAAAGAGAAGTCTTCGAGGCGCAGGTGTCACTGGACAACGGAGAAATGGATGAAGCCGGACGGAAGGCCTATCAGTCCATGCTGCGCGCCGCCAAAGCCCTCGTCAAGACTGAGTACGCGCTGATCGCTGACGACCCGGACCAGATTGTCGAGGAATTTCGCAGGCGCTTCCATGACACGCAAAAATTCAATGATCCCTTCGCGGGTGGGAAATTCGCGCACTACTTCTTTGCCGCGCACCGAAACTCCACAGTTACACGAAACGAGGAGAAGACCCGTCACTTGATCGAAGAAGCCCAGCTTTTCATCGAGGCTTCGCACAGTTGCTACAACCGGATGGGAACGCTGGTAAACGCCTGAGCTCATGAGCAGCCACGTATGGAATTTCAGCACGTCAACGTCAAGCTCCTAGTCAAGGACTCCGAGAAACTCGACCTCGAACCGGTCATACCGGTGTTTCACAGTTGGATCCAGGATCGAGTGTGTGAGGAGCTCTTGCTTGACGTTGCCGACTATCGGCACGTCGAGGGAGGCCCGGGTGTGGTTTTGATCGGCCACGAGGCCAACTACAGCGTCGACAATACTGACAGCCGGCTGGGAGTCCGTTACAATCGCAAGGCAGTGTTGGGCGGGAGCAACCAGGACCGCCTGGAGCAGGCGTCGAGAGCTGCCTTGACGGCATGCCAGCGGCTGGAATCAGACGCCCGCCTGCAGGGAAAGCTTCGCTTTAGCGGGCAGGAGATGGAAATTTCCATCAATGACCGTCTTCTAACTTCCGATCGCAACGGAACCCGCGAAGCCATTCAGTCCGAGTTCCAGACGTTCCTTCAGCGGCTTCTTGGAGGAATGCCTTATTCCTTGCGGGCTGACCCCGACCCTCGACGGCTGCTGTCGGTTTCGGTGAAGACAGCCGAACCCTTCACCGTTCACGATCTGTTGAATAATCTGCTCCCTAGAATTTTCTCGAAAAAGTAATGCAATCGAGCCTCACATATTTTTGCAAAGAGCCCTCCCGCATCCTCGCAATTTAACGGTGAAAGTGTAAACTCACCTCATGAGGCGTCGTGAATTCATCCGCTGCGCCGGTCTGGCTTCTCTGCCCTTCCTCTGGGCAAGGGGCCAACCAGGTGACCGTGCATCCGGGCAGATTACGACGGTGCGGGGACCGCTCCCTTCGAACCGTCTGGGCCGGACGCTGATGCACGAACACGTTTTGGTGGATTTCATCGGCGCCGACAAAGTCCAGCCGGGGAGATATGACCGCGGGCAAGTCTTCGACAAAGCCCTTCCCTACCTGAAAGAACTCGTGGCCGCCGGTTGCCAGACATTGGTTGAATGCACGCCGGCTTTTCTGGGGCGCGACCCGGATCTTTTGCTGCGACTTTCGCGCGCAAGTGGCTTGCATATCCTGACCAACACCGGAATTTACGGAGCCGCCGCGGATAAGTACGTTCCGCAGTTTGCCTATCGAGAGTCGGCGGAAGAGTTGGCGCGGCGCTGGATTCGAGAAGCAGAGGATGGGATTCCACCTTCCGGCATCAAGCCGGGAATTATGAAAATCGGTGTGGACTCCGGTCCCCTGTCACCCATTGATGCCAAGCTCGTTAACGCTGCAGGGCTTTGCCATCAGCGGACCGGCCTGGTCATTGCATCGCACACGGGTGACGGGGTCGCAGCCATGGCACAACTGGCTCTGCTGAAGGATTTGGGCGTTTCGCCCTCCGCGTTCATTTGGGTTCATGCCCAGAATGAACCTGACCCGGCCCTTCACAAAAAAGCTGCCGACCTCGGCGCCTGGGTGGAATTTGATGGCATCGCTCCCAACACAATTTCCCAATGCGTTAACCTGGTCATGGACATGAAGCGCGCGGGAAATCTGGAGCGTGTCCTGATTTCTCAAGACGCCGGCTGGTATCACGTTGGCGAGCCGGACGGCGGTGATTTTCGAGGATACACCACGCTCATCGCTGAATTCCTGCCAGCATTGCTTCGAGCAGGCGCTACTTCCAGAGATGTGGAAACCCTTATCGTAGACAATCCCTGCAAGGCGTTAACCCCCACGAAATGACCTGGAAACCTGGCGTACAATTTCGCCCCCTCACAAGTTCTCAGTGTACGAGCAAAAAGCGATCTTTCTCATCAAGTCCGGCTCCCGACTACGGGGGTGCTATAATTTGAGGGTTGGCCATTATTTCCTAGGAATCTCATGTACGGACCTCTACTCTACTCAGCCTTGGCTCTTTACGGCGTCGGCACATTCTTGACGGTTCCCTCCGTCATCCGACGACGACCCTCGCTTTCGTCGGCCTCGCTGGTGGCTTTAGGACTGGGCCTATTGCTGCACGCTGGCGCGCTGGGGGTTCGAGCTGCGGCGATTCACCGTCTGCCCCTGACGGATGTTCGCAGCGCCCTTTCCTTCTTCGCGTTTCTAACTGCGCTGGCCTTTTTTCTGGTTTACTTGCGCTACCGGATCATTTCCCTGGGCCTCTTCGTGTTTCCCCTGGTCTTTACCCTGACGTTTATCGCTGCACTTCAACCCGGCCACTCGTTTGAATCGCCCGCGTTTCGCAGCGGATGGCTGCTGGTGCACATTCTGGCCATTCTGCTCGGCTACGTTGGGTTCTTTCTGACCTTTGTCGCCGCTGTCATGTTTCTCATTCAGGAACGCGAATTGAAATCCAAGCGGCCGCGCGGGTTCTATTACCGGCTTCCCTCCCTCGAAGTCTGCGACAAGCTCTATTACCGCTCGCTTTTGTTCGGCCTTCCCCTGCTCAGCCTTGGGCTTCTGATGGGCTTTGTGTGGGCGAGCCGTATCTGGAAGGGACCCTGGGAGCTCGATCCCAAGATTCTGGCCGCGCTGGTCACTTGGTTTATTTATCTGATCTTGTTTGCCACCCGCGCAAGCGGAAGCTGGAGCGGCCGGCGCGCATCGTATCTGGCGATCGTCGGCTTCGCGCTCGTCATGGTCACTTTCCTTGGCATCAGTTTCGTGAGCGGTCCGCACGGATACTTTCCAAATTTGAGCAACATGCCATGAACCTGGCCCTGGTGGGAATCAATCATCGCACGGCGCCGGTGGAAGTCCGGGAACGGATGAATATCCAGGACGACCGCCTGCCCGCCGCCGTTGCCGACCTGATCCATCGCGACGGAATCGAGGAGGGACTCATCCTTTCCACCTGCAACCGCGTGGAAGTAGTGACCCGCACCACCGAGCAAGTGGAGCCTGAATCTCTCCTCCGAAGTTTTCTCACCGATTACCATCACTGCGACCTCAAGCCCTTTGAGCAATACTTCTACTGGTACCGGCAAGAAGAGGTGATTCGGCATCTCTTCCGCGTGGCATCGAGCTTGGATTCGATGATTCTGGGTGAGCCGCAGGTTTTGGGGCAAATGAAGAACGCCTACGCCACGGCACGCAGCGTGGGCGCCCTGAAGGGACCACTGAACGAAGTGGTTAACCAGGCGCTGGCGGTCGCCCGCCGCGTCCGGCGCGAGACGGCGATTGGAACCACCGCCGTTTCAGTCTCCTATGCCGCGGTCGAACTCGCCCGAAAAATCTTCGGCACTCTGGACGGCAAGACGATTTTCGTTATCGGCGCCGGAAAGATGAGCGAACTGGCTGCCCGTCATTTGTTGCGCAGCGGCGCGAGCACCATTTTCGTCAGTAACCGTACCTACGAGCGGGCAGTGGAATTGGCCCAGGCCTTCCGAGGAACCGCCATCCGATTTGAGGAGCTTTTCAATCAGATCGAGAAGGCCGATATCATTATCAGTTCGACGGCGGCGCCGCATTTCGTCATCTACCGCAGCCAGGCCGAGCAGTGGCTCGCGGCTCGCAAAAACCGCCCGATGTTTTTCGTGGATATCGCGGTGCCGCGAAATGTCGAGCCCAGCATCAATGAGCTCGAGAACGCCTTTGTTTACGATATTGACGACCTCGGCCAGGTCGTGGAAGCCAATCGCAAGCAGCGCGAACGGGAGGCGGTCTGGGGTGAAAAGATCGTCGACCAGGAAGTCGAGCGACTTTTGCGCCGGCTTGCCTCGCGAGACGTCGTGCCCACGATCCGAGCCCTTGAAGATCGTTTGAATCACATCCGCGAAGGTGAAATCGAGCGCCTTCGGGGCAAATTGGCCAGTCTGAGCCCCGAACAGCGGGAAGCTGTGGAGTCGCTTACCCGTGGAATCCAGAATAAGATCCTGCACGGGCCCATTACCGAACTCAAGCACGGGGCCGGACAACCCGATCAGGGAGCCCTCGTGCAGTTAATACGCAAAATCTTCGGCGTGATCGAATGAAAATCGTCATCGGCTCGCGTGGCAGCTTGTTGGCGCTCTGGCAAGCCGGTTGGGTCAAGCAACAACTGGTGGCTGCGGGCCACAAAGTAGAAACTCGGGTCATCAAGACAACGGGCGACCAACTGGCCGGCGCGTCCCTTTCTCAGTCCGGAACCAAAGGGCTTTTTATCAAGGAAATTGAGGAAGCTCTGCGCGCGGGCGAGATCGATTTGGCAGTTCACAGTTTGAAGGACATGCCTGTCGAGCAGCCTGCCGGGCTACTTGTAGCAGTCGTGCCCGAACGCGAAGACCCGCGCGATGTTCTCATTTCGCAAAAGGGCGTGGCGTATGCGGAGCTGCCCCCGGGCGCGCGAATTGCCACTGGCAGCCCGCGGCGCCAGGCGCAGCTTCGCCGGATTCGAGCAGACGTCACTTTCGTTTTGATGCGGGGAAATATCGACACGCGTTTCTCGAAGCTCAGCTGTGGCGATTCAGACGCATTGGTCCTTGCCGCCGCGGGAGTCCGCCGCCTGGGATTTCATTCGAAAATCACCGAATACTTCAGCCCGGAAGTAATTTGTCCGGCGGCTGGGCAGGGAGCGCTCGCGATTGAAATCCGTGAGGATAATTCGGAGATTCAAGGCGCCGTCGAGTTCCTCGATCACCCGCCAAGCCACCAGGCCGTCCGGGCCGAGCGCTCGGCACTGAAGGCCCTGGGCGGCGGGTGCCTGTTGCCCATCGCGGCCTACGCGTCAGTCGAAGGGTCGGATCTCAACCTCCTGGCTGTGGTTGCGACGCCCGACGGGGCGCAGGTTTTGCGCGCCAACTCTACCGGACCCAATCAGCAACCCGAAGAACTTGGCGAACGGGTCGCTCAGGATCTCCTGAATCAAGGCGCCGGTGCGATTATCGCAACTGTGAAGTAAACTCTCGCGCTCCACTCGCGGTGATCAAAAAGGATTGCAGGAATAATGGCAGGAAAAGTCTTTCTCGTCGGCGCAGGACCTGGTGATCCCGGATTGCTTACCCTTAAGGGCAAAGCTGCCCTTGAGCGCGCGGACTGTGTTGTCTACGATTTTCTGGCCGCCCGTGCGCTTCTTCGTCACGCGCGACCGGATGCCGAAAAGATTTTCGTCGGCAAGCGGGGCGGCGGTCCCCGGCGCCCACAAACTGAAATCAATCAGCTTCTGATCTCGAAAGCCCGCAGCGGGCAGATTGTGGCTCGCCTCAAGGGCGGCGACCCGTTCGTTTTTGGCCGCGGGGGCGAGGAGGCGCAAGCTCTCGCCAGGGCCGGAATCCCTTTTGAGATTGTTCCTGGCGTCACGGCTGGAATTGCTGCCGCAGCCTACGCGGGAATTCCCCTGACGCATCGCGAATTAGCTTCCTCCGTTTGCTTTATCGCCGGGCACGAAAACCCCTCCAAAGAAGAGTCGGTTGTGGACTGGGAGGGGCTTGCCACAAACTCCGGGACGCTGGTTTTTTTCATGGGCACGCGGAACCTGCAGGCTATTGCGAGCCAGCTCATCGAACACGGTCGCTCGTCCGACACACCCGTCGCGGTCATTCGATGGGGAACGCGCGCGCAGCAGGAAGTTGTTACCGGCACTCTCGGCAACATCTCCGTTCGCGCCGGGAACGTGGCGCCGCCGACATTGATTGTTGTTGGGGATGTGGTGCGTTTGCGCGACGAGCTGAATTGGTTTGAGCGCCTTCCGTTATTCGGGAAACGCATCATCGTAACCCGGGCCCGCGACCAGGCGCGCGCGTTTTGCGACTCACTGGAGGAACTCGGCGCTGAAGCAGTCACGATTCCCACCATCGAAATCCGCGAGCCTCAATCCTGGAAGCCGCTCGACGACGCCATCGAACGGTTGGAATCGTTCGACTATCTGCTGGTGACATCGGTCAACGGTGTGCGAAATTTTCTTGCCCGCCTCATGGCATGCGGCCGCGACCTGCGAGATTTGAAGGGACTCAAGATTGGAGCAATCGGGCCGGTGACGGCGGCGGAATTCTCTCGGACGGGTATTCGCGTGGATTTCGTTCCTCCCCGATATCAGGGTGAAGGATTACTGGAAGCGCTTAAGGACCACGAGGTGCGTGGCAAAGCGTTTCTCATTCCACGCGCCAAGGTAGCGCGTGACCTGGTGCCACGGGTTCTCTCGGAAAGGGGCGCCCGCGTGGAGGTTGTCGAAGCCTACGAAACCGTGACCCCTTCGGTCAGTCCGGGCGAACTCGAGGAATTGCTGACGCCCAGGCCCCAGGCCATCACCTTCACGAGCTCGTCAACGGTAACCAACTTCGCGCGAATGCTCGGCGCCACTTCGCTCTCCAAATCACTCGAGGGCGTGGCGATTGCTTCCATCGGCCCAATTACCTCGGAAAGCCTGCGAAAGCTCGGCTTGAAGGTCGACATCGAGGCAGCCGAATCCACGCTCCCTGGATTGGCTGCTGCCCTGACTGAATTTTTCCGTGGCAAATAATGGCGGGTGAACTCGCAGGCGACGGCGGGTCAGAGGTTCAGCAATTCGCGCAGCTTGCGGGTTTGCGCGCGGCTGACGGGAATTTCGGTCTGTTTTCGGTCGTCCATGCGCAACTGATACGAGCTTTTGAACCAGGGGACAATTTCTTTAATGCGGTTGATATTGACCAGATACGAGCGATGCACGCGCCAAAAGGTATTCGCGTCGAGTATTCCCTGCAGTTCTTCCACGGTCCGTAGGTTTGACTGACCTTCCAGATCCTTCGTCACAATACTGATGACCCCATCCTCGATGCTCGCGTAGACGACATCTTCGGAATCCACCAGAAACAAGCGGCCTCCGCTTTTCACCATCAGCTTGGCTTTTTGCAGAGCAGGGCGCTCCTCGATCATCTGGACCAGGCGGTCCAGCTTTTCGTGCGTCGTGCCGGCGGTTTCAAGCACTCGCCGTATTTTCTCGATGGTCTTCTCGAGGCGCGACCGCGCAATCGGCTTGAGGAGATAATCCAGAGCGTTGACTTCGAAAGCGTGAACAGCGTAGTGGTCGTAGGCCGTGGCGAACACGAAAAGCGGAAGACGCACCTTCTTATCGAGCAGCCGCTTGATAACTCCCAGCCCATCGAGGCCGGGCATCTGCACATCCAGAAAAACCAATTGCGGCTCGAGCTCCCGAATCAGGTTGACCGCCTCGATCCCATTCTTCCCCTGCCCGGCGATTTCAATGTCGGGGAAGGCTTTCAAGAGGAAAGAGAGTTCATCGCGTGCCGGCTGTTCGTCATCAACGATCAATGTTTTGATTTTCATCAGCCCTTACCCTTCCAACCGGCATTCCAGCGTCAAACCCAAGCCTGTACCCGATATTATACCAGCCTGCTTCGATCCGCGGGATGGGCTGTTCCCGGGATTCCCCATCTTGGGACAACCGTCCAACGTTGTGCTACGATGACGCATATCATGAAAGCTGCCCAGGGTGCAGCTCATTCGGATTTCGGGAACCTCATCTAGGACATTCTTCATCCAGGGGGGAACTGACATGAAAAATCGTCTGAATCTCGTTCTTCTCATATTGGCGGTGTTTTCTGTCACCTCTCTCATGCCTCGGGAAGCGCGTGCTCAGGCTTGCGACGAGGACGAGGGCATGGTGGAAACTTACCGGAAAGATCTCACCGAGATGGTTGACACGACTCGGAAAGAGAGCTTGGAAGAGTTCGAAAAAGCTTTTCACCAGAAATCCTGTCTGACCAAACTCTCGCTGTCCATTGGCATGGTGGACGAACTCGTGAATTGCCTGGACAAAGCGAGTCAAGACTCAGCGGCGTCCAAGGAACAGTCCGAAGCGTATAAGGCCAAACGCGAATCCTACGCAAAGCTCAAGGAAAGCATCGAAGAAGACCGCAAACAACTCAAAGCTGCGGACACGTCCAAGAGCGCCAAGGCTCAAATCGAGAAGTTCGACTTTTCTAAGTAGCTCGTGGTGATTTTGCGCTGGCTCATATTTCATCGGCTCAGAAACTCGGATGTGACCCCGTACCGTGATGTCAAAACTGAAATCCCCTCGCTGTCAATCCACCACACCCCGGCAATCTGAAAAGCTCCTCACCGTGAAATCAAAAGCGCAAATCTTGCAGTCCAGAACAATTTATGCGGGAAAAGCAGTGACACTGAAGATTGAGAAGGTCATAGAGCCGGGAGGCGTTAGGACCTGGCGCGAATTCGTCTGCCACCCGGGCTCTGTCGTCATCTTGCCTCATTATCCTGACGGAAGCTTGCTACTGGTTCGGCAGTACCGACATGCCGCGCGACAATCGCTGTGGGAGCTCACGGCTGGCACGCTCGATCCCGGAGAAAACCCCCTGAACGCCGCGCGACGCGAACTCCTCGAAGAAACCGGTTACGTGGCGCGCTCCTGGAAACACCTTTTCGATTTCTACCCCAGCCCGGGCCTTTTAGGCGAACGGATGCACCTGTTCGAAGCACGGGGCCTCGAACGGCGAAAGGCACGCCCCGAAGCGGATGAGCGCATCCGCGTCAAACGATTCACCCGGCCGGAGCTTCGATCGATGCTGCGCCTCGGAAAAATCCACGACGCGAAAACACTGGTAGGCCTATTATGGATGTTTCATTCGTTGCGGGCGCAAGGATAAGCCGTTAGGCCTTGGAGCGAATATTTTCTTGACAAGCATGGGCGGCTCTAGGTATTCATCTACGCGGGAGCTTGCACGGTGTGTTCATCGGGAAAGCGCATTTGAAAGAGGAGCCGGAAATCCAACAGGATTTTCGGCATTTTTTTTACGCGCCCTTGGACCGACCGGCATCCCTAAAGCAGATCAAGGAGGAACGGAAGTGGCAAGACTTCAAGGCAAGGTGAAATGGTTCAACAACAGTAAGGGTTATGGATTCATCGGCCAGGATGGCGGAGCTGACGTCTTCGTTCATTACTCGGCCATTCAAGGTGAAGGCTTCAAAACACTTCAGGAAGGCGATGTTGTCGAGTTTGAGGTCGTTCAGGGTCAGAAAGGCCCTCAAGCTGACAAGGTCGCCAAAGTGGGGTAATCAGCTTCCGCTGAATTCCATCCTGGCCCAATCAGTCAGTTGACGGATTGGGCCTTTTCTTTCCTATCGCACAAGAATCGCCAGCTCTTGCTGCACATGTACCGCGCAAAGCTTTGACTTGCTTTCCGGGCCGCCCGGTTAGAGAATGGGTTCCCGGGATTTTCGGGAATTGAGCTCGACACTTCGGTCAGTCGGCCCACTTTGTGGCAAGACTCGTGAGAGAATGGAAAGCAAGCCGCGCCACTTTTACCAGGACGTCAGGAGGGTCTTTGAAATGACCAGAACGATGCTCGCCATCGCTATTTCTCTTCTGAGCGTAGCCACGTCCTCGGGACAGGGCCCCTCTCAGCCCGTCGGGTTAAGCACACGGACGATTTCAAACCCTTCCGCCACACTCGCCGCGCCGTCTGCCATGACGCTTACCGTTCCCGCCGACACGGAAGCCCGCATCGAATTACTCTCCGGCCTACACACCAGGGTTAGCCATGTCAATGATCCCATCCAAGCGAGGTTGTTGAGGCCCATCATCGTCAATGGGAAAGTCGCTCTTCCTTACGGGACACTCATTGAGGGTCACATCACGCAGCTACAATCCGCCGGTCGAATGCACCGACCGGCTCAACTGGCTTTCCGATTCGATCGGATTTCCCTTCCCGATGGCCAGACGGCGCCCATCACTGCGGTCCTTTCAGCGCCCCTGGGACCCGAGATGAAGGATGCGCGGATCGACAACGAAGGGAACCTGAAAGGTACGCGCGGATTCTCCTGGAAAGGCATCGTGGGAGGAATCGCCGGGGTCGGCTCACTGGCCTCAATCAAAGCGGCCGTCGGCGGCGCGGCATCGCTGGCCTATGTTCTGCCTGTCGGAGGGGCTGCGTTCCTCGGTTACGAGCTGCTTTTGCCACATGGCAGCGATGTTCACGTTCCCCCCGAAACGGAATTTCGCATCCGCCTCAGTTACCCCATTA
>CAYZVR010000067.1:0-14950 GCA_964481715.1 uncultured Acidobacteriota bacterium | reverse complement strand
CACTTTGGAGGCGCGTGCATGCCTCCGGGGTGTCACCCCCGCGAAAGCGGGGGTCCACCGCGTAGATTCCCGCTTTCGCGGGAATGACCGGAGAAGGCACTGGAGCACGAGTTGCCAAACTGGCTCACTACCCCGCGGCGGGTCTCGACGGTTTCCCGCGGCTGTGATAATTTTTATATTCGCCAACTCCGATGCCAGGCGACTCCCAACACCATGGCTGAGATTCTTCCCTTTCGAGCGCTTCGCTATCATCCTGAAATAACCGGCGAGCTTTCGCGCGTGGTCACGCAGCCCTACGACAAGATCACGCCGGAGATGCAGGCGCGCTATCACCGGCTGAGCCCGTATAACCTCGCGCACATTATTCGCGGCGCTGAAAAAGCTGGAGACACGCCGGAATCGAACGTCTACACGCGCGCGGCGCGTTACCTCCACGATTGGATCGAAAGCCGCGCGCTCGTCGCGGAGCCGGAGCCCGGCCTCTATCCTTATTATCAGGAATACGCCGTCCCGGGCGATTCCAAATTGCGGAAAGTCCGCAAGGGATTCATCGCGCTGTGCCGGCTGGAAGATTATTCCGGGGGCGTGGTCCATCGTCACGAGGAAACGCTTTCAGGCCCCAAAGCCGACCGGCTGGAATTGCTGAAGCACACGCGCGCGCACTTCGGGCAAATCTTCGTGCTCTACAGCGACCCCGAGGGCAGCGTCGAGTCGGCGCTCGCCGCGCACACGGTCGCGCGACCCTGGCAGCAGGTGGACGACGAATACGCGGCGCGCCATTCCGTGTGGAGAGTCACCGATGCCGGAACGATCGAGCGCGTGGTCGAAGCGATGCGCGGGAAAAAACTCGTCATCGCCGACGGCCATCACCGTTACGAAACGGCGCTCGCTTATCGCGACCTCCGCCGCGCCGAAGTCGGAGACGACCTGCACGCTGACTACGCGATGATGACCTTCATCCGCCTCGAGACCGACGGCCTGACGATTCTTCCCACGCACCGCGTGCTGCACAGCCTGGCAGGATTCGATTGGGAACGCCTGCTCCGCGAAGCGCGTCCGTACTTCGATTGCGAAGTCGTCCCAGGCGGCGAAAACAAACATTTTCTCGAACGGCTCGCACAATCGGGTCAGGAGCGCCCGACGATTGCGGCCTTTGGTGGCGATGCGAAGCTCGCCTTGCTTCGCCTGCGCCCCGGCCTCCAACTGCCCAGCGCCCTGCCCGACCTTACCGAAAGCCTTGCGCGGCTGGACGTCGTCCTGCTGCATCGCCTGCTCCTCGAGCGCGTGCTGGGCATTGACCGCCAAGCCGTGCGTGAACAGAAAAACCTGCGTTACGCCCGCGAAGCCGCCGAGGCGATGGAACAGGTGAGGAACGGCTCGGCGCAAATTTGCTTCCTGTTGAATCCCACGCCCGTCCGCGAGGTTTGGGACAATGCTCTCGCGGGCCGTGTGCTTCCACAGAAATCCACCGACTTCTTTCCTAAATTGCTTTCCGGGCTCACCGTCTTCTGGCTGGACAATCCGGCAGGAATCTGAGGGAACTTTGGCGCTGCGGCCATCCGCTGAACATTTTCTTTTCACGCCAAACTGCGCCGGGAGCGGCGTGAAGGCGTTTACCCAAAAGACCGCACCGCTTCTTCAACCGTCGCGTAGACACCGATGACCGAATCGAGCTTTGCGACTTTGAGCTGCTCGCGAAATTGCTCGGCCAGCTTCGCCAGCTTGACGTCGCCGCCCTCGTTGCGCGCCGTGGTGAAACCCGCGATCAGAGCGCCGAGTCCCGCGCTGTCCACATAGCTCAAATTCGAAAGGTCGAGCACCAGCCGGTTCGTGCCGTCACTCAGGACTTCTTTGAAACGCGCGCGGAGCTGCCCGGCCTCATCCCCAAGCGTCAGTGTCCCGGAGAGTTCCATCACCAGGATATTGTTCGCGCGGCGTTCCGAGATTTCCAGTCCCATCCCAACCCTCACGGTTTCAATCTGTCGGCTGACGGACCACTCGTCCTCGGTTCAAACTCTTCGCAGGACATCACGGCGAGTCGCCCGGCTCACTCGAATTCGGAGCAGGACATAAAATAGCCGCAGCGCGCGCATACCATCTTGCAGGTCCGCGACTGAAGTTTGGACGAGCAGACGGGGCAGAATTCTGCGGGCAAATCCCGCGTCTGCGGGACGGCTTCCTTGTCTGGAGGACGAACCTCTTCGCTCACCGAGCCCCCGCCTAACGCGCCAGCGCCTGAATGAATCCGACGTTCCAAGCCAGGAAAATTCCAAAGCCGAGGCTGAACGCTCCGGCCGCGAATCGCAGCCCGCGCTCGATGGTCTTCACGCGCCCTGCGGCGATCGCCAGCGGAACGCTCATCAGCACGCTCATCGCCATCATGCCGCCGATCGTGCCCACGCCGAAAATCAGGATGGTCCCGAGCGCGAGAAGCGCCGAGGGAATCGCGCCGACGACAAGCAGCAGCACCGCGGCGGTTCCGGCGAGCCCATGCACAACGCCTACCACGAAGGGCTTCCCGCCCATGCGAAGTACGTGATGCTCGTGAACGTGCCGCGCGTCCCCGAGATGAACGTGCAGGTGCGTGTGCCGCGTGCCGTCGTGCTCGTGCGTATGCGCGTGAATCGCCGAGTCCTTGGCGAGATTGCGGAGGACGTTAGCGCCGAGCAGAACCAGCATGCAGCCCACCGAGAATTCCAGGAATTGTCCCAGGCGCGGCGTGACCGCCAAGCGCAAGGCAACCAGCGCCGAACCGAAGACCAGGAGCGCCGTCGTGTGCCCCGCGCCCCACCAGGCGCCGATGAGCGATGAACTCAAAAGGTTACGCTCACCCGTCGCAAAGGTCGCGACGGCCGCCACGTGGTCAGCGTCGAGCGCGTGCCGCAGGCCCAGCACAAAGCCCAGCGCGAGCGTCGCCCAGATGGGAAACTCAGCCGGCATCTTCAGGAAAGCGTTCTCCAAAATGCCACCTCAAGGATGGTGTTCCCGCAAAAAGTCCGCGATGCCTTCGTAGGCGCTGGTCAATGTCCGCTCGTCGGGCAGGAAGACGATGCGGATGTGCCGCGTTCCGGGCGCCTGGCCGAAGCCCGAGCCGTGCACGACGAGCACCTGCTTTTCGACCAGCAACTGCTTGACGAAATCTTCGTCCGTTCCCGAAATATCGAGCTTGGGGAAAGCGTAGAACGCGCCGCGAGGCTTGACGCAACTTACGCGCGGCGTCGAGTTTGCCCACTCAACCGTCAGGTCGCGCCGCGCGCGCAGGCGGCGCAAGACGCCCGCCAGATGGTCCTGCGGCCGCTCGAGCGCCGGGCGGACGGCGTACTGCGCGGCGTGGCTCGCTGAAAGCCGCGCGCGCAGCAGCTTGTGAATCCCCTCGAGGTAAGGCTTGACCACGGCCGCGTCGCCGCTCACGATGCCCCAGCCCACGCGCCAGCCGGGGACGAGATACGCCTTTGAAAGGCCGTTGAGCGTGACCACCGGAACGTCCGGCGCAAGGGTTGCGATCGAAACGTGCTCGTCGCCGTCGAGCATCAGCTTGTCGTAAATCTCGTCCGCGATGATCACCAGGTTGTGCCGGCGCGCGAGCTCGACGATTGCTTCGAGCGTCTTTCGCGAATAAACCGCGCCGGTGGGATTGTTGGGATTGATCACCACGATGGCGCGCGTGCCGGTAAAGATGCGGCTCGCCAGGTGCTCGACGTCCGGTTCCCAGTCGCTTCCCTCATCGAGCGCGTAGGAGTTCGGCTGCGCGCCGAGCTTGGCCAGCACCGCCGAGTAGAGCGGATACTCGGGCGAGGGCGTCAGGACGTTCTCGCCGGGATTGACCAGCGCCGAAAGGCAAAGGTCCACCGCTTCGCTCACACCCTGCGTGATGAAGACGCTCTGAATATTGCGGATCCCCCTGCGCTCCGCGTCGGCGCGCACAGCGTCGCGCGCTTCCTCGAGACCCAGCGAGGGCGCGTAGCCGTTTTTCCCGTCGGCCATGGCTTTAACCACCGCCTCGAACAGGTGCGGCGGCGTGCGGAAATCAAACTTGAGCGGATCGCCGATATTGAGCGGAAGGATCTGCTTGCCCTCGCTCGCCAGTTGCTCGGCGAGGACGGCGATGTCGCGAATCGCGTAACGCACGTGCTCGAGGCGCGTTGCGGCGAGAATTTCACGCACTTGATTCAACTGTGGGTTCATAGTCCTGTATGATTTGTAACAGAAAGGCGAGGACCCGTCAAACCCGCAGTACGATTTTGCGCTCTCGATGCGCGGTTCGCGGCGCGCTTGCGGTCTGTCATCCGTCCTTTTTTAACCAACGTTCTTCCAGACATAAATCCTCCGTGGCCCGTAGCGCCGCGCCTTTGAAGCTGCGCGGATCGTCCGCCTCGGCGGGCTGGGCACACCAGCTCTGATCTAGCCTAGCAGGCTGAACTGACACGATGGGCATAACCGACAAAATTGACAGGGATTATTTTTGGGACCGCAAAGGGGGGTTAGGCCGCCGGTCGTCGAGCCACCAGGGTGCAGAAGCGCTTGGTTGATTCATTCGGCGCGGGGAAGGATTCAAAATTCAAGTATTCCGAAGTCCATCCCACAAAGAATTCCGGCAGCTCGTTTTCGCGGAAGAGGGTGTGCTCGTTCGGATCGAACATGCCGAAGTACGTCGTGCCATGAATGAGCGCATTGACGGCCGCGACGCCGCCCGGCTTGACCAGCTCCGTGATGCGGACGAGGGCTTGAAGCGCCGCTTCCTCGGCGAAGAACATCAACAATCCGACCGAAACCACGCAGTCGAATCGGTCCTCCATGGAAAAACTCCTTAGGTCCGCCTCGCGCGCAGTAATCTCCAGCCGCTGTTCCGCGGCACGGCGCACAAGGTCAGCGACGGCCGTCGGGCTCGCATCCAGCGCGGTCACCCGGCAGCCCTTCATCGCGGCAGCGACGGAGAGGTTCCCCAGCCCGCATCCCAGGTCAAGCACGTCACCGAAAAGGAAGGGCAAGACCGCCCGCTCAAACGGATTAAGAACGTAATCTCCGTTGGCGACCTGCCGCTGAAACTGTGTATCAAAAAATTCGACCGAGGGGTTCTTCAACATTGGGCGCATGCTGGCTGCATTTTCCATGGGGATCCCTAGATTACTAAGAGTGTACACCGAGTCAGGGACTGGGTGGGAGGGCGCGGGCGGGATTCGAGTTGCGAGTTCGCCCACAAAGGGCTAGGCTTATGGTATGACTTTGGCGGCTATCAAAACGGCTATCGAGGGTCTTACGGACGAAGAAAAGCTCGACCTTGTCTCCTGGCTGCTGAGCCTTGACCGCCAGAATTGGGACAAGCAGATCTCCGACGACTTCTCTTCCAGCGGCCGCGGCGCCAAATTGCTCGAAGAGGTTGATACCGCGATTGACCGGGGTGACTTCAAGCCCTTAAGGTAATCCCATCCGATCCTTCGCCCTTCCCTCCTTTTGGGACGGTTACAAAGAGCTTCCCCCGCCGGCCCGGAAACTTGCCGACAAGCAGTTTCGCCTTTTTCGCCAAAACCCGTTTCATCCGTCGCTCGGTTTCGCTCGGAAAGGAGAAGTCTGGACGGTTGAAGTTGGACGGGGTTACAGGGCCATTGCCAGGCGGCGCGGCGAAGATTGTTACTGGTTCTGGATCGGCTCGCACGAGACGTACAACAAGCTGCTGACTCGCCTCAGGTAGTGCTGGCCCCCAATTTGCCCGCTTTCCGAGACTTCGACGGTCGCCGCATGCGCCCGCTGTTACCCTGGCGAGGCGGGAAGAAAATAGAAAAGCACTCCAAGGATAATATACACGCCGAGCAACTTTACGCCTGCGAATCAAATCGTTTTGCTGTCCATCGAAATAAGCGGGTCAAAGTGGCTGGCCTTTAGCGGCTTGCCCCTTGAGAAGAAACGTCTTGGGAAACCTGCCTTCGCCGCAAATCTTGAACGACCCGAAGTCCTTGTACCAGAGGCCCTCGGGAGCAACGGGCTCAGACTCCCGCCACAATTTGAGCTTGTACAGGTCATCCACGGTTATTTGACGGCTCTCGAGCCGGTCGAATAGGTGCTCACGGAGTACCCGGGGAAGGTTCGCCCACTGGATCTTCGGCATCACGCCCTCCGACAATATTATGGCCTCGCTTGTTATCGTGGGCGGGCTCACTGGACCTTCGGCATCATGCACCGAACGTCATGCGGGCGAGTTCCACTTTGATCCGCCGCCGCTCCCGGGGATCGGCGGATTCGCTGAGCCGATTGGCGAGCGCGAAGAATCGATCCTTCTCGGATTCTTTGGACTCAAGACCGGCCTCGATCAAGTCCACCAGAACCCGGTTGGCGCTGGTTTTCCGAGTTTTGGCCATCGCCCGCACGCGTTTGGCGATGCGACCTGGAAGGGACACGCTCTGTCGAATAGACGTTGAGTGTTTAGCCATGGATTTCATTGTACACCAAAATGCACCATAGCGCACCATCCCACGCCGGACGGCGCGTTGTTTCAGATCCATCTCGTCACTAACATTGCCGCCAGGGACTATCCAGGCGAGGCCGGGAGGAAATAGAAGAACACTCCTAGGATAATGTACACGCCGAGCAACTGCACGCCTTCAAACCAATTCGTTTCGCCGTCCATCGAGACGAGGGTCACAACGCCCACCGAAAAAATCACCGAAGCGATTTCGAGGGGATGAAACACCAGGGACATGGGCTCCGGGCGCACCTGCGAAAGCAGCACCAGGAGCGGCGCGACGAACAGCGCGATCTGGGTGCTCGAGCCGACCGCAATCGAAAGCGCCAGATCCATTTTGTTCTTGCGCGCCATCATCACGGCGGTCGAGTGCTCGGCGGCGTTGCCGACCGTGGCGACCACGATCAACCCCACAAAGAGCTCAGTCCAGCCGAGCACGCGCGTGACCGCTTCGATCTGCCCGACCAGAATCTCGCTTGCGAGGGCAATCAAAATTGTTGCGACGATGAGAATCCCAATGGCCGTCGAGCGGCGGATGCTCGGGTTTTCGTGGGTCTCCCCTCCGAAAAGGCTGCGGTGCGTGCGAAAAGTAAACACCAGGCTCGCCGCATAACTCGCGAGCAAGACGAGCGCCGTCCAAAAGCTCAGCCGCTCGATCGTCGCGCCGGTCTGGCGGAGCGTGCCGAACACCGAAAGGTCAAAGAGCGCCGGCATGACGAGCGCGACAACCGCGAGGAAAAGCATCGAAGTGTTCGTCCCGACCGCCACGCGGCTGAACGATTGCTTTTCGCGACCCATCCCGCCGACAAATACGGCGAGGCCGAAGACCAGCAGCAGGTTTCCGATGATGCTTCCGGTGATGGAAGCTTTGACGACTTCCGTGTGCCCGCTCCACAGCGCCAGCACGGCGATGATGAGCTCGGTGGCGTTGCCGAGCGTGGCGTTCAGAAAGCCGCCCAGCGCCGGCCCCGTGTGCGCGGCCAGCTCTTCCGTGGCGTCGCCGAGGAGGCTTGCGAGCGGAATGATCGCCAGCGCCGCCGC
Organism: uncultured Acidobacteriota bacterium; assembly: GCA_964481715.1. Lineage (GTDB taxonomy): Bacteria > Acidobacteriota > Terriglobia > UBA7540 > UBA7540 > JAHEKS01. The sequence continues at coordinate 7,452 of CAYZVR010000067.1, read as the reverse complement.
GCCGAAAATCAAGATGGGAGGCGCGTGCAGAATTTCCATCAGAACCGTGGCGGGAAGAAGCACCGCGACACAAATCCGCCAGTTGCCGAGCGAAAATTTCAGGGCCTCACGCCAAACTGCTTGACCAGCCATGCCGTTTCGTTTGCCTTTCAAAACAACTCCGGGGCGCGATCCTGGATCGCGGGATCCTGACTAACCGGCAATATCCTCTCGGGTTGCCTCTGGGACGCTCGCATCCTACGCAGCGTACGAATAAAAAGTCAACCACTCTTCTATCTGCCTTTTCGGCAACTGTGAATCCAAATTCCAGTGGAAAGGTTCACGCGAAGTGCGTATAATGCCTATTCAATTTCAGCCCTTCCAAGGACGGAATCGCTTCGTGCCCGAACAAAAGGTCTCGCATTATATTGTTCTCGAGAAGCTCGGGGGCGGCGGCATGGGTGTGGTGTACAAGGCTGAGGACACCAAGCTCGGCCGCCACGTGGCGCTGAAGTTTCTCCCCGAAGAATTCCTGCAGGACCCGCAGGCGGTCGAGCGTTTCCAGCGCGAGGCGCGTTCCGCCTCGGCGTTGAACCACCCGCACATCTGCACGATCTACGACATTGACCAGCACGAGGGCCGGCACTTCTTCGCTATGGAGCTTCTGGAGGGCAAGACGCTCAAGCACACGCTGGCCGAGGGCGCGTTTGCCGTCGAGACTCTGCTCGATCTCGCCATCCAGATTGCCGACGGGCTTGCAGCGGCGCACGCCAAAGGAATCATCCATCGCGACGTCAAGCCCGCGAATATCTTCATCACCCCTCGCGGCCAGGCGAAGATTCTGGATTTCGGTCTGGCCAAGGTGACCGCCCGAAGCAATCTTGCTTCCGACGCCACGGCCACCGCGGCAACCTCGGCGACGGAAGATAACCTGACGAGCCCCGGAACTTCGCTCGGCACGATGGCCTACATGTCTCCCGAGCAGGCGCTGGGAAAAGACGTTGACGCGCGAACCGACCTGTTCAGCTTTGGCGCCGTCCTTTACGAAATGGCGACGCGGCGGCAGGCATTTTCCGGCGGCACCTCGGCGGCGGTTTTTGATGCCATCCTGAATCACCCGCCCGCGCCGCTCCTGCGCGTGAACGCCAGCCTGCCCGCCGAACTCGAGCGGCTCATCAGCAAGTCATTGGAGAAGGACCGCGACCTTCGATACCAGAGCGCGTCTGATATTCTTTCCGACCTCAAGCGGTTGAAGCGGGACATTGACTCCGGGCGCGGCTCGGCCGCGCGGCTCGAGCGTCCCGCGCAACCCGCAGAGCAGGCTCAGGGGGAGAAATCCCTGGCCGTGCTCTATTTTGAAAACCTTAGCGGGTCGAAGGACGACGATTACTTCCGCGACGGCATCACCGAAGACATTGTCACCGAGCTTTCAAACATCGAGGGTTTGCGGGTTTTTCCGCGCTCGGCGGTTTTTGAATTCCGCGATAAGCCCGTGAACGAGCCCCAGATCGGCCAACTGTTGGGCGCCGCCTACGTCCTGGGCGGCAGCCTGCGGCGAGCGGGCGATCGCCTTCGCATCACCGCGCAACTGATCGAGACGCGCACGGGCCATTCGGTCTGGGCCAAACGCTACGACCGCCAGATGGAGGACGTTTTCGCCATCCAGGATGAAATCGCGCACAGCATCGCCGGGGCTCTTAAGCTGGCCCTGAGCGAGAAGGAAAAGCGCGCTATCGAGAAAGCGCCCACCGTCGACGTGAAGGCGTACGACTATTACCTTCGCGGGCGGCAGTTCTTCCATCAGTTCCGGAGGAAGGGTTTCGAGTTCGCCCAGCAGATGTTCGAGCGTGCCATCGAAATCGATCCCAACTACGCGCGCGCCTACGCCGGCATTGCCGACTGCTGCTCCTTCCTCTACACCTACTGGCACGCGAGCACCAACACCCTCGAGCAGGCGGACGCTGCCAGCCGCAAAGCTTTGGAGCTGGACCCGGATCTCGCCGACGCGCACGCCTCGCGGGGATTGGCCGTCTCGCTGCGCAAGCAATACGACGAGGCCGCGAAGGAATTCGAGACCGCGATCCGGATCGACCCGAAGCTCTTCGAGGGCTATTACTTCTACGCCCGCGCCATGTTTGCCCAGGGGAAGATGAGCGAGGCCGTGGAACTGTTCGAAAAAGCTTCTCAGGTGAACCCCGACGACTATCAGTCGCTTGCCCTGCTTGCCAACGCTTACACGGGCTTAGACCGGAAAGCTGAAGCTGAGGCAGCCCGGCGCCGCTCCTTGCAGATTATCGAAAAGCACCTGGAGCTTCATCCGGACGACGCGAGGGCCCTCTACATGGGAGCGGGCAGCCTGTGCGCGTTGGGCGAGCGCCAGCGCGCCCTGGAATGGACCCGTCGAGCGCTTTCCATCGAGCCGGACGATCCGGGGGTTCTGTATAACGTGGCCTGCTGCTATTCCAACCTGGGGCGTCCTGAAGAGGCCATCGAATGCCTGGAAAAGGCCATCAATAACGGGTTCGGCTTCAAGCAGTGGATCGAACACGATACGGACCTCGATCCTCTGCGCAGCCACCCGCGCTTCCAGGCTCTGCTGAAGAAGCTTTGAGCGGAACCATCTTGCCTCGCGGGACGTTTGGCGGGCCGGTCGGATGATGGGATAGGGGGCATGTTTGAAATCACTCCTAGGGGGATGCTAAGGGATGATCGGCGAGACGGTATCGCATTATCGGGTTGTAGAAAAACTGGGTGGCGGCGGCATGGGTGTGGTGTACAAGGCCGAGGACACCAAGCTCGGCCGGCACGTGGCGCTGAAGTTTCTCCCCGAAGAATTCTTGCAGGACCCCCAGGCGGTCGAGCGTTTCCAGCGCGAGGCGCGTTCCGCCTCGGCGTTGAACCACCCGCACATCTGCACGATCTACGACATTGACCAGCACGAGGGCCGGCACTTCTTCGCTATGGAGCTTCTGGAGGGCAAGACGCTCAAGCACACGCTGGCCGAGGGCGCGTTTGCCGTCGAGACTCTGCTCGATCTCGCCATCCAGATTGCCGACGGGCTTGCAGCGGCGCACGCCAAAGGAATCATCCATCGCGACGTCAAGCCCGCGAATATCTTCATCACCCCTCGCGGCCAGGCGAAGATTCTGGATTTCGGTCTGGCCAAGGTGACCGCCCGAAGCAATCTTGCTTCCGACGCCACGGCCACCGCGGCAACCTCGGCGACGGAAGATAACCTGACGAGCCCCGGAACTTCGCTCGGCACGATGGCCTACATGTCTCCCGAGCAGGCGCTGGGAAAAGACGTTGACGCGCGAACCGACCTGTTCAGCTTTGGCGCCGTCCTTTACGAAATGGCGACGCGGCGGCAGGCATTTTCCGGCGGCACCTCGGCGGCGGTTTTTGATGCCATCCTGAATCACCCGCCCGCGCCGCTCCTGCGCGTGAACGCCAGCCTGCCCGCCGAACTCGAGCGGCTCATCAGCAAGTCATTGGAGAAGGACCGCGACCTTCGATACCAGAGCGCGTCTGATATTCTTTCCGACCTCAAGCGGTTGAAGCGGGACATTGACTCCGGGCGCGGCTCGGCGGCTCGCCTCGAGCGTCCCGCACAGCCCGCGGAGGTGCATTCTTCGGAAAAATCCCTCGCCGTGCTCTACTTTGAAAATCTGAGCGGGTCGAAAGACGACGACTATTTCCGCGACGGCATCACGGAAGACATCATCATCGAGTTGTCGAAGATCAAAGACCTGCGCGTGTTCCCGCGCTCTGCCGTTCTTGCTTATCGCGACAAGCCCGCCAGCGAGCCGGAAGTGGGCCGGCAACTGAACGCCGGATTTGTGCTGGGCGGAAGCCTCCGTCGCGCCGGCAACCGCCTGCGCTTTACCGCTCAACTGGTCGAGACGCGCACCGGCCACACGGTTTGGGCAGAGCGCTACGACCGGCAGCTTGAAGACATATTCGCCATTCAGGACGACATCGCGCAGAGCATCGCGCGTGCATTGAAATTGATGTTGAGCGAAAAGGAAAAGAAAGCCATCGTCAAACCGCCCACCGCCGACGTTCAGGCCTACGATTTTTACTTGCGCGGGCGCCAATTTTTCCACCAGTTCCGCCACAAGGGATTCGATTTCGCGCGCCAGATGTTCGCGCGCGCCATCGTCCTGGATGCGAATTACGCGCGCGCTTACGCCGGAGTCGCCGACTGCTGCTCGTTCCTTTACATGTACTACGAAGCGAGCGAGGCCAATTTGAAGGAAGCGGATTCGGCCAGCCGCAAGGCCCTGGATCTCGATCCCGAACTCGCCGAGGCTCATGCCTCGCGCGGACTCGCTGTCTCGCTCAACCAGCGTTTCGACGAGGCGCAGAATGAATTTGAAGCGGCCATCCGCCTGAATCCCAACCTGTTTGAGGCTTATTATTTCTTCGCGCGCGCCATGTTTTCGCAGGGAAAGAAGGAGGAGGCGGCGCGATTGTTCGAGCAGGCTTCGCGCGTGAATCCGGACGATTATCAATCGGTTGCCCTGGTCTCTTCCGTCTACGATTCGCTGAATCGCAAGGCCGACGCCCTGGCCTCTCGTCATCGCACCCTAGAAATTATCGAACGGCACATGGGCCTGCACCCCGACGATCCTCGCGCCCTGTATCTTGGCGCCGGGGCGCTGTGCGAACTGGGTCAGCGGGCGCGCGGTGTGGAATGGGCGGACCGGGCGCTTTCCCTGGACCCTGAAGATCCTTCGGTGCTATACAACGTGGCCTGCGTTTATTCGGGACTTGGCGAGGCCGATAAAGCCATCGACTGCCTGGAGAAATCCATTACCTCGGGGATGGGCCAAAAGGAGTGGATCGAAAACGACTCCGACCTCGATCCCCTGCGCACTCATCCCCGCTTCCAGGCTCTGCTGCAACGGCTCTAGGGATGCGGTGAGGTAACAGGATCAGAATAGTCAATCGGGGGCGCACAAGAAAATGGTTGGACAGACGGTGTCGCATTATCGGGTGGTAGAAAAGCTCGGTGGTGGGGGCATGGGCGTGGTGTTCAAAGCCGAAGACACCAAGCTCGGCCGCTCCGTGGCCCTCAAGTTCCTACCCGAAGACCTGGTGAAAGACCACCAGGCTCTGGAACGTTTTCAGCGCGAGGCGCGCGCTGCCTCGGCCCTCAATCACCCTAACATCTGCACCATCTACGAAGTAGACGAGGCCGCCGGCCAGCCCTTCATCGCCATGGAGCTGCTGGAAGGGCAGACGCTCAAGCATCGCATCGAAGGACAGTCGCTGGCGATTGACGCGCTGCTCGACCTCGCCATCCAGATCTCGGACGCCTTGGACGCGGCGCATTCCAAAGGGATCGTGCACCGCGACATCAAGCCGGCGAATATCTTTGTGACGCCGCGCGGCCAGGCAAAGATTCTAGACTTTGGGCTGGCCAAGCTGGCGATGAAGAAAGAACAAATGGCGGAAACCGCGGGCGCAACGGCCGCTCAGGCGCCGGAGATGAACCTGACCAGCCCGGGAACCGCCATGGGGACGGTTGCCTACATGTCGCCCGAACAGGCGCTGGGCAAGGACCTTGACGCGCGCTCCGACCTTTTCAGCTTTGGCGTGGTGCTGTATGAGATGGCCACCGGGCGCGCGGCTTTCTCCGGCAACACTTCCGCTTCGATCTTCGACGCCATTCTCCACCAGCCGCCCACTCCCCCGCTGCGCTTGAATCCCCGGCTGCCCGCGAAGCTCGAGGAAGTTATCGACAAGCTGATTGAAAAGGACCGCGAGTTGCGCTACCAGACGGCCTCCGGGCTGCTGGCCGACTTGAAGCGCCTGAAGCGCGACACGGACTCGGGCCGGGACTCGTCGGCACGCGCGCAGGCTCCCGAGCAACCCTTGGCGGAAGCAGAGGCGAAAAAATCTGTCGCCGTCCTCTACTTCGAGAACCTCGGTGGAACCAAAGAAGACGAGTACTTCCGCGACGGCATCACCGAAGACATCATCACCGAGCTGTCAAATATCGAGGGATTGAGAGTCTTTCCGCGCTCGGAAATGCTCGCTTTCCGTGACAAATCGATGACCGCCCCTCAAGTCGGTCAGCAACTCAACGCCGCCTATGTTTTGGAGGGCAGCCTGCGCAGGGCCGGAGTTCGGCTCCGCATCACCGCCCAACTGGTTGAGACGGAGACACGGCACTCCGTCTGGGCAAAGCGTTACGATCGCCAACTCGAAGACGTTTTCGCCATTCAGGACGAAATCGCACACAGCATTGCCGAGGCATTGCAACTGGCCCTGAGCGACAAAGAAAAACGTGCCATCGAAAAGGCGCCCACCGCCGACGTGCAGGCGTACGACCACTACCTGCGCGGCAGGCAGTTCTTCCATCAGCATCGCCGGAAGAGTCTTCACTTTGCAAAGCAAATGTTCGGTCGCGCGATTGGGATCGATCCAAACTTCGCTCGCGCTTATGCCGGGGTGGCGGATTGCTGCGCGTACCTCTATGAATGGTGGGAACCGACGCAAGACAATTATAAAGAAGCGGACGCAAACAGCCGCCGAGCCCTAGACCTGGACCCGGAGCTGGCGGAAGCTCACGCCTCGCGGGCGCTTGCCCTCTCCATTAACAAGCAGCACGAGGAGGCCCGGACGGAGTTTGAGACAGCCATTCGGCTTAACCCGAAGCTTTTCGAGCCTTACTATTTCTATGGCCGCATGCTGTTCTCGCAGGGAAAACTGGCCGAAGCCGCGGAATTGTTTGAGCAGGCCTCCCGCGTCAACCCCGACGACTTTCAGACGCCCACCCTTCTGGGTCCGACTTACAAAGGACTGGGCCGAATCGCGGACGCCACTGCGGCCCAAGGCCGAGCCCTGCGAATTATCGAAAAACACCTGGAGTTGCACCCCGACGATGCGCGGGCGGTCTACTTTGGCGCGGGAGCATACGCTCAGCTAGGGCAACGCGAGCGCGCAGCGGAGTGGGCTGGCCGCGCGCGCGATATGGATCCTGAAGAGCCATCCATCTTGTACAACGTGGCTTGCGTCTATTCCAATCTGGGAAGGATGGATGAGGCCATTGATTGCTTGGAGAAAGCGGCAGCGCACGGGTTTTCGGATAAGGACTGGGTCCTGCACGACACGGATCTCGACCCTTTGCGGAGCCACCCGCGATTTCAGGAACTCATCAATCGGCTTTAGGCAAAACGAGGCCGGAATCGCCCGGCAAACCTGGCAAGTTACGACGCGTATAAGGTCGAATCACTATCGGCCGTTACTAATGGGGATGGGATCATGCTTGGACAGACGATATCGCATTATCGGGTGGTAGAAAAGCTCGGTGGTGGGGGCATGGGTGTGGTGTTCAAGGCCGAGGACACCAAGCTCGGCCGCTCCGTCGCCCTCAAGTTCCTGCCCGAAGATTTGGTGAAAGACCACCAGGCCCTGGAACGTTTCCAGCGCGAGGCGCGCGCCGCCTCGGCCCTCAATCACCCT
>CAYZVR010000066.1:2008-14952 GCA_964481715.1 uncultured Acidobacteriota bacterium | reverse complement strand
GACGCGAACCCTCCGCGACCAACTGGCGCCTTCCATTGACGCCGCGCGCGCCGAAGTCGACGCCCATCGCGAAAAGCGTTCAAACGCAGAAGTCTCTCTGGCGCGAGCGGAGTCCGACCTTGCTCACCACTCTCAGCAGTGTCGCGAAGAACTCAGCGCTGAACCCACTCAACTGATTCAGGAAATGCCGCAGGAAAATATTCTCGCAGATGAAGCGTTGCGCGTTGCGGAAGAAGAGCTTCGTGCCCTCAAGGTTCGCATCGAAAACCTTGGCCCGGTCAACATGATGGCTCTTGAGGAACTCCAGGAAGCTGAGGAGCGGTTCCAGTTTCTCGAAACCCAGCGGCAGGACCTGCTGGCTTCGATTGAAGACACGGCCCAGGCCATCCGCGAGATCGATCAGGTTTCGCGCCAGCAGTTTCTCCAGGCCTTTAAGGCGATCAACGAATACTTCGCCGAGTCCTTCCGCACCCTTTTCGGCGGCGGGATCGGCCAAATGCGCTTGAGCGACGACACCGACCCGGAAAGCGGCCTGGACATCGTGGCGCAGCCGCCCGGCAAGCGCCTTCAAAACGTCTTGTTGCTCTCGGGCGGTGAGAAAGCCCTCGCCGCGCTGGCGCTCTTGATCGCGGTCTTCCGGTATACGCCCAGCCCGTTCTGCATCCTTGACGAAGTCGACGCGCCGCTCGACGAGTCGAACGTGGACCGCTTTACCCGATTGATTCGCGAAATGAGCCGGCAAACGCAGTTCATCCTCATCACTCACAACAAGCGGACGATGGAAATCGCCAAGCTCCTTTACGGTGTCACCATGGAAGAGCCGGGCGTTTCGAAAATGGTTTCTGTCCGGTTTGAAGAAATCGTCGAAGAACCGGTCGCCGTTCCCGCTTAGGAGTTTGTTGAAAAACTCGACCAGCATGTCATTCTGAGGAGTCCCGCTTTGCGGGACGACGAAGAATCTCCGTATTTGCTTGGTTCCACGAATTCCGGGATTCTTCGCTTCGCTCAGAATGACAGCGCCAAATCGTTTTTCAACAAACTCTTAGTCGCCCGGCGACACACCGCACCAGGCTCGCCCAGGGTTCACTGTCAAGAGATATTTTTCTGGAAGCCACTCGCCTTGTTTCCGCTCGCGGACCCTTTCCGATTTTCCCGTTGACAACCGAGGGCGTTGTTTTAGAATGTGCCTTGCCCTAAATCACCGTGACTCTACTGGCCGGAAAACCAGTTCTCCGCGAAACGAACCTGCCGGATCTCCCGCTCCATTCGCGCGGCAAGGTCCGGGACGTTTATGAGGTGTCGCGCGACCAATTGCTGGTGGTCGCCTCGGACCGGCTTTCGGCGTTCGACGTGGTGATGGCGGAAGGGATTCCCGATAAGGGCACGGTCCTCACGCAGCTCTCGGTGTTTTGGTTTGATTCTTTCCGTGGCGTCGTGCCTCACCACTTTCTGACGGCTCGCGTCGCGGACTACCCGGAGAGGTTGCGACGATTCGAGAGTGTCATTGAGGGACGCTCGATGCTTGTCGATAGGGCAAAACCTTTTCCCATCGAATGCGTCGTTCGTGGCTATCTGGCGGGTTCCGGATGGAAGGATTACAAGTCCACCGGAGCGGTCTGCGGGGTCAAACTTCCCGCAGGCTTGAGAGAATCCTCGAAGCTCGAACAGCCCATTTTCACGCCCGCCACGAAGGCCCAGACCGGTCACGACGAAAATATCTCGTGGGAGGTAATGGTCGAGAGGATTGACGGTCCGGCGTCGGAGAAGCTACGCGAATACAGCCTGGTGCTCTATTCCATGGCTCGCGACTTTGCCGAGGGGCGTGGAATAATTCTGGCCGACACCAAATTTGAGTTTGGATTACGCGGGAATGAAATCATTCTCATTGACGAAGTGCTGACTCCGGACTCCTCGCGCTTCTGGCCGAAGCAGGGTTATGAGCCGGGAAGGCCGCAGCCTTCCTTTGACAAGCAATATGTGCGCGACTTCCTGGAATCCCTGGGATGGAACAAACAGCCGCCTCCGCCTTCCCTCCCCGCCCACGTGGTGGAGAAGACGAGCGAGAAATATCGTGAAGCGTATCGTCTCTTGACGGGCGAAGCGCTTCAGTAAGGCAGGCCGCCTCGGGACATCCGGGCGCACCATGGTCTCCTGGAATTGGCTGGATTGGGTGCTGACCGGCGTCGTCATAGCCTCGATTGCCGCGGCCGCCTACAAGGGTTTCATCCGGGAACTGATCGCGCTTGCAACGCTCGTCGCCGCGCTGGTCATCGCGGCGCTCGGCTATGCGCGCGCCGCCGTTTGGTTTGAGGATCTAACGCGTTCTCACGCTGTCGCTCTGGGCGCGGGCTTTCTGGCTCTTTTCCTGGGGACCATGGTGGTGGGAGGTCTGGCTTCCGTCGCCGCCAAGAAGCTGGTTCAGACGGCGGGGTTGCAGGTGTTCGACCGTTTTCTAGGTGGCGCTTTTGGGTTCGTCCGAGGAGTTGTCATTGACTCCGTGATCTTGATGGTCCTGGTGGCCTTTGCCATGAAGTCCGATGCCGTACAGCAATCGGTGCTGGCGCCCTTTGTCGCGAATGGGGCGCGCGTCATCGTTCTGGTGATGCCGCGCGACTTCAAGGATCAATTTAAAAGCGGGTTCGAGCAATTCCACCAGGCCTTGATTGAGCGAGACAAGAAGACTTCAAAGAATTGACGCGTAGGGCTGCGCGATCTTGCCGATCGGAGTTCGACCGTGAAAGAGCAGCTTGAATCCCTGATCAACCAACTCGTGGAGACCGGAATCTCCTACGAAGACGCTGTCTGCGAGTTCGAAAAGCGGTTCATCCGCAGGGTTCTCGAAAAGAGCAACGGCAATCGGTGCAAAGCCGCGGACATGATGGGCATCCACCGCAACACTTTGAGCCGCAAGATTGAGGATCTCGGCCTGAACCATCACCCCCGGCGTCGCCGGCGCAACTCGCGCACCGCCCGCTGAGAACAACGGCAATCCCTCCATACGGCGCACAATGGCCGACCCCGTGTTCACAAACAAAAACCCGGGCGGAGAGGTTGTCTCCGACCCGGGTGATCAATTCAAATGCCTCGCATTCAATCAGTAATGATTACTTGCCTGGCCTCTTGCGACGAGGTCCGGTCTTGGCTTTTTGCGAGGCCGCTTCCAGATCGTCGTCGTTGATCTTGCCATCATCAAGCGTCAGGGAAAAGGTCGGGGTGGCCGTGTAAGCCGAAATCGTCCCCTGAAAACGGACGGGATCACCTTCACCCAGGTCAGAAGCCTTCGGCTGGGACGAATCTTTCAGCTCGATGTCGAAGCCTCTCGAAGCCTTCGCCTGGTCCAGAGAAATCCGAACGATGGTGGTGCCCGCGTCCTCGCCTTTCTCGACGCTGTTCACATATCCACCCAGCCCCAAGGGCTGGCCTTTAAGCTGGCTCCACGCCTGCTGCGCGCGTGACCCGCCCAGCTTCAAGGGGAAAGTGACCTGGTTGAAATTGTCCACGTTGGGATTGCCGGTCTTTTCCGGCGGCTTGAGCGCTGCGACCTGAAAGTCCGCAGGGGGATCCGGCGAAGTCGCTGCCTGAGCAATAATGTCAGCAAGTCCTTCTTCGTTCCCGTGATAGTTAACGTAGGCTTGATTGAGGTATTTCTCGATCCCACCCGTATCGGATGTATTCGACGCCTTGCCGAGAGCCACAGCCCGGGCCAGATACCACAATCCATTGTTGTAGTCGGAAGGCGAGGAGAGTAAATAGGCTACGCCCATTCGATAGGCGGCATAGAGATCGCTCGGGTTGTCCTCCAGCGCGGCTTTGAAGGAGGTGATGGAGCCAGGATAATCTTTCCGCTGCAGCGCCACAAAGCCCACGGCATTGTTAAAAGTATCGCGCAGCGGCTTGATGGCCTGATTAAATTGTTCATCCGACACGCTGGCGGGCTTGGCAAGTTTTGCCAGCGCCTCCAAGCCATGGCGGGCGTCGCTCTCGGCGCGCGAAAGCTCAGCCGATGCATTCGTGCTGTCGGGCTTGAACACGAATGGGAAAACAAAGCTGAGGTATCGCAGGGCGTCCAGATTGTTCGAATCGTTTTCCAACGCTTTCCGGGCTGCATCAGCCGCCTTATTGGTATCACCCAGCTGCTGATACGCGTTCATCAAGACCGCGTAAGCGGGGCTTTTTACAACGGGGGATGAGTCCGTGTATTTCGCAAAGAATGCCTCAGCCAAGGAGATCCTTTTCTGGGGATCCTTCTCAGTCGTTATCGCTACGTAGGCATTGTACTCTTCTGTGCTCTTCCACGGCGACGCGCCCTGGGCCGCACCTGGAGATGCCTCCAAAGCTCGCACCGGGACAAGCAAGCGCGCGGCATTCGAAACTCTCCCCGGTCCCATCGCGCCCATAGTGGGTACCAAGCCCGCCAAAAGGCTAAGGGTTAGATACGCAGATATTTTCTTCATCGTTCAGCTACCTCAGTTCATAGGGTGTGTGTGGGTCTCTAAGACAACAGGACGCTCTGGGTGCCCGTCCCTATTGCGTTGGAGGGCTCCGGCCAGGCCAGCCGGCTTCCTGGGCAGCGCACCCTCTCTTTTGCAGACCTCCAAATATCAAGAGTTGCCCAAATTTTCAAGCAAAATCTCTTGAGGGCGTCTCATTAGCCGGCGCCTCAGACCCTACAGCCTGTTAGATGCGGATTTTCGGCCTCGGGCAACTCTTCTCTAAGAAGCCTGCCTTGCGGCGACGAAATGTCGTCATTACAATCGAATACCATGGCTTTCAAGGAAACCAGAGACGTACTGAACAAGCGGGCAGAGATGGCCGCCGTAGCGCCAAGGCATCGGCTTGAACCGTTTTTCAAGGAAAGCGCCAAAGAAGTTCTCGTCGCCCTTGCGGGGAATTCCAACCTGCTCGAGACCGATTTACTCCGTCTCCTGGAAAGAAAAGATCTGCCTCGTGAAGTCATCCAGCAAATTGCCTTGCACAAGGAGGCCTCACGAAACTATTCCGTTAAACTAGCGCTCTTACGACACCCCAAGACACCCAGATTGGTTTCCTTGCCAATCCTCAAGTTCATTTACCTGTTCGACCTGGTCCGCGTCTCGCAGACTCCCGCTGTCCCCACAGACGTGAAACTGGCGGCCGAGGAGATGATCCTGCGGAAACTCGAATCCGTGCCCCGAGGCGAACGAATTAACCTCGCCCGACGCGCTTCGGGCCGGGTTGCGGTGGCTCTGCTGGGCACTGAAGACCGCGAGTTGATTCGCGCCGTTCTGGAAAATCCCTTCCTATCGGAAGCGCACCTCGTCCGCACATTGGGAAACGAAAAAATTACGCGCGCGGTCGTTGAGGCGATCGCAGCCTCTGGCAAGTGGTCGTACCGATACCACCTTCGCCTGGCGTTGATCCGCAATCCGTTGACACCTCTTTCCCTTGTCCTCAAGTTCTTGCCCGACGTCGCTGTAAACGACCTGCGGGAAGCTTGCCAGGACCGCCGCATGCCGGACCAGGTGCGCAGATATGTTCTCGTTCACTGTGCCGAGCGGCTCGACAAGATCCCTCGAAAATAACGACAAGACCGCGTGCCACGGCTCTCTTAAAGTTCGTCGACGCCTCCCCTACCCGGCTTGACACACTTCAACCCCTTGGCTAGACTCGCCGAGATTTGGTTTCTTGCGCCCCCGCGCCCCTCTAGCGAGTGAGCGTCCAGGGGCCGGGGCCGGACAACTCAAGACCCAGGAGCGTGCGTGGCCTTTAGCTGGCTCGACCTGACCGTGGTGGTTGTTTATCTCATCGCCATCACGGCTTTTGGAGCCCACTTTGGTAAACGCCAGCGTACACTGCGCGATTACTTCCTGGGCGGACGCGAGCTCCCCTGGTGGGCCATCGCGTTTTCCGTCGTTTCCGCCGAAACCAGCATCCTGACAATCATCAGCACTCCGGGAATCGCCTACGCTTCAAACCTGGGCTTTTTGCAGCTGGTGTTTGGGTACCTCGTGGCAAGGGTTATCGTCAGCTTCATTCTGATCCCCAAGTACTTTGCCGGAGAACTTTACACGGCCTATCAACTCATCGAGCGCCGCTTTGGGCGCAATCTCAAAGTGTTCACCGCGGGCCTGTTTCTGGTCACAAGGGCTTTGGCCGAGGGTGTCCGTGTCTTTGCCATCTCCATCCTCATCGAAGTCATTTTCAAGACCGGCGTGATTACCGCTGTGCTCATCATAACTGCCCTGACCCTTTTTTATACCTTTAAAGGCGGCCTCACGGCCGTCATTTGGACCGACGTCACGCAACTCACGATCTATTTGACGGGAACGGTCATCGCTCTGTTTCTGGCTCTGCACGCCATCCCCGGGGGCTGGTCCGAAGTCGTCCATTTGGCCGCCGTGTCGGGAGATAAATTTGCGATATTCAATTTCCACTTCAACTGGCATCAACCCTACCTGTTCGTTTCGGGGCTCGTCGGCGGGACGTTTCTCACCACCGCCAGCCACGGCACGGACCAACTGATCGTCCAACGACTGCTTGCCGCACGCAACAAAGCCCAGAGTCAGGGAGCGCTGCTGGCCAGCGGGATCGTAATCCTATTTCAATTCGCATTGTTCCTGATTGTGGGCGTGGTGCTCTTCGCTTTCTATCAACATTTCCCGCCCGCGATGCCCTTCGCTCGACCCGACAAGATCTTTCCTACTTTCGTAGTCACCGAACTTCCCATGGGCCTTTCGGGGCTCCTGACCGCCGCCATCATCGCCGCCGCGATGGCCAATCTGAGCGCCGCCTTCAACTCGCTGGCTTCGAGTTCTGTAGTTGACTTCTATAAGCCGTTTCTCCGTCCCGACGCTGACGACAGGCATTACTTGCGGGCCTCGCGCGTCATGACACTGGCGTGGGGAGCGATTCTGGTCATCATTGCCCTGGTTGCCCAACAACTCAATCAAAGTGTCCTCGAACTGGCCTTGACGGTCGCTTCCGTGCCCTACGGCAGCATGCTGGGCATATTCCTCCTGGGAGTCCTCACGAAGCGTGCTACGAGCCGGGGAACGCTCATAGGAGCCATTCTGGGATTCGCAACGCTTCTCGCAGTGGTTATTGCTAAAGCCTTCGGCCTCGCGACAATCGCCTGGACGTGGTACGTTGCCATCGGAACGACCGTGACCTTCATAAGCGGCTGGCTTGCCAGCCGTGCCACGGAGCCTGCTACCACCTGAGAAGGACGATGACCGAGAACAATCAACTCGTCAAAGGCCTCGGACTCTTCGGAGCCGTTTCCGTCGTGGTGGGCACGATGATCGGCACCGCCATCTTCGTGGTCCCGAGCCGAATGCTACACATGGTAGGAACGCCCTGGATGGTCATCCTTGTTTGGATCGGGGCGGGCCTCCTGAGCCTCTTTGGGGCGCTCGGCTATGCGGAACTCGGCGCGGCCATCCCGCAAGCCGGAGGCGAATACGTCTATTTGCACCGGGCTTATTCGCCCATGCTCGGTTTTCTGTACGGCTGGACGCAATTTATTGTTGCCAAGACTGCTTCCATCGCGGCGATTGCGACGGGCTTTGTGCTCTACCTCAGTTATTTCTTCCCTGCATTGTCCAGGGTGATTTGGCAAACCCATGGGGCAGTGGCAGGTCACGACTGGAAATTTCAATTGACGGGTTTACAGTTGGGCGCGACAGTGATGATCGCCCTGCTCTCCGGCATTAATGTCCTCGGTGTCAGGCGGGCCGGAGAGGTCCAGGTTATTTTTACCGCCTGCAAGCTGGGGGTGCTGGCTGTCCTGATCGCGCTCGGTTTGACCATGGGACACGGTTCTTTCTCAAATTTTGCCTCGGCTTCGGTGGCCGATTCACACGGCGGCTTGCTCGCGGCGTTCGGCGTTGCCACAGTTTCCGCGCTGTGGGCCTATGACGGCTGGAACAACCTGAGCATGGTGGCGGGAGAGGTCGAAAACCCCCAAAAAAATATCCCGCGCGCGCTGATTTACGGAACGGTGCTGGTGATCGTCGTCTACGCTCTCGTTAATCTCGCCTACTTCTACGTGCTTACGCCCGCTGAGATCCTGCCATCTCAAACGGTTGCAGCCGATGCCGCGGGAGAGTTTCTGGGCCGGGCGGGCGGCAGCTTTGTAGCGGTGGGCGTCATGATTTCAACTTTCGCCACGCTCAACGGCTCGATACTTTCCGGTTCGAGAGTCCCCTACGCCACGGCTCGCGACGGGCTTTTTCCGCGGGCCCTGGCGCGGCTCCACCCGACGTTCCACACCCCTGCCGTATCCATAGTTGCGCAGGGCTGCATCGCGGCGGTTTTCGCACTTACCGGAACCTATGATGCCCTCTATACCAAGGTGATCTTTTCTGAGTTTCTCTTTTATGCTCTCGTCACGGCCGGGATTTTCCTTTTGCGACGCCGCGAGCCGGGCCTCGAACGGCCTTACCGCACCTGGGGCTACCCGGTTGTGCCGGCTGTTTTTGTGACACTGGCCGGACTGCTCCTGGTCAATACGTTTCGTGAACAGAGGTCAGACTCCTTGTGGGGGCTTCTGCTTGTGGGCAGCGGCATTCCGGCTTATTTCATATGGAAACTATGGCGGAGAATAACAAGCACGTAAACTGTTTAGCACTGGTCTTGGCCCTCGCCGGAGTGCTGGCCATCACAGACGCGCCCTTCCTCATGGCCCAACAGGCCGGATCAAGTGCGGCAAGACCTGCGCACCCTCCGTCCGCACGTCCGGCTGCAAACAGCCGTCGCGTCCTCGCTTCACGGCCACTCGCGATGTACTACTATACAGGCGACACGCGGGGGCTCGAATCCATCCAATCCCACGCCACTGAAATGACTTTGGTGGCGCCGCAAAGCTACTGGGTTGAGAAGGACGGAGTGGTGCGCGGCGAGCTCCCGTCGCGCCTCGTCGAAATCGCACATCGCGCTCGACTGCCACTGATGCCGCTGGTTTATAACAAAGGATTCGATCGCGAATCCGTCACACATTTGCTGCGCAATCCTCGGGCGCAGCGCCGCGCCGTGAGTTACATGGGCTATCTCGCCGCCCGCAACAACTATGTCGGTTTCCAAATAGATTTCGAAAATATCGACCTCGCCGATCGGATTCATTTCTTACACTTCGTGCGCCTGGCTGCCGCGCGATTGCATCGAGATGGCCGGCTGTTGAGCGTGGCAGTCGTCCCTCGGTTTTCCGATGCGCTTCCGGGTGACGGCCGGACGGGCGAACCTTCTACCGGTGAATGGTCGGCGGCGTTCGATTACCGGGCGCTCGGCCGCGCAGCCGACTTCCTGACCCTGATGACTTACGACCACTCTGGGCGTACAGGCCCGGCTGGACCCATCGCAGGATATGAATGGGTGAAGAAGGCCCTGGATTATGCTGTGGCACGCGTTCCTCGGGAAAAGCTGCTGTTAGGAATTCCGCTCTACGGGCGCGAATGGCTTGACGCAGGTGACGGCACAACAAGTCGCAGCATGACCTCCCAAGACGTTCGTGACTTGCTTTCTCGTCCTGACGTTCAAGCCCAATGGGATGAGCGCTGGCGCTCGCCCTGGTTCGAAATCCGGGATGCCAACACCGTCCGAACGGTGTGGTACGAAGACTCAAGAAGCTGGTCCGAGAAGCTGAGACTTGTAAAAGATTACCGCCTGCGGGGTTTTGCCGCTTGGCGGGTCGGTTTTGAAGGCCCCGAATATTGGGCACTTTCGGAGGTTAAGTCGGCAGGCGCTTCCAAAACCGCAGGAACTCAGGAACGCTCCTCAGATCGCCGCAAGTCTAACGGCGGCGCAAACTCGTCGCGGCCGACAAAAGAGGGTCCAACCGCCGCCACCTCCCAGTAGAATGAGACCTGTGACCCAACAATTTCGCCCTCTCTTCCTTGCGATGATTTTGATTACGAGTGCCGCTTCGCCGCTTGTTGGACAAAGTTTGTGGGTCGTCTCATCCGCGAGCAGGTTGGACGCGCGTATTCAGGACCAAATCAAACGATTGGCGCGCGAACACCACGCCCGGACGAAGTTTGTACAAGAAGCAAAAGATCGAAAGCCTGAATCCCCGGGTGTCTTGACCCTCGAGTTGACGCAGTCAGGAAGCCCCGAAGCGTTCGTCCAGAATTTGAGGAAGTCACTCGGCATCGACTCCAGTGAAGTCACACTTGACCAGGCTCGGGAGGCGTATTCTCTTGGCGCTTATTTCGATGGGGCTCAGCCTCCGAGGCGTATCTCAATTCGCGCCGTGATTCCTTCGGGCTTCCATTTTGCTCTCCTTCGCTTAGCGCAGTTATTTCGCATGCACGACATGCAGAAGCCGAATCCTTTGCAGCCTCGCCCGAAATATTCCGGAATCGAGAGTGTCGGACGCGCCACAGCTTTGACGGTTGTGGATTTTCCATCCTTTCCTGAACGCGGCATCGTGGAAGGCTTCTACGGCAAGCCCTGGTCCCACCTGGAGCGGCTCGACATGTTGCGGTTCGAGGGCGAGCATGGAATGAACGTTTACTACTACGCGCCCAAGGACGATCCTTATCATCGCAACCTCTGGCGGGAGCCGTACTCGCCGGCCAAGACGCGGCAGCTCCACGAGCTGGTGAAGACGTCGCGCGAAAACTTTGTGGATTTCTGCTTCGCGATCAGCCCGGGGCTTTCGATGACTTACGCGAGCGACGCGGACTTTCAGAAACTCACCGGTAAGCTCGACAGCGTGGCCAAGCTGGCTGTTTCTTGTTTTGCTTTGTTCCTCGACGACGTCCCGCAGCACCTTGAGAATCCTGAAGACCTGGCTCGATACAAAACTCTGGCGGCAGCGCACGTGGACGTCATCAATCGCCTCTACGAGTATTTGAAATCGCAGTCGCGTGAAAACCGCCTGGTGGTCGCTCCCACCACTTATACCAACGCCTGGGGCAGCCGCGATTACATTCGCGACCTGGGCGCAGGAGTGAACCGCGACGTTGCGATCGTATGGACTGGATTGGCCGTTGTCTCGCCGGAGATTACGGCGGCGCAAGCCCAGGAATGGGGCGCGCTGCTTCGTCGAAAGCCTCTGGTTTGGGATAACTTCCCCGTCAACGATGGCGTCTCCTGGCGGCTCAACCTTGGCCCCTTGCGCGGCCGCGACGCCAACCTGCCTGGCGCCGTTCGCGGGTTCATTTCTAATCCCATGAACCAGGCTCAGGCCTCGAAGATTCCGCTCTCGACCATTGCCGAGTATCTCTGGAATTCGGCTGCCTACGACGCCGACGCGGCCTACCAAAGGGCCCTGAAGGAGCAGTATGGTCCCACGATTCCCCGCCAGCTTGACGCGTTCCTTTCGACCTACGGCGACTACTGGTGGGATGAGAATATCTTCCAGCCACTCTTCACCGAGAGGCGTTCAACTTTCGACACTCGTGAAATCGGGGAGCGCATCGCTCTGCTTGCTCGGTCAGTTTCCGCACTTCGCCAGCACTCGCGCACCAGAGAATTAGCCCGCGAGCTTGCCCCTTTCCCGATCAAGACCCGAGCTCGCCTGGCGAAAGTAGTGGCCGACCCGGCGTTTGAGCACTTACCGGGTGGGAAACTTCGTTGGCGAGAGGACTACGACGTTCGTACGGCCCGACACCTCACTTCCCCTCCCAAACTTGACGGGGACTTTTCAAAGTGGGAGGACGGGAAGGTGTATTCCCTCGACCAAGCCAGTCAGATTTTCGCCGGGCGGCGATCGTGGCGCGGGCCGGGCATGTTTTCTGCACGCTACGCATTCGGATGGGACGAGAGTCACTTTTACCTGGGGGTTGACGTTACCAACCCGGAGCTTTACCAGCCCTTTAGCGGCAGAGATATTGGCAAAGGCGACGTCGTTGCCCTGCTGCTCGAGACGGCATTTCGTAAGAACTTCAACGCCGTCCATCCTGGCGGCGATGAATACAGCCTGCTTTTCAGTCCGGGCGATTTTCAGGCGGTCGCTCCCGGCGTCTATTCACAGGAAGATTACATCTCTCCGCGGCCTGTCCCCCGAGATTTTGGGCGCGAGATTCAAACCGGATGGAAGAAAACTGTCAACGGGTTTTCCGGCGATATTGTGATCCCGGCGGCCTGGTTCGACGGCGGGAAGTTCAGTGAAGGGTATGAGGTGGGGATTGTATTAAGCGCCCAGAAAGTCTTGGCTCCTGCGGCAGGCAACGCGCAGGATGAAGATACTCTCAAGCGCATCCTCTTTCGCTCGAAAAGCGACCGGACTTTTCCCGCTCGATTTGGGAATCCCGCAACCTATCAGCGAATTGTTCTCGCAGGACCGGCGGATGGAAACTAGTTGGGGCTTTTGCCCGTGTGCAGAGCAGGAAGCAGATACTGGTTCAGAAATTTCTGGTAGGCCGCCTGGATTTCTGGAGTAACCGGCGCGCTCGCCAATGGCCGGTCGCCATTCGCGCGAAGGTATAGGTCGCCCTTTTGGCCGAAGGTTCCGGGCTCAATCTTCTCGAACTTTTCCGAATCCGAAGCAAAATCGTAAAGCTGCTCCAGTGTGTAGGATTTCAACTGGTCGGGAGTAAGCTTGGCCAGGCTTCGGACCTGAATCCGGAACTTCCCAAAGAAAAGACTCTTGTCGTATTGCA
This sequence comes from uncultured Acidobacteriota bacterium, assembly GCA_964481715.1. Classification (GTDB taxonomy): domain Bacteria; phylum Acidobacteriota; class Terriglobia; order UBA7540; family UBA7540; genus JAHEKS01. Next base: position 2,371 of record CAYZVR010000066.1, on the reverse strand, counting down.
CGCGCAAAACGTGCTGGAGTTCTGTCCCAGGGTGGTCGGCATCCTGGTAAACGTCAGCGAGCAGATAAAAATCAGCCAGCTTGCCTTCGTAGGACTTGTCCAATAGATCGTAGACCCGGTAAGTCGGGTCGTCCTTTGAAACCGCCGCAGTCTTCTCCCGCCCTCCGGCGAAAGTCGCGAAAGAATTCTGAACGCCTGCCAAACACATCACTAATAGTGTCACCCTTGCCAGGAAGGGGAAAAACCTTCGTCTCATCAAAACTCCTGCACCAACATGGAAGTCGGGAAATGATTCGATGACCGCCAGCCAGGCGGCATCGGAGGATTCCAATACGAATCTTACTCCCATCAATCCCCAGTAGC
>CAYZVR010000066.1:0-1998 GCA_964481715.1 uncultured Acidobacteriota bacterium | reverse complement strand
CGTCTCATCACTACTCCTGAACCAACCTGGAAGTCGGAAAATGATTCGATGGCCGCCAGCCCGCGGCATCGGAGACTACCAGGACGAATCCTACTCCCATCAATCCTGAGTAACAACACCCAAATTCACGCCAGGGGGGCCACCTCAGTAGAGCAAATACTTTAGTCGGATTTTACGGAATTCCTCCAGCCCGGTTTGCCAACGCAGAGCGATGGCGCGCGGGTCCTGGCCATCGCGGATTTCCTCCAGGACTTGGCGCGAACCAATCAGCGAAAGGGTCTTCTCAAGCTCAAATTTTTCAGGATAAAGCCGGTAAAGCGCAGAGGCGAGCTCGATTCCCAACTCGGAAGAGTTGAGCGCCAGGCGGTCCAACAAAACAATCTGGACGCCATGACAAATTTCGCCCTCAAAGCGATTCGCCTGCGGCTGAAAATCTTCGGGTATGAACCGAACGCCTTGAATCCGCCGGTCGTTCAAGTACGCCGCCAGTTGTCGGGAATCAATCCAGGGCGCACCCATGAGCTCAAACGGGGTGTCAGTCCCGCGGCCCACGCTGACGTTCGAGCCTTCGACCATCGCCACGCCCGGATAAAGTGTGGCCTCGGTAAGTGTCCGGAGGTTCGGCGACGGGTTGACCCAGGCGAGGCCCGTTTCGTCGTACCAGTCGGTGCGCTGCCAGTCGCGCATTTTGATCACGTGCAACCTCACACCCAGTTTCAGTTCGCCGTTAAACATTTGAGCGAGCTCGCCAACCGTCATGCCGTGACGAACCGGCAAAGGGTAATACCCGACAAAGGATTTCAGGTCCGGGTCAAGCCGAGGACCCTCGACCGAATATCCTCCCAGCGGATTGGGCCGGTCGAGAACATAGAATTCAATTCCCTTTTTTGACGCATCTTCCATGGCGTACCCCAGCGTCGTAATGTACGTATAAAACCGCACGCCGGCATCCTGGATATCAAAGACCAAAGCATCGAGCCCTCGAAGCATCTCCTCCGTCGGGCGCTGAACATCACCGTAGAGGCTGTAGACGGGCAACCCTGTTGTGGGATCGGTACCCGACGCGATTGGTTCGTCGGCCTTTCCAAGCAATCCGTGTTCGGGCGAAAAAATTGCAGCGAGCTTCACGCCCGGGGCGTGCGCCAGGAGGTCAATCGTGCGCCTTCCGTTCACATCGAGCCCGGAATGATTCGTGATAAGCCCGACCCGGAGGCCCTTCAAGGGCGCAAAATCGTCCGCCTCCAAAACGTCAATTCCCGTCTGAACGTTTCCGTTTCTTGCCCCGCCGACCCGATAGCTGCGCGCCAATTCATGGGATTCCGTAAGCGCTCGCTGACTCGCCAGAATCTGCCGCTCTGATGCGGGCCCCAGGGACGCGGCGACAAGCGTCGCAATTTTCGAGCGCAGCGCCACGACATCACCTTTCCCGTCGGGATGAACGCGATTGGCCATGATAATCACGTAGGTCCGGCTGACGGGATCTATCCATATGGATGGTCCCGTAAAACCCGTGTGGCCGTATGAGCCGACCGGGAAGAGCGCTCCGCGATTTGAGGCAAAAGGCGAGTCGATATCCCAGCCCAGTCCGCGCACGACGGTCTGACCGGGCGGAGATTGCGGGGTGGTCATTTTTTGGACCGTCAACGGGCTCAGAATCTGAACTCCCCGGTAGCTTCCGCCGTCCAGCAGCATTTGCGCGAAGATGGCAAGATCGTCAGCGGTTGAAAACAGCCCAGCGTGTCCCGCCACCCCGCCCATTCGGAACGAGGTCGGGTCGTGTACCTCTCCCCACAGAATCTTGCCACTATGACCGAACTGATACTGAGTCGGGGCGATACGCTCGCGTAATCCCGGACTTCGGACAAGCGGCTTAAACTCAGTTTCTCTCATCCCCAGAGGCTTGAAGACGTGCGCCGCGCAGTAAACGTCCAGCGGCTCACCAGAAATTCGCCGCACGAGCTCCCCCAAAGTTTCAAAGTTTATGTCGCTGTATATAAA
>CAYZVR010000065.1:14906-15122 GCA_964481715.1 uncultured Acidobacteriota bacterium | reverse complement strand
ACAACCCCCAAATATCCGAGAATCAGACCCGCGAGCGCTACACCCTGGCCCTTTAGCCGCCCGCCACTCTTCTTGATCTCGGAGTGCGAAATGTGTCCCAGAATAATCGCGGCGATTCCAGGCAAGAAGAATAACGAGAAGAAGCTCAGGATCAGGCTTGCGACGGCTTTGCCGCTGGTCTTCGCTTCGCCCAAAGGCACAGGTATAGGTGAGTCC
>CAYZVR010000065.1:9382-14896 GCA_964481715.1 uncultured Acidobacteriota bacterium | reverse complement strand
TGGCGTCGTCCTGGATTTCTTCGGCGCAGTAAGGGCACTTTTTCATGGGGATAAATCCCTTAATCCGTTGATTGGGCGGACATTACGCCTGTGAAAACCCGAAGTCAAGCTCTCGTTCAAGTCTGAGCGTGTTCGCGAAGGCGCTTTCCTTGACTTCTGATTAGGTGCAAAATACAATAGGTTGTTTCCGCCCAAGAGGTTAGCCCGGGCTGAGAGGCGCCCGAGGCGGAAGCTCGCTCCATTGAAGAAAACGGTATGTTTGACTCGTTACAAGACAAGTTCCAAAAGGTTTTCAAGACGCTGCGCATCCAGGGTGTGCTGACCCCGGAAGCCATCGACGAAACCCTGAAGGAAGTCCGCCTGGCGCTGCTCGAGGCCGACGTCAATTTAAACGTCGTCAAGGAGCTGCTGGAGCGCGTGCGCGTCAAGGCGATGGGGGAGGATGTTCGCAAAAGCTTCTCGCCCATGCAGGAAGTGGTTCGCATCGTCCGCGACGAACTGGTGGCAATCCTGGGGGGCGACGCGGCGCTACTGACTTTTTCTAAAGATTATCCCACCGTCTTTTTGATCGTCGGGCTGCAAGGCTCGGGCAAGACGACCACCTCCGGGAAGCTCGCTCTGTGGCTGGCGCGGAGGAAGAAGCGTCCGATGCTGGTTTCGACCGACGTCTACCGTCCCGCGGCGCGCGAGCAACTGGCCATCATTGCCAAAGAAATCGAAATTCCCTGCTTTCCGGGCGAAGGAATAACGATTCCCGTGGAGCTGGCGCTCGCGGCGCGCAAAGACGCCGCCGACCGCGGCCACGACGTTCTGATCGTGGACACGGCCGGCCGCCTGCACATTGACGAGCAGTTGATGCAGGAAGTAAGCGATCTCCGGACGCGCCTTCGCCCGAGCGAAGTATTGCTGGTCGCCGATGCCATGTCCGGCCAGGACGCGGTGCGGAGCGCGCAGGAATTTCACGAGCGGTTGGGAACCAGCGGGGTGATCCTGACCAAGCTCGATGGCGATGCGCGCGGCGGCGCGGCACTTTCCATCCGCTACGTTACCGGCCAGCCCGTCAAGTTCATGGGCGTGGGAGAGAAATACGACGCGCTTGAAGTTTTCTATCCGGACCGGATTGTTTCGCGCATTCTGGGCATGGGCGACGTGCTTTCGCTCATCGAAAAGGCCGAGCAGACCATGGACAAGCAGAAGGCGCTGGAAGTCCAGCGCAAGATTCAGACCGATTCGTTTTCGCTGGGGGATTTCCGCGACCAGCTAAAGCAAATGCGCTCGATGGGTCCGCTCGACCAGATGCTGGGCATGCTGCCCAAGGTGGGTATGTTCAAGGATGCCGGCAAGGTTCGCGTGGATGAAAAGGAACTCATCCACATTGAGGCGATCATCAATTCCATGACGCCCAAAGAGCGCGCCAACCACGAAATCATCAACGGCAGCCGGCGCAAGCGCATCGCGCGTGGGAGCGGCACCAGCGTCCAGCAGGTGAATCAGCTGCTCAAGCAGTACTACCAGACGCGCAAGATGATGAAGTCGATGACCAAGGGCCTGTTCGGCGGGCAGATGGGACGCCTGAAGGGGCCGATCGGTTCCGGCGGGCCAAACGCTTAAAGGATTTTTGCCATCTAAGGGAAAGGGACGTTCTGCCGGAGTTGGAATCGCGGGTCCCGCACGGCGGGACCGGCGGACCGCTCCCCAGAAACTCGAAGGAGGTCGATTGCTCAGAATACGACTGGCTCGAACGGGAGCCACCAAGAAAGGCAGCTACCGAATCGTGGTGATTGACAAGGAGAGGGCTCGAGACGGGCGCTTTGTGGAAATACTCGGCCACTTCAACGCTCGCCGCAATCCTCCGGAGTTGGTTCTCAAGCGCGACCGGGTTACTTACTGGCTCGGCCGCGGAGCCCAGCCCTCCGAAACGGTTCGCAGCTTCCTGAAAGAAACTCCCGAAGCCAAGACCTAGAGCTCAGGCGCCATGGCTGGCCGGGATTCCGAGGGGCCGCCCGGTTCCGGTCTTGCACTCTTCCAGGCACTCTTTGCGCAGTGAAGGTAGACGATTCGACGTCACGGGAGGGCCCCCATGAAAGAGCTGATTGAAGCGATTGCGAAAGCGCTCGTGGATAATCCTGACCAGGTCTCTGTGAACGCCGTGGAAGGCGAGCAGGTGACCATTCTTGAGTTGCGCGTACACCCTTCCGACCTCGGGAAAGTGATCGGCAAGCAGGGACGGACCGCCCGCTCGATTCGGACGATTCTCGGGGCCGCTGGAATGAAGCTGAAAAAGCGGTACACTCTCGAGATCCTGGAGTAATAATCGCGCAGGTCGGTGCGCGATGCAGATCCCGGAAGGTGAACCGTACGCCGCGCCGGAGCAGGGCGGGCGCCGGAAGGTTGGGGTGAGGTTGAAAGAGCCCGGCCGATTCTTGACCGTAGCGCGCATCGTCAAGCCGCAAGGCCGCCGGGGCGAGGTGGCGGCTGAAATCTTGACGGACTTTCCGGAGCGCTTCGAGAAGCTCCGCCGCGTGTACCTTGAAAAACCCGGCGGCGCCCCGGAGGCGGTCACGCTCGAAAACGCCTGGCCGCACAAGGGCCGCATTGTTTTGAAGTTTCCCGGCGTGAATACGATCGATGACGCCGAGCGTTTGCGCGGAAATCACGTGCTGATTCCGCATGAGGAAAGGGCACCACTTCCGGCGGGTTCTTATTTTATCTGGGAGCTGGAGGGCTGCCGCGTGATGCGGAATTCCGGAGGGGTTGACCGGGAAATCGGTACCGTGACGGAAGTTGAAGTCACAGGCGGCGTTGATCTCTTGCACGTCGCTGCGGCCGGGGACAAGCGCGAGTTGTTGATTCCGCTGGCGGAAACGATTTGTACGCGGATTGATACGAAGGCAAGAGCCATTTGGATCGACCCGCCGGAAGATTTACTGGACTTGAATATGTAGGGGCAGGCAGCGTGCCTGCCCTCAAGCTGGGCACCCGTCAGACGACGGGCGCCTCTACACCATGATTTTTGACGTCATCACGATCTTTCCGGAGTTCTTTTCGAGCATCCTCGAGCACGGGTTGCTCAAGCGAGCCACCGCCTCGGGGCACGCGGAGATCCGCCGGCACGATCTGCGCGATTACACCGACGACCGGCACCGGACGGTGGATGACCGACCCTTCGGCGGCGGGCCGGGAATGGTTTTCAAGCCGGAGCCCGTCTTTCGCGCCGTGGAAGCGCTGAAGGCCGAGGGAGGAGATTTCCCCGTGGTTCTGCTCTCGCCGCAGGGACGGCTGTTGACGCAGGCGGTGGCGCAAGAATTTGCGCGCGAATCGCGCGTGGCCCTTGTGTGCGGGCGATACGAGGGTGTGGACGAGCGCGTGGCGGAGCACTTGGTGACCGATGAAATATCGATCGGCGACTACGTGCTGAGTGGCGGTGAGCTGGCGGCCGCGGTGGTCATGGAAGCCGTCACAAGGCTGATTCCCGGCGCGCTCGGGAACGAAGAGTCGCGCGAGCAGGAATCTTTCGCGATCTCGGAATCGCCCACGGGCGTTGGGCGGCACGGCCTGCTGGATTTTCCGCAGTACACGCGGCCTGCGGATTTTAGTGGAATGAAGGTTCCCGAGGTCCTACTTTCCGGGAATCATGAAGAGATCGGCCAGTGGCGACGCCGCCGGGCGCTCGAAAAAACCTGGCGGAAGCGCCCGGACTTGCTCGCCGGGGCGCCCCTCAGCGAGGAAGACCGGACGATGCTCGAAGAGATCAAGCGCGCAGCGTGTGAGCCTGCCGCGCTGTAGCGGTCCGTCAGTTGACGGATCCTCATCGCCGCCCCCTCGCTGAAGCAGCTATCCGGCAGGCGGAGATGGCCGGACTTGTCAAGATTGAAAAAGGAGAACTGATTTTATGACAGTGCTCGATAAAATCGAACAGCAACAGATGAAGAAAGACCTGCCGGAGTTCCGCGCCGGCGATGCGGTCCGCGTTCACGTCAAAATCAAGGAAGGCGATAAGGAGCGGATCCAGGTTTTCGAAGGAACCGTAATTAGCCGCCGCCGCGCCGCGAACCACTCTACGTTCACCGTCCGCAAGATTTCTTTCGGACACGGCGTGGAACGCATCTTCCCGCTGCACTCGCCGGTGATTGAGAAGATCGAAGTCGTGCGGGCGGGCCGCGTCCGCCGCGCCAAGCTCTACTACCTGCGCGGTCTACGCGGCAAAGCGGCGCGCGTGCGCGCGGCGCAAACGGATCAGGAAGCGTAAAGCGTCGGCTTCGCCTTAATTTTCCCACTTGTCAATCGGGCCGGAAGGGGATAGAACGTTGCGTGTCGGCCTATGCCGCGCGCGCGCGACGCAAAAGAATTCTCATGTACCCGGCGACTCGAGGCGCAAGCCTTCCGCGAGGGCTGGCGTCGCATTGCGGGATGCGACGAAGCGGGGCGCGGCTCGCTGCTCGGGCCGCTCTACGCCGCCGCCGTTATCCTCGATCCTTCCAAACCAATTCACGGTATCGACGATTCAAAAAAACTTCTTCCCGCGGAACGCGCGGAGCTGGACCTGGCAATCCGCGAAAAGGCCGTTGCCTTTCTGGTCGTCTCAGTGGACGCCGCGGAAGTGGACGCGCTGAACGTTTACGAAGCTTCGCGGCAAGGCATGATCCGTGCGCTGCTTGGGCTTGATCCTCCTCCTGACTTCGTCCTGACGGATGCCATGCCGCTTTCGCCGCCGAGCGTTCAGACCGGGTTCGCCATTCCACACCGCGCCATCATTCACGGCGACGCGCGTTCGGTTTCAATCGGCGCAGCTTCCATCCTCGCCAAAGTCGCCCGAGACGCGCACCTTGAGCGGCTCGACCACGATTATCCCCAATATCGGTTGGCGCAGAATAAAGGCTACGGAACGCCCGATCACCTCGAAGCCCTGGCGCGCTACGGCCCCTGCCCCGAACATCGCAAGACGTTCCAGCCGGTCAAAGATTATTTGCTGCCGCTTTTCCCTTACGGACATTCTTAACCGGAAGCCGTCCGACGCATTGCCAATTCTGATCAGAACTCGTCGACCGTTCGTCGCGGCGGGCGATGCTATACTTCCTCGGAACTAATCTGCGCTTTTATCGCGGGATAAATATGGGTTCGTTGCTGATTAGAGGCGGGCGCGTGCTTTCGCCCGAAGATTCGCTGGACGGCGCGCTGGAAGTTTTTGTTGAAAACGGGACGATTCAGGAGATTTCTCCACGCATCCCCCGCGCCGCTGACGAAACGATTGACGCGCGCGGGCAGATTGTGGCGCCTGGCCTGATTGACCTGCACGCGCACCTGCGTGTGCCGGGCGGGGAGAACTCCGAGACGCTGGAAACGGGGCTCACCGCAGCTATCGCCGGTGGATTCACGGCCGTGTGTGCGATGCCCAACACTCGGCCCGTGAACGACCGCCCGGAAACAACTCGGGAGCTCGTCGATAACGCGCGAAGCCTTGGGCTGGCACGAGTGTTCCCCATCGCGGCGGTTTCGATCGGGAGTGAGGGCGAG
>CAYZVR010000065.1:9029-9372 GCA_964481715.1 uncultured Acidobacteriota bacterium | reverse complement strand
AGACGCTGACGGATTTTGAAAATCTTCTCGCATCGGGCGCCGTGGCGTTTTCCGATGACGGCCGGCCCGTGAAAACCGTTGAACTCATGCGCGCGGCGCTCGAAAAGGCGCGCTCATTGGATGTTCCCATCATCGATCATTGCGAAACCGCAAACCTCGGTGCGGGCGGCTGCATGAACGAAGGCGCGGTTTCGAAGCGCCTGGGCGCGCGCGGCGTCCCGAATAGTTCTGAAGACGAGTGCGTGGCGCGGGATTTGAAGATTGCGGAAGAGACGGGCGGGCACCTTCATGTGGCGCACCTTTCGACGGCGGGTTCGCTCGAGATGGTGCGCAGGGCGAAGCG
>CAYZVR010000065.1:0-9019 GCA_964481715.1 uncultured Acidobacteriota bacterium | reverse complement strand
GAGTGACCTGCGAGGTAACGCCGCACCACTTTACTCTGACGGACGAAGCCGTGGCGAAATACGGGACTCACGCCAAGATGAATCCGCCGCTCCGCAGCAGCGACGATCTCCAGGCGATTCTTGGCGGCATCGCCGACGGCACCGTGGACGTTCTTGCCACCGACCACGCGCCGCACGCGCCGGAGTTGAAGGCGAAACCCCTGGCGGAAGCCCCCTTCGGCATCATCGGCTTCGAGACCGCCCTCCCACTCGCCCTCACTCGTCTGGTTCACACGGGAAAAATTTCGCTTGCCCACCTCGTCGTTTTGATGAGCACGAACCCCGCGCGCATCATCCATCAGCCGCTTGGGCGCTTGCAGGCAGGCGGTGTTGCCGACATCACCATCTTCGATCCCGTTCGGGAGTGGACCTATCGCGTTTCCGAAAGCCGGTCGAAGAGCCGCAACTCACCTTTCGATGGGTGGAAGCTCAAGGGTACAGTAATCGCGACGATCGTGGCAGGCAAGGTGGTTTTTCGACGCACGAGTTTCTGAGGCCGCAGATTTATGAAGACGAAATCATCCCCAGCAAAGAAACCTTCAGACTTGAAGATTTATCCGGCCACCGCGGAACGCTGGCGGGATCTCGAGAAATTATTCGGGCCGCGCGGGGCGTGTGCGGGTTGCTGGTGCATGTTTTGGAGGCTCAGGCGCTCGCAGTTTGACCAACAGAAGGGACCGAAGAATAAGCGAGCGTTGAAGAAACTTGTCGAATCAGACGCGACGCCGGGGCTGCTCGCTTATGCGAACGGCATACCCGTCGGCTGGTGCGCGCTCGCGCCGCGAGAGACTTATGCCGTTCTCGAAAATTCCCGCATCCTGGCGCGGGTTGACAGCCAGCCTGTCTGGTCGGTCGTGTGTTTCTTCGTCGCAAAGGCTTATCGGCGGAGCGGGGTCACGGTGCAACTGCTCCGCGCAGCCACGGACTACGCCGCCAAGCGCGGCGCGAAAATCCTCGAGGGTTACCCCATAGCACCCAGAACCCTTCGCATGCCCGACGTCTTCGCATGGACGGGCTTCGAGAACGCTTTCCGCAAAGCCGGATTCCAAGAAGTCGCGCGCCGTTCCGCCACCCGACCCATCATGCGTCGGCCGACGACCTTAGATGAGAAATGCCATTCATTTCGCGGCTAACTCACGCCTTGTCTGCTTCAATGATGGAAATGATGGAAGGCGCGTAATAAACGCGGTTACGTTTGCGACCAGCAACTTCCTTGAGGATACCCGCATCAACCAGCTTTTTAATATTCAATTGCGCGCTGCGATAAGTGACTCCGAGGATTTTGCGGGCTTGTGGGATTGTGATGGCTGGGACGGCAATCAGTTCATCCACAAGTTTGGGCAACAAAGCTGACGACCGGCGCATTTGAACCTTGCCGCGCAGTTCTTCCCTCAGAGCGAGAAGGCGTTGGGACCTTCGGATTGCGTCGTGCGCCTCTTCAACGATTCCTTGTAGAAAGAATCTGATCCACTCAAGCCACATCCCAGCTTGGCTCACGCGCAGGAGATGGTCTATATAGGCATCACGGTTTCGATCAAAGTAAGCACTAAGGTACAAGAGAGGCTCAGGCAAATACTCGCGCTCTGCAAGCAGAAGAACGATGAGAAGCCTTCCCACGCGCCCATTTCCGTCAACGAAGGGATGGAGTGCTTCGAATTGGTAGTGAATAAGCGGGAGACGGATTAGGAAAGGAAGGTCACACTTCGCGTGAAGGTATTTTTCAAAGTCATCCATCCCAGCTTGCATGTCTTCAACGGGCGGCGGCACAAACCGTGCTTCGTAAATTGACTGGCCCGAACCACCGATGAAGTTCTGACGGTTTCGGAATTCGCCGGGACGACTTTCCTCTCCACGGACACCTGCCAACAGAATGTGGTGGGCCTCCTTGATGAGCCGGTGGGAGACAGGAAGTTCGTTGAGCTTCTTGAGACCCCACCCAAGAGCTCTCACATAGTTGGCTACCTCTCGGATCTCATTGCGAGGAGGATCTTCGGTTGGGGTGGCTTCGAAAAGAAGGAGTTCCTCCGGCGTCGCAAATGTTCCCTCAATGCGGCTCGAAAGGACGGCTTCTCGGCGCATGAATGGACGAATAAGTAGGTAGGGATTGGGAAGCTTCGCCCCAGTTCCTTTTAGTTCTCCAATCGCCTGCGAGGCCTTTGAAAGAATGTCTGCTGTCGCAGCGTCGATTTGAATCGTTGGAGGCAGAGGGTTGGGCACAAATGCATGGACCCCCTCGGGGATCTTCACGAGCTTTCCAGGAGCTTCTTCGGTGAATGTTGCGATTTCCATGCTGAACCTCGGTGAACTTGCGATCTCCAAGACCTCTTATTATACCTTTAGTGGTTTGAGTATAACAATAGCTTGCGAATTATACTTTATTAGCTCAGGTTGGATTTTGTTGTACTTAGTGGCCATTCGGTATAATTAGCTAAGGCATTCTGAAACAGCTACTTAGAGGTTCTACTGCCGGGTTTGATGGCTGGGCTGCCCGCTTTGCAGAGGGGGCATTCTTCGGATTTGTAGTTCTGAACTGAAAGCGTGAGGAGCGTGGCTCTGGGCAGGCCCAGGTTGGCAGCGCCGCCGCTGCGGTCAATGAGCGACCCAACGCCAACCACCTTGCCTCCTGCCTGCTCCACACAGTGTATGGCCTCGCGGGTTGAAAGTCCCGTGGTGATGACGTCTTCGACGACGAGGGTCGGCTCGCCCGCCTCCAGACGGAACCCCCGGCGCAGCGTCATCGCGCCGACCTGCCGTTCGGTAAAGATCGCGCGCACGCCCAAAGCCCGGGCCACTTCGTGCGCAACGATCACTCCTCCCAGCGCCGGCGCCGCAACGGTTGAGGCGTTCAGTTGGCGGAGTTTCACCGCCAATTCGCTGCACAATTGTTCCGCCACATGCGGGTGTTGCAAGACGAGCGCGCACTGGATGTAGCGGTCGCTGTGCAAGCCGGAAGAGAGAATGAAGTGCCCTTCGAGCAGCGCAGAGTGTTCGCGGAAGATGTTCAGGATTTCGGTTTCGGTCACGAGTGTTGGACCTGCGCGGAGAAAGAGGCGAGCGCTCTTTCCATCTCGGTGACGAAGGCCTGCGCGGCGGCTGCAGGGTCCGCCGCCTGCGTGATGGGTCGGCCGACGACCAGATAATTCGCACCCGCCTGAATCGCCGCGCCGGGAGTTGCCACCCGAGCCTGATCGTGCGACGCGGCAGCCGGCATGCGGATACCCGGTGTGACGATTACAAACTGTTTCCCGCAGGCGCGGCGGATGGGCTCGATTTCCTTTGCCGAGGCCACCACACCGTCCAATCCTGCTGCCTGAGCCAGCTTGGCAAGCCGCAGCACGGTTTCTTCCGGACCGCCGCGGACACCGAGCTCTTCGAGGTCGGGGCCCGAAAGGCTGGTGAGCACCGTAACGGCCACGACCAGCGGCCGTGCCCGTCCGTGACGAGCAGCGCCTTCGCGCGCACCCTCCATGGCCGCTTCCATCATGGCGCGCCCGCCGAGGGCGTGCACGTCGAAAATCGTCGCGCCGAGGCTCGCAGCTTCACGCGCCGCAGCTCTTACGGTATTGGGAATGTCGTGGAATTTCAGGTCGAGGAAAACTTTGTGGCCGCTGGTAATCAAATGCCGGGCGAGGAGCGGGCCTTCCGCGGTGAAGACTTCCGAGCCCACCTTGAAAAGGCCCACGCGATCGCGCAGGCTCTCCGCCATGCGCGCCCCGGCGTCGGCGCTTTCGACATCCAACGCCACAATTAGTTGATCCCGCGCGGGCATCGCCGCCATTGTATCGGAACGCGTCGAAAAGTAAAACCCGGACGCGTGCAGGCGAGTTGCAGGTCAGGATTCGTGGTTGGGGGCCGAAGGGTGACCGTTCTGCGGTCCAAAGGTCTGCTGGAACTCTTCCGACTGTTTGCGCATTTCGATCCAGTCGAAGCACAGGTCGGAGACGTCCAGCCAAACTTTGAACCAGCGGGCGACTTCTTCCTTTTCGCGGCGCTTGACAGGATTGACGCGGGCATTCGCGGCCAGGCTTTCGGCCCGCTGTTTGCCTTTCGTCACCAGCGACCGGACCAGCTGGGTTCCCGTGCGGTCCGCGACCGCGCGATACTCCTGATAAACCGCGTCAAGCTTTCGGAGCGAAGACTCTACCTCCTCCAAATCACCAAACTGCAAGAGCCCCGCCAGGCGACTCGCATAAGGCTCCTCCATCCAGGGATCCACAAATGGATCATTCACGTCCACGTGAGCGCCTGCCTGGCGAAGCACGTTGGCGACGTAGGAGGGAGAGACTTTGTGACCGTTTCCCAACTGCCGGCGGAGTGCAGCCGAAATCGCCCGGATTTCGCGCTCGCCGACGCGCTCCAGTCCGTGCTCCTGGCTGTACTTCAGGATTAGTTGCTTCTGATTTTTACAGTTTGGCACGTTGTGGTTATTTTTTGTTTGTGCCATTGCCTCCCCGATTTGTTTTCGGAGCCTTGCGTTCCGAAAAATTCGTTTGTCGAGAGGTCTGGCGGCGAAGTTCCGCCACTTGTCTTCGGTATCGTGCCACGTTTCGCAGGTGTTCCGCAAGTGTTCTCGAAAAAATGTGGCCGCCCTGATTGTTGCTGACGAAGTAGAGATAATCCGCGGAAGCGGGCTCGAGCGCCGCACGGATGGAGGATTCTCCCGGGCTCGCGATCGGCCCGGGCGGAAGTCCGGCATGACGATAGGTGTTGAACGGTGAATCGAATTCGAGATCGCTCTGCTTGATGGGAGGAACCGGGCGCTCGAGCATGCGGTGGTCGAGTCGCGCCGCGTAGACCACGGTGGGGTCGCAGGCAAGCGGCAAGCCGATCTTGAATCGCTTGTCGAACACGCTGGCAATCAGCGCGCGCTCTTCCGGCTGGGACGTCTCCTTTTCGACGAGCGATGCAAGGGTGATAACGCGGTGAAGGCTTTCTTCAGGGCGCTCAAAAGTGGCGCTGAATTTGGATTCGAGCACCTGGCGGAAGCGCGCGACCATCGCTTCCACCACGCGGGCGGGCGTCGCATTCTTTGCGAAACGGTAGGTGTCGGGAAACAGATAGCCTTCAAGCGTCGGAGCCTGCGGGTCGAGATCGCGGACGAGCGCCCTGAGTTCGGTCGCGCGCAGGAATTCCTCGGGATTGAGACCCAGGCGCTCCTGGTAAATGCGCGCCATGTCGAACCGGTCCGAGCCTTCCGGGATGAGCACCGTGTAGAGATGAACTTCGCCCTGTACGAGCTTCCAGTAAACGGTGTTGGGAGATAGCGGCTGGTCGAAGCGGTATTCGCCGGCTTTCAGTGTGTGACGGGTCCGCCCGAGGGCATAGCGCACGAGGAATGAAAAACGATGGGCCAGGACGCCGCGCTCGGCGAGAAGCTTCGCAACCTCCGGCGCGGAAGTGCCGGGTGCAATCTCGATTTCGAGGCTTCCCGCGTACCCTCGGTAGGGCCGGTACAGGTCGCGGAGAAAAAGCGCAAGAGCGAGCAGGACGACCGCCGCAGCCACGAGAAACCTTTTCATCGCTCCGCTCCGGAAGCCCGGTTGCGCTCCGCCTCATTGGCGCGACGGTCCAGGTAGGATTGCAGGAGCAGTATTGCAGCCATGCGGTCCACGGCGCGGCGGCGTTTCTCGATCCCGATTCCCGACTCGCGCAGAACGCGGCCTGCCTGGGCGCTGGTGAGACGCTCATCCAGAAGTTCGACAGGACATTTCAGCCGCCGGCGCAATTTTTCGGCGAACCCGGCCACACGCCCGGACATCGTGGTCTCCGTCCCGCGATGACTGAGAGGATTGCCCAGTACAATTCGCTCGGCGGAATATTCCTCAACCAGCTTTTCGATGTGACGGAGGTCGTCTTCCAGGCGCGTGCGTTCGAGGGTCGCAATGCCCTGCGCAGTGATGCCCAGCGCGTCCGACACGGCGAGCCCGATGCGCCTGGTTCCGAAATCGACAGCCAGAATTCGCCCTTGCAATTCGTCCTCTTTCCTCTCACGCGGCACGATATCGGGGAAAACTTCACGCACCGCGCTTCAACTTTCATGATACATCGGCCAGGAAATCGGGGCGAGGCAGATCCTGCCAAGGCTCGTGGCCCTTGGAATCTGCGCGCCCGTGTGGTACAGACAATCCGAAAACGCGCGTCCCGCCCGCAGTGGTCGCTGATGTTTGCGGTTGTCGGAAACGCTCCCTTTCCTCGGAGGCTCGCATGGAAAGGAATTCTTCCCGGGAGATGCGCTTATGCCCTTGCCGATTCATGATTCGATTCCACCGCCTGCGGCAGCCGAACAAAACTTGACGAAGATTTTCGCTCGCTTATGGTGGCGCTCCATTCGCAACGTGCTTCTGGGAAGCCTCGTTTCTCTCCTCCCAGCGTTTTCTTTCTATTCTGTGGCTTTCTCCTACACGCCGTTGCAAATGCAACTTCTGGGCCGAATCCTTCTCGGGACGCTGCTCGTGGCGTTCGGCGTGGACCTTTTGCTGAACCGCTGGTATCTGGGTCCGGCGCTTGGCTGGCGCGAGGCGGATGGCGCACGCGATGCCGGCCGAATCTACAAGCGTCTTCACAACTTCACGTTGTTTTCGTTTGTGCGCGTCTTCGGGCCCCATGCCGTCCTTGCGTCGGCTGCGGCACAACTGGCGGTTTTGTATGCCAACGCGTACTGGGACTTGGCGGTTCCTACAACTGATTTCGCTGTGTACTGGCTGCTGAATTTGACACTGGTCCCGATCGGCCACGCGATTTTCGAATATCACGCCAACGGTTGGGTATCGCGCGAGGTTTTGGCGGCGCTTGCCGAGAAGTTCCCCGCAGCCGCCTCGACCAAGGTTTGGCGCGTGGGCCTGGCGACCCGCCTCACAATTTTCTATACACTCCTGGCCGTCTCACCGCTCGTGTTACTTGCCGCGGCAGTCCGTCTTTGGCCTCTCCCGTCGGGAGTTTATGTTGCGGCGCTTGGCCGAATTGGGGTGGTGATTGCGGGCGTGGCGGGACTCAACCTGCTGCTCCTGCTGCTTTTTGCCCTGGACGTGCGCGGACAGACTCGGCTCCTGCTGCACGGCCTGGAGCATGTGGAAAACGAGGATCTGGAGACCCGTGTAAACCTGTTCTCGCCCGACGAGTTCGGAGTTATCTCCGAGGGCGTCAACAAAATGATTGTGGGCCTGCGGGAGCGCCGGCGCATCCGCGAACTCTTCGGTGTCTATCTGAGCCCGGAGGTCTCGCAGGCGATCCTGGAGGGAAAAGTCGCGCTGGAGGGTGAAGCCCGCGAAGTTTCCATCCTATTCTGCGACATCAGAGACTTCACTCGCTTTTGTACTTCCCGGGGACCGAGGCAGGTCGTCGACCGCCTGAACCAGTTCTTCTCCAGGATGTCGGTGGCCATCCGAGCCCACGGCGGTACCATCAACAAGTTTCTGGGCGACGGTTTTCTCGCGGTTTTTGGAGCGCCAGTCCAACAGCCCGACCACGCGCGCTGCGCCGTCGAAGCGGCGCTCCAAATCGAAAAGGAGCTTGCCGCCTTCAACACCGAGCTTCGCTCGAGCGGCGAACCGGAGATTGAAATCGGCATCGGCATTGACACCGGCGAGGTCATCGCGGGCAACGTGGGGTCCACGGACCGAAAGGAATATACAATTATCGGCGATCCTGTAAACCGGTCATCGCGCATCGAGCAGCTCAACAAATCACACGCCACGAGGATTCTCATCTCGGCGCGAACCCATGATGGTTCCGGACTTGGGGGCGGGCGCGCGCTCGAACCTGTCATGGTTAAAGGGATTGAAGAACCCCTTCGGGTTGTTACCGTCGGGGCTAAATCATAATGACGAACAGGCGTCAGCGCAGACTCGGTGGGAAGAGAGTGGAAACGCGATGAAGGAGTACAGGGTTCTGGACTAAACGCCGACCAGAGCGGCTTCTGGCGAAGCCCGTCTCGCGCGTTTCGCAACAAGATCGAGGAATACCGCTTTCTCTTTACACCGCGAGAATTTCTCGCAATGCAGGCAGTCGCGCCAGATTTTGAGCGGAATCTTTTCACGCAGGGTCTCGCTGAAGCCGCACTTCTGGAAAAATCCCGGCGCCAGGGTAAGCGCGAAGACTTTTTTCAGGGCGTAGCGGTCGGCTTCGTCGAGGAGCAGCTTGAGGAGGGCCGAGCCCATGCCATGCGTCTCGCTTCCGGGCTCAACGCACAGGGAGCGGATTTCCGCGAGTTCTTCGTTGTAAAACTTCAGAGCGCCGCAGCCGAGCACCTGCCCGCCTTCTTCCGCCACGCTGAATTCACGAACGTTTTCGTAGAGGTCGCTGAGCGTGCGCGGGAGCATCACGTTCTCGCGGGCGTACCGGTTGATCAGCTCGAAGAGCCTGGGGACGTCGAGCAATTTGGCTTTGCGAAAGGTCGGCACAGTATGCGTCTGATTTTTACGAGCGCCCGTTTCCCATCAAAAGGACCAGGAGCGCTTTCTGCACGTGCAGGCGGTTTTCCGCCTGGTCGTAAACGATCGAGCGCGGCGAATCTATCAGCTCACCCGTCACTTCCTGGCCGCGGTGCGCCGGGAGGCAGTGCATGAAGACGGCGCCCGGGTCGGTGGCGGCCATCAGGTCGGAAGTTACTTGAAAAGGCGCGAAGACCTGTGCGCGCAGATGCGTGGCGTACTCCTGGCCCATGCTCGCCCAGACGTCGGTGTAAACCGCGTGCGCGCCGGCCACAGCCTCAACGGGATCGTGGAAAAGCTGAATCTTCGCGCCGGTTTTCCGGGCGCAGGCTTTCGCGTCTTCGACGATTTCCGCTTTCGGCTCGAACCCGGCGGGCGTCGCCACGTTCACCGAAACGCCCAGCTTTGCGCCCGCCACCATCAGCGAATGGCACACGTTGTTGCCGTCGCCGACGAAGGCAAGCTTCAGGCCCTTTAATTTTCCGAACTTTTCACCGAGCGTAAAGTAGTCGCCGATCGCCTGGCACGGATGGCTGAGGTCGGTGAGCGCG
>CAYZVR010000064.1:0-15341 GCA_964481715.1 uncultured Acidobacteriota bacterium | reverse complement strand
CCCCGCAAGCGCCGCAGGCTGCCCGGAGACTTCCTCCATCATGGTTGTCATATTCATTTCCTCAGAGGTTCGCAGGCGCACTTCGCGCCGAACCGCTTTTGTGAATCATTCCCCGACGGCCTGCGTTCCTTCCAAACAGCTTTCTTGGATCAGGATGGCGTGCAATTCGCGCGGTCCGTGCACGCCGCGAATCAGGATTTGTTCGATGTCCGCTGTGCGGCTCACTCCGGTGACGAACACCACGGACCGCCCGGCAGCTGAACTTTCCGCCTCGCGCGCGAGGGGAAGGCGTTCCAGAACGTCGTCGAGCAATTCGACCAACTGGCCGCGGCGGTAGAGCGCCACGTGAACGGGCGGGGCGAGCGAAGCCAGCTGGCTTCCTTCAGTCTGACTCGTCAGCACCAGGCTGCCCGTTTCCGCCAGAGCCCAGTCCGCGCCGGTGATTCCAACCGCCGCCGAAAAGCACGCTTCGCGGTAAGCGGCCTCGGCGTCCTGGCCAGCTCCCGGAGCGGATGGCCATTCTGCCACGGATTTTCCCAGGGCGCGCAATTTACCGCTCAGCCCAAGTTGCGCGAGCAGCGGGTTGCGGGAAAGAACCACCGAAACGGTTTCAGTTGTGCCGAGGATCCCCCCGAGGATTTCTTCAAGCTCTGCTTCGCTCGCCGCACGGTGGGGAATGCCCGAAACCTTGGTCAGCTCCGCTTCGAAGTGGGCCAGAAGTTCCTGCGGAGGAATGGGCGGCATGACGGCCTCGAGCCGGGGATTTGGCAGGACGGCCATATTGGACGGTTGGATTCCCGCTGCCCTGGACCGGCCCTGCCTCCCAAGTGCCTTGCGTATCCGGTCCAACATTTCACTTCCAGGCACTGGACAAGACCTCCCGAAATGTGTATACTCTCGGCGATTTTCCAGAAGGATTGTACCACGGCTTACCTGCGTAGCTCCCAAGCTAAACAAAAGAAAGCCGTTAAGTGTACTTCGTGGGCCGCATAATTTAGTGCAACCTTCTTTGCCCTTCGGCCATCCGATGAGGACGGGAAGAGTCAATCAAGCGCACGACGCGGCTCCTTCCGGGTTATCGGAAAAGGACGGTATGCAATGCCGACAGCAGTAAAGTCAAGGAAAAACCCGTATCGAGAAATCCTGCTCAAGAAGCGCAGCGAGCTGGTCGCCTCGGTGAAGGTTGAGCCCGACGCTCTCATGGCGGACTCCATCAAGACTCCCGACGCCGACGAGTTTGCGGTGAGGTCTGCCAATCAGGACGTGACAGCGACGACGCTCGAACTTCGTTCCCAGATGCTGAAGGAAATCGAAAGGTCTCTCAAGCAAATGGCCGCAGGGACCTACGGTGTCTGTGAAGGTTGTGGTGAGGAAATCTCCCCGAACCGCCTCAAGGCAATCCCCTGGACGCGCTTCTGCCTCAACTGCCAGGAACAGCAGTCGAAGAACTGAGCCCTTTCCGTCAGTGGACGGACGTTCTCGCACTGGAAGCAGGATGAAATAATAATCGCACGGGAGTGGTGTCCTCGCCCGGTCCCGGTCTCGCTCTGCGGGATTTTGGGCGGCCGGGCGTGCCTCCGCGCAAAGCCGCTTGGGGTGTGCCCCGAGACGAAACACCGAGGTCACTCCACCGGAAGAACGCACAGCCAAGGGCTAGCTATTCAATTTCCTTTCGCCATCGAACCCGCCACTTTCAACTTTAGCCTTTCGACTTTCACCCTTTCGTAATAGGATTTTCATCCGCCGCAAATCGCACAGGCGAGAGCGCACACCACCGGGCGTTGTGCGCAATCCAGCCACCGAAAGGCGCGACCATGAAAATCACCGCAGTCGAGACTCTGGTTCTGGGAGCAAGCTGGCGAAATCTTATATTCATCAAAGTAAAAACCGACGAAGGTCTCGTCGGCATCGGCGAGTGTACACTGCACAATCGCGAGGAAGGCGTGCTCGGTTACATTCAGGGCGCGGTGCGGCGCCACGTGATTGGCTCCGACCCGTTTGACATTGAAGACCGCTGGCTGCGCATGTATCGCAATGAGTTCTGGCGCGGCGGCCCCATCTCGACGACGGTGATGAGCGGCATCGAAATCGCCTGCTGGGACATTATCGGCAAGGCGACGGGCCAGCCCGTGTGGCGGCTGCTCGGCGGGCGATGCCACGAAAAGATCAAGGCCTACGCCAACGCCTGGTACACGGTCGAGCGCAAGCCGGAAGAATTCTCGAAGCGCGTCAAGGTGGTTCTCGATAAAGGATATAGAGCGTTCAAGGTTGATCCCTTCGGTCCGGGCGGGCTGGAGATTTCACAAAAAGAAAAGAGTCTGTCGGTTGATTTGGTCGCTGCGCTTCGCGGCGCCGTGGGGCCGGACGTCGAAATCTTTATCGAGATGCACGGGCGCTTCAGCGCTTCGACGGCCATTGATATCGCGCGCATGCTCGAGCCCTACCGCCCCGGATGGATCGAAGAGCCCTGCCCGCCCGAAGACGTCCACTCGCTCAAGCGAGTCGCCGATCACACGGACATCCCCATCGCGATGGGCGAGCGCTGCTTCACGCGCTACGGCTCGCGCGAATTTCTCGAGTCGGGCGCCGTGGATATCTTTCAGCCGGATGCCATCCATGCCGGCGGCTTGCTCGAGATGAAAAAAATCGCCGCCATGGCCGACGTGCGCTCGATCGTCATGGCGCCCCACAACTCCAACGGCCCCGTGTGCACGGCGGCGAGCGTGCACTTCGGTTTTGCCACCCCCAACTTCAAAGTGCAGGAGTGCTTCGACGACTTCTCCGAAACCTGGGTGGTGGACGCGGTGCCCGGCACGCCACGCCCGAAGGACGGCTATTTCCACCTGCCCGAAAAGCCCGGCCTCGGCATCGAACTGAACGAAGCCCTCATCCAAGAGCATCCGTACCGTGAAGGCTTCTTCAACATGTGGGAGCCGGACTGGCACATGCGGCAGTTTCAAAAGTAGGGGAGGGCTCTGCCCTCCCTCTCTCGCGAGTGCCAAGCGTTCCGGTAAAGGCCATGAGTCGAATAGTCTGAAGTCATAGATTGTGATTTCAAAATCGACGTGGTCGCAGATTGCGACCGCCTCGGATGGAGCAACATGAGGTCACAGATTGTGACCACAAAAATGGCAATCCCACCCGAGCGCATCGAGGGACGAATCCTCTTGATTCGCGGCAGAAGGTGATGCTCGACCGCCATCTCGCCGAACTCTACGGCGTGCCCACCAAGTCGTTGAACCTGGCAGTCAAACGTAACCGAACCCGATTTCCAGAAGACTTCATGTTTCAGCTCACCCGTGAAGAGACGGGGGCTTTGAGGTTTCAATTTGAAACCTCAAAGCAAGGCCGTGGTGGAAGGCGATATCTCCCTCATGCCTTCACCGAGCAGGGCGTCGCGATGCTTTCGAGCGTTTTAAGAAGCGAGCGCGCCGTGCAGGTCAACATCGCCATCATGCGGGCGTTCGTGAAGCTGAGAGGAATTCTGGCGTCGCACGAAGACCTGGCTCGCAAGCTGAATGAGATTGAAAATAAATATGACTCGCAATTCAAAGCCGTGTTCGACGCAATTCGTGAATTAATGACGCCACCCTCAAAACCCCGGCGCCGCATCGGATTCTCGGTGGAAAGACATAAACCGGGGCGCGCGTCATGAAACGCTCCCAGGCAGGACCCTCTCGGCGCCGCTTTCTCCAGTCCGCTCTTGCCGCACCTTTCGCGGCGGCGATCGGCGCGCGCGACGCCCGCCCTTTTGCCTTGATTCTCCACTCACAAGGCGAGGCGACGTTTTCGAACCCGCATGTCATCCGCTACGACGCAAGCTGCTTTACGATTCAGAACAAGGACTCGTTTGTTTACAGCGCGGCGTTTCATTATCCGCGTTGCCCGCAGGCGCTTTGGCGCGACCGCCTCGCGAAGCTGAAACTTGCCGGCTACAACACCATCGAAACTTACGTTTTCTGGAACTATCACGAACCCGTGGAAGGCCGCGCGAACCTCGGCGAATTCGAAGCGTTCGTCGCAATCGTCAAGGAAATGGGTTTCTGGATGATCGCGCGGCCCGGGCCCTACGTTTGCGCCGAGTGGGACGCGGGCGGTTTTCCGCATTGGGTCATCGCCAAGCGCTTCCCCTTGCGCTCGAATCATCCCGAAAGTCTCCGGACTTCCGAGCACTGGTTCAACCAGGTCCTCCCCGTCATCCAGCGCAATCAAATCACGCGCAGCGGGCCCATCATCATGGTGCAGGTTGAGAACGAATACGATTTCTCGCCGCCGATTCCCGACGCCGACAAAAAAGCCTACCTGAGCGCCCTGGCCCAGATGGCCTGGACCCAGGGAATTGACGTGCCGCTCATCACCTGTTGGACCCATCAGGCCCGCGAAAATTCCGACTACGCGATGGGTCAGATCATGGACACGTGCAACTTCTATCCGCGCTGGAAAATCATGGAGCAGGTTCCGCCCGCGCTCGAGAAATTGCGCGCGGAAGAACCCTCTTCCCCGCTCGGCATCACCGAGCTCCAGGGCGGATGGTTCAGCCAGCTGGGCGGGAAACTATCGGTCGACCAGGAAGGCGTGGACGGCGCTCAGTACAACCTGCTGACAAAAACGGTTGTCGAGCAGGGCGCCACCTATTTCAACACCTACATGGCATTCGGGGGAACGAATTTCGACTGGGCGGCAAAAAACCTAACCACCACCTACGATTATGCCGCGCCGCTGCGCGAGCCCGGCGGGCTGTGGGAAAAGTTCTACGCCGCGCGCGGTATCGGAGCGACGCTCGGCGCGCTGGGCCCGGTCCTCGCGCGCGCCAAGCGTACCGAAAGCGGCGTGGAGTGCACCAATCCGAATGTCACCGTCACGCTTCGCGAGAGCGCCCAACGCGGAGCACTGTTCCTGCGCAATAACACCGGCGCCGAACAGCGCTACAAGGCGACCTTCCCCGACCCGAACAGTCCCACGCGACGTGTTATCAACATTCCGCGCGAGGGCGAACTGACCATCGGCGCGCGCGAAATGAAAATGCTGCCCGTGCAAATGGAAATTCCCGGCGGGGCGATTCGTTATTCAACGGCAGAAGTGCTCGCGCGGGGCGAAAGCCAGGAGCGGGAGTATCTGATCTTGTACGACGAGCCGGGCAGGCTGGTTGAAGTGGGCCTTGCCACGCCGGACGAGCCGCACATCGAAGGCGACACTGTTTACCAGTACTGGGATCCGGAGTTCGAATCCGTGGTCGCGGGCTTGCGGGTGGAAAAAGCCGCGAAGCTTTTCATGCTGAACAATCACCTCATGATCATCCTCCTTCCCCGCGAGCTGGCGCTCAAAACCTGGATGGCGGATTTCCCGCAAAAGGTCGTGCCCGGACCCTTTGTCAATCCCGGCGAGAAATCGCAACCCATCTCGGTCCCGTTTTTCTCCGACGCCGCGCTGCTCGAGGAAACGGGCTCACAGAAATTTCTGCTTCGCGCGAGCCTGCTCTATCGTCCCGGCGAACACGACCTGACGATGCTCCTGCCACCGCTCCCCACCAAGTGTCGAGTCGACGGCGCGCCGGCCGATTTCCAGTACGACCGCCACTGGCACACCGCGCAATTGCACATCACAACTCCTGCCGTGCCCGCCGTCGAAATGGCGCTGAGCAACCTTACAACGTGGACGGAACGGTTCGACCCAAGTTCCGGAAAATGGTCTGATGGCCCCGCGCGGCCCTTGGAAGAAGCTGGCCCGCTCCCCTTCGGCTACGTGAAATATCGCGCCCAGTTTTCGACAAGCGAAGTGTCCGGCAAAATGTTCATCACAACCTTCGCCGATGACGCGAAGAAAGTATTTCTCAACGGCAAGCCGGTCCCTGAGGCGTCCGTTCCGAAGACACAGGTGGAATTTCCTCTCGCCGGCTACGCGCAGGCGGAAACCATTACGCTCGAAATTGCCTACGAACTTTTCGGCAGCCCCAACGGCGGCGAGAATATCGGCGAACTCAAAGGGATTGAATCGGCCCGCTACGGCGCCGGCCCTGAGTCCGCGACTCCCATCGCCTCCTGGCAGATCCAGCGTTTTCCGGCGCCCATGCGCGGCCGTGAACTCGACCCGCAGTTTTCAGTTCGCGGTTGGAAACCCGCGTCGTTAGGCCCCGTCAGTGCGGGCGGCGAGCTTGTTCCTGCTTTTACCTGGTGCCAGGCCGAGTTTTCTCTCGAAAGACCCCCTGCCGGCTGGCAAATTTCCTGGAGACTTCTCTTCGAAGCCGCTCGCGACGCGCTGCTCTACCTCAACGGTAAATTTGTAGGACGCTACGTAACGGTCGGACCCCAAAAGGAGTTCTACTTGCCGGAGCCCTACCTGAATTTCGACGCCAAGACGCGAAACGTCCTCACCATCGTCCTGGCCTATGCGGAGAACACAAACCATATCCGCACGCTGCGTGTCGGGCCATACCAGGAATTTGCGCTACGCCGCACGCAGATCGAATTCGAATGGTAGACCGGCATCGCGCCGCTCCCCTCGCCGGGAAGAACGGAGCGGAAAAACTTCGTCACTCGTTTCTCTTGCGCCCCGAAGCCATTCAATGCTAATCAATAAAGATTCATCTTTAGCTGATACGAAAGGCACCGCATGTCTCGAAATCCGCGAATAGGTTTTGCCCCTCCCAGCGGTCCGGGCCTCGCCCGTGGCCGCCGAACGATCGGGCTGGGCGTGATTGGCCTTGGAACGGTCGGCAGCGGCACCGTCCGCGTGCTGGTTGAGCATCAGCACGAAATCGAGCGGCGCCTGGGCTGCCGGCTCGAGCTGAAGTACGTTTGCTCGCGCGGCATCTTCAAACGAAAAGACCTTTCGTGGCTGAACCGCAAAGTCAAGAAGACGCGTGACTGGCGCGAAGTCCTCCGCGACCCGGGCGTTGACATCGCGGTCGAGCTGGTCGGCGAGCCCTCAACCGCGCTCACCATCGCTCGCGCGGCGCTCGACGCGGGCAAACACCTGGTCACCGCCAACAAACAACTGGTGGCCGAACACGGTCGCGAGCTCGCCGAGCGCAGCGCCCGCTCGCGCGTAAATCTGGGCATTGAGGCTTGCGTGGCCGGTGGAACGCCCGTCCTTCACGCCATTCGCGAGGGCCTGGCGGGCGAGCACTTCACAGCTTTGTTTGGAATTCTGAACGGCACGACCAATTACATCCTCACGGAAATGGAGCGGCGCGGCTGTTCGTTCCGCGAGGCCCTGGCCGAAGCGCAGGCCCACGGCTACGCCGAGCCCGACCCCACACTCGACATCGAAGGCCACGACGCTCGCTACAAGCTCGCCATCCTCGCCATGCTCTGCTTTGGCCGGGCGGTGCGCGTCGCGGACGTTCCCGCCGAAGGGATCAAGCGCATCGAACAGGTGGATTTCGCTTACGCGCACAAGCTTAATCACACCATCCGCCTGATTGCCGCCGCCGAAAGGTGCGGAGACCAGCTGAGAGTATTCGTGAGGCCGATGATGATCCCGGTTGAATCCCAACTGGCGAGCGTGCGCGGTGCGACGAATGGCGTTCTGCTGGCCGGCAGCAAGGGCGGCAACACGATGATCACCGGGCGCGGCGCGGGCGGCGAAGCCACCGGCGTCGCGGTGCTTTCCGATGTGGTTGAGATCGCGCGGACAATTATGGCAGGCGGCGCGAGCACTTCGCCGCTCGGCTATACGGACTGGCGCCCGGGCAAAATCGCCCCACCCGGCGACAGCGCCGTCGGAACCTACATGCGGCTCGTAGTGCGCGACCGTCCCGGCATTCTCGCCAAAGTCTGCGCGGTCCTGGCCCGTCACGGGATCAATATTAATTCCGTGCTGCAGGAACCCGGCCACTCCAAGAGCCGCCTGCCCTTTGTGATGACCCTCGAGCCCATGCGCGAGGATCGCTTGGCTCGCGCCGTCGCCCAAATCCGGCGGCTGCCCTTCCTTGCCGTGCCTCCGCTCACCATGCCCTTCGCAGAGATTCCGTGAGTCCAGTGACGAGCGACAATTGACGAGCCGGGTGCAGAAGTGGGAAGGCTGAAGGGTAAAGGATGAAACAAGAACCATAGTTGCTTTCAGCCTTTACACTTTAGACTTCTGATCACCATTCGTCACGCGTGGCCCAATGCGCTTTCTATTGTGCGATCTGGAAATTGAAGACGGTTTCAGCGCCGATCTTACTTCCGGAAAGCGGCGTCTGGCCGACGATGGTGTTGGCTGGAACTGAAGGATTGGAAACAGGGATGGCCTGGCCCACTTTGAATCCGGCCTTTTCAAGGGCTTGCCGAGCTTCGCCGATCGGGCGACCAACAAAGCTTGGACAAACGTAGGCCGGCGGCTGCTCTCCGAGCGAGACCAGAATATTCACCGCCGGGCTATGAACCGAAGTCGTCTCGGGAGGCGGGTCCTGGGCCACAACCTCGTCGGGCGAGGTTCCCGGCCAGTGAACGGTGGCATAATCGCCCACCGTGAGCCCGCGCTGAAGGGCTACAATCCTTGCCGCGCGCACGCTCGAGCCTACGAGGTCCGGCAGACTGGCGCGATTCGGCCCCAGGCTCACCAGCACATGCACGTGCTGCCCCGCTTTCATGAGTGTTCCGCTCGCGGGCGCCTGCGAGACAATCTGGTTGGCCGGATAGTCGCTGTACAGCTTGTCTTCGACCTTGAGGCCCAAGCCCAGGCCGCTCAGTGTGCGTTCTGCCGTGTCGAGTGGAACGCCTGTCAAGTCGGGAACAGCCGCCTGGCGGCCGTGAATGGCGAGCCGGATGGTGGTGATGGCGCTCACAAGCGCCACCGCAATCAGCACGGTGAAAAGCAGGAATAATCGGAAAAGGTCTCGAATTCGGTCGCGAAAACTCATGCCATTCTAAATTCTGAGGCATGTAGGGTGTTTTATCAAGGACGACGCGCCTGCTCACGTTGAAATCGCCCATCATACGACCTCACGCGCTTGACCTCCTCCGCGAATTCAAGTAGCGTGAGCCTTCACAAATTGCGCGATGCCTTATCAAGTCCAAATTCTGAAAATGGGCCAGTGTCAGGTGCGCGGTCCGGAAGTCTATTGGATGGACCGCTGGGACGAATGGGAAGACCTATTTTTCTACATGGTCCTTGTGCGCGGCGAAGGGAAAACCGCGGTCATCAACACCGGCCCGCCGCGCGACCTCACCGCATTGAATGCGCGCTGGACTGGAGGTTTCGGCCCGCGAGGCGCTCTGGTAAGGAAGGATGACGAACTGCCCGAGCAGGCGCTCGCTCGATTCGGTGTGCGACCCGCCGACGTGGACTTTGTTCTCATTACGCCCCTTCAGGCCTACGCGCTGGGCAACATACCGTTGTTCACGAGCGCGCAGGTGTGCATTTCGCGCCGCGGCTGGATTGAGGATTTCCACGCGCCCCAATACGAGATGCACGTCCCGCGCAAGCTGCGCATTCCGGACGACGTGCTGAGTTATCTCACCCTCCAGGCTCCGGAAAAACTTCGGCTGCTCGCGGACGAAGAGGAAATTCTTCCGGGACTTTCGGCCGCCTGGGTTGGCACGCACCATCGCTCCTCGATGGCTTTTTTCATCACGACCAAGGCCGGACGCGTCGTCGTGACTGATTGTTGTTTCAAGTATGGCAACGTCGAGAAGAATCATCCGCTCGGCATCATGGAAAGTTTGCCCGAGTGCATGGCCGCCTACGAGCGCCTTCGGCGGGAAGCCGATGTGGTGATTCCTCTCTATGATCCGGAAGTGCTGCGGCGTTTCCCAGACGGCAAGGTGGGCGCTTAATTTCAGGAGGCGATGAACTCATGAGATTGAAGGATAAAGTCGCGATTGTAACCGGGGCTGCTTCCGGCATTGGGCGCGCCGCGGCGGAGCTCATGGCCGAAGAGGGCGCGAAAGTCGTGGTGGCCGACGTGGATGCGCAAAACGGCGCGGCGGTGGTTGGCGGAATTCAGTCCAAGGGCGGCGCCGCGCATTTCGTTCGGGCGGACATTTCTAAAGAAGCAGAGGCAAAAAACATTTCGGACGAAGCGATTAAAGTTTTCGGGCGGCTGGATATCGCCGTAAATAGCGCCGCCGTTTTCGTGCTCAAGGGTTTTGAGGCGACGGTCGCGGAATGGCAGCAATCTTTCGGAGTCAACGTCGTCGGGACGGCGATGGTGACCAAATACGCTGTCGCGCACATCAAGAAACAAGGCGGCACCGTGGTCAATGTGGGTTCCATTTCAAGTTTCCTCGCCCAGCCAGATTTCTTCGCCTACAGCGCCACCAAAGCGGCCATCGTGCAAATGACCCGCAACATGGCTCTGGACCTGGCGCCGCTTGGAATCCGCGTCAACTGCGTTTGTCCCGGAACGATTCTCACCGCAGCCACGCAGCGGCACATGGATAAAGTGGGCGTCACGCTCGAACAATTCAACAAGGACGAAGGCGCAAAGAATTTTGCCGCCAGAATCGGCCAGCCGCGGGAAGTGGCGTACGCCATCCTTTTTCTCGCCTCTGACGAGTCGAGCTTTATCACCGGTGCGTCGCTGATGGTGGACGGCGGATATTCCGCTCAGTAAACGTCGCAGGTCCTTTCCATGGGCGCAACAAAACCTCGAGTCTCGCTCTTCATCACTTGCCTCGGCGACCAGTTTTTTCCGGAGGTAGGCGAGTGTGTTGTATCAGTCCTGCGCCGCCTCGGGGTCGAGGTAGACTTCGATCCCGCGCAGACCTGCTGCGGCCAGCCTGCTTTTAACTCAGGATATCGCGGGGAAGCGCGCGAGGTGGCCGCGCGCGTCCTGGATATATTCCAGGATGCCGAATATGTCGTCGCGCCTTCGGGCTCCTGCGCGACGATGGTACGAATTTTCTACCCGGAGCTATTCGCCCATGATCCCGCGCGACTGCGGCAGGCTGAAGCATTGCGCGGCCGGGTCTTCGAGTTTTCGGAATTTCTGGTCAAGGTCCTGAAGGTGGAAGATGTGGGCGCGAGTTTCGCTCGTCGCGTGACCTATCACGATTCCTGCCACCTCCTGCGCGAATTGGGAATTGAAAGCGAGCCGCGAAAATTGATCCGCGCGGTGAAAGGAATCGAACTGGTCGAGATGCAGGACCACCAGTTGTGCTGCGGCTTCGGCGGGACGTTTTCAGTCAAGTTTCCGGAAGTCTCGGTCGCGATGGCCGAGGACAAGCTGCGCGCGGCAGCGGAGGCGGGCGCAGAAGTCATCGTCGCGAACGATTCCGGCTGTCTGATGCACTTGGCGGGAGTCATCCATCGCCGCGGGCTGCCACTCCAGACGATGCACCTCGCGGAGCTTCTGGCCAAGCAGGAATGAGCCGATACAGACGAGCAAGAAGCACGTTGATTTCTGCCCCATCGCGGTTCTAGAATCCCGCTCGAGACTCTAAGTCCCTCGCCGGAGTTTTCGCTATTCTTGCGTTCCCTGAGTGCTGCGCACGGAAATGCGCTTAGGCAATTTCCGTGATATCTAGGCCGCCGGAGGATTTTCATGCGTCGCTTTGAGCTTGTCTCCTTTACCAGTGCTCTGATTGTCTGGAGCCTGGCCATCCCGCAACTGATTGGACAGACTTTTGAACAAGCCGAATCGCCCGGAAAGGAATGCCTAAGCTGCCACGAGTCAACAACTCCCGGCGCCGTCGAACAGTGGCGCTCGAGCCGTCACGCCGCGGCGGGCGTAGATTGCTATTCCTGCCACCGCGCGAACGCCAGCGACCCGGCGACTTTCGACCACTACGGTCGCAAAATCGCGGTGATCGTCACACCCAATTATTGTGGCCGTTGTCACGAGAAGGAGTTGAAGGAATTCGAAGCCAGCCATCATGCCAACGCGGCAAAGTTCATCGGCTCGCTCGACAACGTGCTGGGTGAAATCGTCGAGGGCGGAGCGGCCGCGATCAACGGCTGTATGCAGTGCCACGGAAGCACGGTCGCTTACGTCGGCGACGGCAAATTCGACCCCGCCACCTGGCCCAACAGCGGCATCGGGCGCGTCAATCCCGATGGCTCGAAAGGCACCTGCGCCGCATGCCACGGCCGTCACGCGTTCTCTTCCGCTCAAGCGCGCCAGCCCGAAAACTGCGGCAAGTGCCACATGGGGCCGGACCATCCGCAGATCGAGATCTACAATGAGTCGAAACACGGCATTCAGTTCCGCGCCAACATCGCCAAGATGAACCTGGATTCAAAATCCTGGGTCGTGGGGAAGGATTACTACTCGGCGCCCACTTGCACGACCTGCCACATGAGCGCCACTTCGAACCAGCCGGCCACGCACGACGTCGGCCAGCGGATCAGCTGGACGCTGCGGCCTGTCGTTTCTTTCAAGCAGGACAACTGGGAAAAGAAGCGGTCGGCCATGCAGGATGTATGCTTCAACTGCCACGCGACCGGCTGGGTGGAAAATTTCTACCGGCAATACGATTTGACGGTGGACCTCTATAATGAGAAATTCGCCAAGCCGGCCAAGGGGATCATGGACAAGCTGTACGCAGAGGGCAAGCTTTCCAAAACACCTTTCGACGAAAAGATCGAATGGACGTACTATGAGCTTTGGCACCACGAGGGCCGCCGGGCACGCATGGGCACCGCCATGATGGGACCCGATTACACTCAGTGGCACGGTTTCTACGAAGTGGCCAAGCATTTCTACAGCGAATTCCTGCCGGAGGCCGAACAGCTCCATCCGGGAATTTCCAAAGACCTTCTGGCCACCGACTGGCACCGATGGAAGACAGGGCTCACTCCCGAAGAGGTGCAGCGGATTCTGGATTTCTACCGGCAGCGCTATCATCAGTAACGAGGCAGTCTATTCGGGCATCCTTGAGATGATCCAGGGCAGAGTGTTATCCTGCGCCGCTGGCGCTCTCTCTCCGACCTGCGCGGTTCAATGAGTATGAGCGAAGCTGAAATTCACAACGCGCGCATCCACGAGCTCGGCAACGAGGCGATGGGCGACGCGCACCTGCAGGACGCCTATCGTTCCTCCACCTTGCGCCTGTTTACGCATCGATTGCAGGCGAAGAGTGAAGTTCCCGGATTCGACCGCCTGCGCGACCGCGCCCAGGAGCTAAAGCGGGAAGTGATCGATCACCTCGATCGCTATCTCGAGCAGTTCGTGTCGAACGTCGAGTGTCGCGGAGGCAAGGTGCACTGGGCGCGCACGGGTGAAGAAGCCTGCGCGATGGTGCGCGAAATCGTCGAGCGCGCGGGCGCGCGGGAAGTCGTCAAGGGAAAAACGATGGTCAGCGAGGAAATCGAGCTCAACCACGCGCTCGAGGCAGCGGGCATTCGAGCGGTTGAAACCGACCTCGGCGAGTTCATCCTGCAGCTCGCCAGCGAGCGTCCCGCGCACATCGTGGCGCCGGCCATGCACAAAACTCGGGGCGACGTATCGAAACTTTTCGTCAAGCACATCGGCTCCCAACCGACCGACGAACCCGAGCAACTGACGGCCATCGCCCGCCAGGCCCTGCGCGAAATGTTTCGAAAAGCCGGCGTAGGACTAAGCGGCGCGAACTTCGCCGTGGCCGATACCGGGAGCATCGTGGTCATCGAGAACGAAGGCAACATCCGCTTTTCAACCACCGCTCCCCGCGTCCACGTCGTGTTGATGGGAATCGAAAAGATCATTCCGCGGCTGGCCGACCTCGGCGTGTTCCTGCGATTGCTCGCGCGTTCGGGAACCGGCCAGAAATTGACGAGCTACACGTCCATCCTGACCGGCCCCCGGCGCGCGGGCGAGGACGGCCCCGACGAAATGCACGTCGTGCTGCTGGACAACGGCCGGGTCGAGACGCTCATGGATGAAAAGATGCGCGAGGCGCTTTATTGCATCCGCTGTGGCGCGTGCCTCAATGCTTGCCCCGTGTATCGCAAGATCGGCGGGCACGCCTACGGCTGGGTCTATAGCGGACCGATCGGCGCCCTGATCACTCCACAGTTCACGGGATTGGCAGGGGCGCGCGAATTACCCTTTGCGTCTTCGCTGTGCGGAGCGTGCCGGGAAGTCTGCCCGGTGAAGATCAACATTCCTGACTTGCTGCTCCACTTGCGCGGAAAAGCACAGGAACAAACGACGGCGCCGAAGCCAGCCGGCTCTCCCATCACCGAGCGCACGGCCATACGACTGTGGGCGTGGGCGATGAAGCGTCCCTGGGCATTTGCGTTGGGCGGCAAACTGGCGCGATTAGGCATGCGGTTTTTTTCGCGGCAGGGTTGGATACGGAGTTCTTCGTTCTTCCCTCTTTCCCGCTGGACAGAGGGCCGGGATTTTCCCTTAATGCCGCCGAAATCTTTTCGCAAACGCTGGAAGGAACTGCGCCGTCATTGACAATCTTCGCTGGACGGATTAAAAGCGTTCTTCCGCGTTTCGCCGGACCGCCAATGCTTTTCAATCGAGGTCTGCCATGTCAGATGTGAACAGGTTCTGCCAAGTTCTGATCCTCACGGCCCTTGTCACCTCAGCGGTCACTTGGACCTCGCGCGCGGCCAGCGCCCAAAGCGGTCCTTCGCGCCCGTCGAACCTCCGTTGCGAATATTTGTCGGACCCGGTGGGGATCGATGTCGTCAAGCCGCGATTTTCCTGGGTGGTCAAGCATTCCGGCCGCGACGAAGCACAAACCGCCTATCAGATTCTGGTCGCGACCAGCTCGAAGCTCCTCGACCAGGATAAAGGCGACCAGTGGGATAGCGGCAAGGTGGCGTCCGAGGATTTCACCCAGGTGGTTTATGCCGGGAAGACGCTTGAAAGCGGCCACGCCTATTACTGGAAAGTCCGGTCTTGGGACAAAGAAGACCGGGCGAGCGAGTCCAGCCTGATGGCAAAGTTCGAAATGGGTCTGCTTTCGCGCGACGAGTGGAAAGGCCAGTGGATCGGCGGCGCCAACCAGTTGCGCACGGAATTCCAGATTCCCGAAACGGTGGTTCGCGCGCAAGCCTTCATTGGCGGGCTCGGCTATTACGAGCTGCGCATCAACGGCAAGAAGATCGGCAAAAACGTTCTCGATCCCGGTTGGACGACCTACGACAAGAGAGTCCTTTACACGACTTACGATGTCACTTCGTATCTCACCCGTGGTGCAAACGCCGTGGGAGTCATGCTCGGCGAGGGTTGGTACCACTCGCGAGCGCTCCTCTTTCAACTGAACGTCGAACTCGCGAACGGCAAGCGCGTGAGCCTCTCGAGCTCGCCCGCGTGGAAGGTAAAAGACGGGCCCATCACGAGCGACAGCGTTTGGGACGGTGAGACCTACGACGCGCGCATGGAAACACCCGGCTGGGACCGCCCTGGCTTCGATGATTCCGCCTGGAGCGCAGCGAAAGCGGTCGAAGTCCCCAAGGGCGTGCTCTCCGCACAGATG
>CAYZVR010000063.1:0-15381 GCA_964481715.1 uncultured Acidobacteriota bacterium | reverse complement strand
CCGCGCGGCGCGCCAGATTCGCAACGTCCGCAGCAATAATGGCTCGAGCTCGTCCGCGGCCACTCGTCGCTGATCACTTCGTAGCTTAAGGCCACCATCGGATCCGTTTGGGTGGCCCGCGGCTGCGGACACTTTCGCTTTTTCTTCGCCTACGCCAGCCTCTCCGGACCCGCCCGGGCGCCTCCCCCACGATAAGAGTGACACTAGTGACACAAATGACAGACTTTTTTTTGCGCGTAAATCGACTCGGAATTTTCGTCGCGGATTATTCGACGTGGAACTTGTAGCCCGCCTGCTTGACGGCTTTGCGGAAATCGTCGGAAGTGATTTCGACCAGCTTGCACATTTCGTAAAGGCGCGAGCGCAGCGTTACGCCGAGCTGCGAAAGAGTTCGGTCAACGTCGGGAATAAGTTCGCCGGAAGGCGCGCGGACTTCGTCACGAGCTGCGCCCTGAGATGCGGAGCGCGACCGTCGTGCGGACGATTCGCCAAAGGGAAGCGTGGTGGTGATGAGCGTCACCTTCTTCTGGTTGTAGCGCGAGTTGATGAGGTGCGAGAGAGTTTCCTTTACCCAGTCGCTGGGGTTCGCGCCGGAGAGCTCGTCGAGCAGCAGCACTTCGACATCGAGCACCGGCTGCAGAATCCGCCACTCGGAGCTTTGCGAAACGGGATTGTAGCTGTCCTGAATTTCCTTGAGCAGCTCGCGGAAATCGTAGAACACGCAATCAATCCCTTTGCGAATAATCAGCTCACGCAGGATGGCGACGGACAAATGCGTTTTGCCCACGCCCGTCGGGCCGACGAAGAGCAGTCCGAAGTCGGTCGGGTATTCTTCGACGAAGCGCTCGGCGTAAAGCTTGGCGGCTGCGAGCGAAGGATTGGCGTGGCCGGTTTCCTTGTCCTTGCGGATATGGAAATTTTCAAACGCGCACTGCTCGTAGCGGAGCGGAATGCGCGCGTGCGCGAACAGTTGGTCGGTGTGTTCGCTTTCCTGGCAATCGCAACGCACCACGCGGCGGACGCTGTCCGTTTCGACGGGCTTCCAGCCTGTACCCTGACACGCCGGGCAATCTCGTTTGGCCATGTGGCAACCTGAATGGTGGATTCTAATTCAGACGGGCGGTTTCGCGGCAATAATTCTTGCGGCGGATTTTGCCGCTACTTCGGCCGGTTGCGAACCCCCACGATGTGCGGCGGGCCGACGCGCACCAGCGCGTTCTGGATGCGCTCCTGCGTTTCTGCCGTGCGCGTCATCATTTCGTTGCGCACGAACTCGACGAAGGCCTGCATCTCGCGCTGCATTTCTTTCATGCGCTCGCGCATGGTCAGAACGACTTCGACGCCCGCGAGATTCACGCCGAGGTCGCGCGTGAGATTCAGGATCGCCTCCAGGCGCTCCAGATCGTCCTGCGAGTAGAGGCGCGTGTTGCCTTCGCTGCGCGAGGGTATCAACAGACCTTCGCGCTCGTAGAGGCGCAAGGTCTGCGGGTGCAGGCTGTACATCTCCGCCACCGCGCTGATCATGTAGCCGGCCTTGCCGCGTTTTTTTTTGGCGCGAGGCACAGAGCACCTTTACTTGCCGCTCGACTTCCACAAATCGCGGCGCGGATCGTCCGGATTGAGCCGGGCAAATTCCAGCAGGATTTCTTTGGAGCGCTCGTCGGCGACGTGCGGGACGACAATCTGGATTTCCGCAAACTGGTCGCCGCGCACGTTCCCGCGCAGCGAGGGTGCGCCCTTGCCGCGCAGTCGCAGCTTCTGTCCGCTCTGCGTGCCGGGCGGAATTCGGATGGTGGTCGGCCCGTCGAGCGTGGGAACCTCCACCTTGGCGCCCAGCGCAGCTTCGCTCACCGTCACCGGCACCTCGATGTAGATATTATCGCCCTTGCGCTCGAACAACGGATGCGGCTCGACTTCGGTGACGATGTAGAGATCACCCGGAGGGCCGCCGTTCGCGCCGGCATTGCCCTTGCCCGGGACGCGCACGCGCGAGCCGGTATCAACGCCCGCCGGAATGCGCACGTCGAACTTCTCCGGCCTGCGAAAATATCCCAATCCCCCGCAGGCCGCGCAGCGCTGCTTCTGCCGTCCTGTGCCCTGGCAGTCGGGACAGCTCATCGAAAAGCGCATGGTGCCGACCTGACGGGTGGCCTTTCCCGTGCCGTTGCACCCCGCGCAGGTCACCGCCTTGCCGCTGCCCACCCCCGTGCCCTGGCAGGTCGGGCACGCATCGTTGCGCGCCGCGGTGAAGCGCACTTGCGTTCCACGAATCGCGTCCCAAAAGCTCAGGCGCAAATGGTGCTCGAGGTCGGTTCCGCGCTCGGGACCTTCCTGCTCCGCCTGGCGCTGAGCGCCTCGCGAGAAGATTTGCGAAAAGAGGTCGCGGAATCCTCCGCCGAACCCGCCGCCTTTTTCCTCCTGCCCGCCGTAATTTGAAAAGTCGAAACCCGAAAAGTCGAAATCCGGCGCGGCTGTGGAAGCGTTCGCTCCCGGCTGATAACCCGGCGGGTAGCCACCCGGCGGAATATTGTCCGCGTAGAAGCCGTACTGGTCGTAAACCTTCCGCTTCTTCTCGTCGCCGAGGACGCTAAAGGCTTCCGAGATTTCTTTGAATTTTTCTTCCGCTGTCTTGTTGTTGGGATTGACGTCGGGATGGTATTTGCGCGCCAGGCGCCGGTAGGCCTTGCGGACCTGCTCAACGCTCGCCTGACGATCTACGCCCAGGGTCGCGTAATAGTCTTTTTGCGTTCCAACCGGCATGGGCAGTTTCTCTTCGAAATGCTTTCCACTCACCCGTCAACAGGGCAAGAAATCGGCGGGGAGCAATGACGTGGCGAAATTCACTTCCACCCCGGCCGATTTCAATTCCTGCTGGACCCGTGAATCGCTCGAAGGTGTTCCGGGCAACGCGACGCCATCCAGGCTTCGAGCTGCGCGCGAATTTCCTGTACCATCGGCGCGTTCATCACGGGCTGGTCGAACTCCACCTCCACGAACTGGCGAAAGTGGCACCGCGGGCAAACGACTCCCACGTGAGCGAGGTGCTCCGGAGGTCTTTCCTGTGCGAGAGGTGCCGGTGAATCCACCATGGCGCTCCTTTGCCCTCAGTTTTTCTTGTGATCGTCCGAGTCTACGACTTCCGCGTCAATGACCTCGCCATCGCCTTTCGCCTTGCTGCGCGAGCCGCTGTCGGTGGGACCGGAAGAGCCGGGTCCTGCCTGGGCAGACGATTCCGCGCCGCCGCTCGGCGTCGTCTGCTTGTACATCGCTTCGGCCAGCTTGTGCGAAGCCGTGGTGAGGTGTTCAACCGTTGAGTTGATTCGAGTGAGGTCATTCTCCTTCAGCGCGTTCTTGGCGTCTTCCAGCGCTGACTCGATGTTCTTGGCGTCCGCGTCGGGAATCTTTTCGCGATGTTCCTTGAGCAGCTTCTCCACCGAATAGACCAGCGAGTCGGCGCGGTTGCGGACCTCCACTTCGTCCTTGCTGCGACGGTCTTCGTCGGAGTGCGCTTCGGCCTCTTTGGTCATCTTCTCAACGTCTTCCTTGGAAAGGCCGCTCGAGCTGGTGATGGTAATCTTCTGCTCGCGGCCGGTGCCCAGGTCCTTGGCGGAAACGTTCAGAATGCCGTTCGCGTCAATGTCGAACGTCACCTCGACTTGCGGCACCCCGCGCGGAGCGGGCGGAATCCCTATCAGATGGAACTTGCCCAGCGTGCGGTTGTCCTTGGCTATCGGCCGCTCGCCCTGCAGCACATGGATGTCGACCGAAGTCTGGCTGTCGGCCGCGGTCGAAAACACTTCCGTCTTCTTCGTCGGAATGGTCGCGTTGCGCGTGATGAGCGGTGTCATCACCCCGCCGAGCGTTTCAACGCCCAGCGTGAGCGGAGTCACATCGAGCAGCAGCAGGTCTTTGACCTCGCCGCTCAAGACGCCCGCCTGAATCGCCGCGCCAACCGCCACCACCTCGTCAGGATTGACACCCTTGTGCGGTTCCTTACCGCCGAAGAGATCGCTCACGATCTGCTGGACGCGTGGAATACGCGTCGAGCCGCCGACCAAAACAACTTCGTGAATCTTGTCGGGAGTGACGCTCGCATCCTTCAAGGCCTGCTTGACCGGACCGACCGAACGCTGGAAGATGTCTTCGCACATCTGCTCAAAGCGCGCGCGGGTCAGCTTCATCTGCAAGTGCTTGGGGCCGGAAGCGTCCGCGGTAATAAACGGCAGGTTGATGTCGGTTTCCATCACCGTCGAAAGCTCCATCTTGGCTTTTTCCGCCGATTCGCGCAGGCGCTGCAACGCCATGCGGTCCTTCGAAAGGTCAATGCCCTGGTCCTTGCGGAATTCGTCCACGATCCAGTCTACGACCCGCTTGTCAAGGTCGTCACCGCCCAGGTGCGTGTCGCCGTTGGTGGAAAGAACTTTAACTCCGCCTTCTTCACCCCAGACTTCGAGGATGGAGATGTCAAAAGTTCCACCGCCGAAATCGTAGACGGCGATAGTCTCGTCTTTCTTCTTGTCGAGCCCGTATGCGAGCGCCGCCGCCGTGGGCTCGTTGACGATGCGCAGGACGTCAAGGCCGGCGATTTTGCCCGCGTCCTTGGTCGCTTGGCGCTGGCTGTCGTTGAAGTATGCCGGGACCGTGATGACCGCCTGCGTCACCTTTTCGCCCAAATACTGCTCCGCGGCGTCCCTCATCTTTTGGAGGATCATGGCCGAAACTTCGGGAGGCGAGTACTCCTTGCCCAGCGCGGTCACGCGGCAGTCGCCGTTCGTTCCCGAGGCCACCTTGTAGGGGACCGTCTTAATTTCGTTTTGCACTTCATCAAACCGCCGCCCCATAAAGCGCTTGATGGAATACACGGTGTTTTCGGGATTGGTGATGGCCTGGCGCTTCGCGACTTGCCCCACCAGCCGCTCGCCGGATTTCGTGAAGGCCACAACCGAAGGCGTGGTCCGGCCACCTTCAGGGTTCGCGATGACCGCGGGCTGGCCGCCTTCCATCACCGCCACCACAGAGTTGGTTGTCCCAAGATCTATTCCGATTATCTTGCCCATTGCCTGCTTCCTCCTTAAGATGACGCTGGCTCGCGGGCCTTTTTCTTAGACCATCCCGCGCTTTTTGTTTAGATGCTTTACCTTAGCCGAAGGATATAATAAATCTTGAGTGTGACGTTGTCAATGATAATTTCATCTCGTTGAAAACAAATGGTATATTTGATGCCAGCATTCACGCGGTGGGCTTTTCTGCCGTATTAAAGTCAGCAAAACCAAGAAGATTGGTCGTCTGCCGCCTACGCATAGGACGCCAACCATTTTTTGAGTTATGCTGGATTCTCTTGGAGGATTTCCATGGCCGCAAAAAAGTCAGAATACACACCTCGCCACGCGCGTTCGGGCGTGAAGACCTCTTTGCCGGAGATTGAGACCTGGCCGAACCAGTATCGCGGCTATGAGATTACCATCAAGATTCCCGAGTACACGTCCATTTGCCCCCGCACTCATTTGCCGGATTTTGGGACCATCACTATTCACTACCTGCCCGCCAAGAAATGTCTGGAGTTGAAGTCGCTCAAGTATTACATCCTCGAATATAGGAATATGGGGATCTTTTACGAGAACGCGGTAAACCGAATTCTGGATGATATCGCCCGCGCTTGCCGGCCTAAATGGGCTGTGGTTCGCGGCGAGTTCACGACGCGCGGCGGAATGCACACGACCGTCGAAGCGCGCTACCCTCGACCGAAGGCCTAATTCGCGAGAGCCTTGCGCCCGGAGGAAATTTTGACAGCGCTTATAAAGATCGCCTTTTTCGAGCTGGAAGATTGGGAACGGGAAGCGTTGCAAGGCAGCGCCCTGAACGGCCACTCGCTTGATCTTTCCACTCAGCCGCTGAACGACCGCACGCTTGCCGCGGAGCACGATGCGGAAATCGTTTCTGTCTTCGTTCACTCCGCGCTCAATCGCTCAGCGCTTGCCAAGCTTCCCAGGCTCCGATTCATCGCCACGCGCTCGACCGGTTTTGACCACATTGACCTTGCCGCCTGCCGGGAGCGCGGAATAGTAATTTCAAACGTTCCTTCTTACGGCGAAAACACCGTGGCCGAGCACACCTTCGCGCTGATCCTGGCGCTCTCGCGCAACATCCACAAGGCATTTGTCCACACGCTGGCGCGCGACATTCCTTTCAAAGATTTGCGCGGATTCGATCTTGCCGGAAAAACTCTGGGCGTCATCGGCGCCGGTCGCATCGGCCTGCACACCATCAAGATCGCCAAAGGGTTCGGGATGAAGGTGGTGGCCTTCGACGTCCGCCACGAGCCGCTCCTCGCGGAAGTTTTGAATTTTACTTACGCGCCGCTCGAGGAACTTCTCAGCACTTCGGACATCATCTCCCTGCATTGCCCCTACTCACCCAAGACGCATCACCTCATTCATCTCGGCAACATCCAGCGCATCAAGCGCGGCGCGTTGCTCATCAACACCGCGCGCGGGGGATTGATTGACCCCGAGGCATTGACCCGGGCGCTCGACGAAGGAATCCTGGCGGGCGCGGCGCTCGACGTTCTCGAAGGCGAGGAACTTTTGAAAGACGAGCGGCAGATTCTTGCCCAGCCGCTTGCGCAGGATAAATTGCGCACTCTACTGTTTAACCATTCACTCCTCAATCGCGACAACGTCGTCATCACTCCGCACATCGCCTTCAACAGCCGCGAAGCCGTCCAGCGCATCCTCGACACCACGCTCGAGAACATCCAGGCGTTCATCGCCGGAAGCCCGCAAAACCTGGTTGAATTTCGTTGATGGGGCGCCGAACGCTCGGGGTGCAGGAGCGCTGCGAAGCAAGAATCTGATATTCCTTCGTGAATCCGCGCAAAGATTTGACGATTCTCTGAGCGCATCCTAAGATGGGGCGCAACCCGCGAGCGAATACGTTTTTCTTGCCGTAGCGGGCATGGCCATTTGAGATGAGCAAAAGTACCGCGTCACGCGCCGGATGGGTGCCATTCGGGCTCGGGCTCACCAAACCGCATCACTATCGCGAAATGCTGCGCGTGGCGTGGGAAAACCGCGACCAGATTCCTTTTGCCTGGCGCATTCTTAAGCACGGCGTTTGCGACGGCTGCGCGCTCGGGACCGCGGGGCTTAAAGACTGGACCATGGACGACGTCCACCTCTGCATGGTCCGGCTCGAATTGATGCGGC
The DNA here is from genome assembly GCA_964481715.1 of uncultured Acidobacteriota bacterium. GTDB lineage: Bacteria > Acidobacteriota > Terriglobia > UBA7540 > UBA7540 > JAHEKS01. The sequence continues at coordinate 8,176 of CAYZVR010000063.1, read as the reverse complement.
TGAACACCGCGCCCGCGCTCGATCCGGAGCGTCTTTCGGACGTCGGCAGGCTGGTGGGAATGAGTGCTCAGGAATTGCGCGCCCTGGGGAGGCTCCCCGAGCCGATGATTCGACGCAAAGGGGAAAAGGGTTTTCGCCTCGTCAAATGGGGAGAGGCTTACGCCGTGATGGCAGAAAAAATTCGTGCCACAAGCCCCGAGCGCTTTGCTGTCTACCTCACCTCGCGCGGGATGATGAACGAGCATTATTACGCCGCACAAAAGGCCGCGCGCGCCATGGGCACGAATCATGTGGATAACTCGGCGCGCCTTTGCCACGCGGCTTCGACCAGTGCGATGAAGCGGACGCTCGGCTATGGCGCCACCACGTGCTCCTACCGCGACTGGCTGGGGACCGACCTCATCGTTTTCTTCGGCTCGAACACGCCGAACAATCAGCCGGTCACGATGAAGTATCTGTATTACGCGCGAAAGCGAGGCGCCAAGGTTGCAGTGGTGAATCCCTACTTCGAACCGGGCCTCCAGAAATACTGGGTGCCGTCGATCACCGATTCGGCGCTCTTCGGAACTAAATTCGCTGACGAATGGTTCGCCGTGGACACCGGCGGCGATTTGGCTTTCTTGAACGGAGTTTTCAAGACCCTGTTGGATGAAGATTGGATCGACCACGAATTCATTTCACGGCACACGACGGGCATCGAGGAAGCTAGAGCGAATGTCGAGAAGCAGGATTGGGACCTCCTTGAGCGCGAGAGCGGGACCACGCGCCAGGAGATGCGCCGCTTTGCGCAAATGCTGCGCGACGCGTGGAGCGGAATCTTTGTCTGGTCCATGGGACTCACGCAGCACGCCCACGGCGTTGACTCCATTCAAGCGCTCATCAACGTGGGTTTGGCGCGCGGATGGGTGGGCCGTGAGAACACAGGAATGATGCCCATCCGCGGGCACTCGGGAGTTCAGGGAGGAGCCGAAGTCGGGTGTGTCCCGGGCCTCGACGAAAAGCAACGGCAGCAATTCGAAAATGTGTGGGGTTTCAAACTTCCAGCCTTCAACGGCCTGAGTGCCTCGGAAATGGTCGCTGCCGCTTACCGCAAGGAGCTTGATGTGTTCTGGATGGTGGGCGGAAATTTCCTCGGGACGCTTGCCGATCCGCCTGCCGTGGCGCAGGCGCTTGAAAGCGTCGGAACGCGTATCCATCAGGACGTGGTTTTGTCGCCGATGATGCTTCTTCCGCCCGGCGAGACGGTCATTCTTTTGCCGGCCACCTCGCGCTACGAATCTGCCGGCGGAGGAACGGAGACGACCACCGAGCGCCGCATTATTTTTTCTCCGGAAGTCGTGGGCCGAAGAATCGGCTCGGCGAAACCCGAATGGGAAGTTTTCGGCGAGGTGGCCGCGCGTGTGCGCCCTGAACTGGCGGAACAAGTTCGATTCACTTCGTCGCAACAGATTCGCGAAGAAATCGCAAAAGCTGTCCCGCTTTACTCCGGCATCGAGAAGCTTTCGAAGGAAGGCGACAACTTTCAATGGGGTGGGCCGAGGCTTTTCGCCAACGGCAGGTTCGCGACGCCCGACGGCAAAGCGCACTTTTCCTCGGTCGCGCCAAGAAATCGCGGGCCGACGGAGGGTTTGTTTTATGTCTCAACCCGGCGCGGCAAACAATTCAATACCATGGTCCATAGGGCAAGCGACCCGTTGACGGGGGCGGCGAGGGAAGATGTAATAATTTCGCCGGAAGATGCCGAACGGCTTAGGCTGCGGAACGGCGATCGAATTCGTCTCGCCTCGCGCTGCGGGTCTTACCAGGGTTGCGCCAAGATCGATCGCATCAAACCCGGCAACCTGGAAGTCCACTGGCCGGAAGGCAATGGCTTGCTTTCGCGTGAGGAGATTGATCTCGCTTCGCGCGAGCCGGACTTCAATGCGGTGGTGAGCGTCGAGAAAGTTACAGAACCCGCTGCCATCCGAGGCCGCTAGCGCGCCGGGCGATCTTGTGATTCCATGGCAAAGTGTCGCACATGATGTCAAAGCTATTTGTGTGCATTGGCGCACTCCTCCTTCCGATTGTGCTGGTGCCGGCGAAGGATTCGCACTTAGACGCGCCGGTTTTTCGAGCCGAACTGATTTTTGAGCCGGGTTCGGTCGCGGGCTACCCTTCCTGTCATGCCTCGACGCTCGTAGAACTTCCCAACGGAGAATTGCTGGCGGCGTGGTTTGCCGGCTCTCAGGAAGGTGCGAGTGACACGGCCGAGCTCGGCGCGCGGCTTGTGCCCGGCGCAAACGCGTGGTCAAAGCCGCAAGTGCTTGTCGATACGCCGGGCAAGTCCGACGGCAATCCGGTTCTGCATCTTGACCGCCAGGGGCGTGTGTGGATTTTCTACGTCACCAAGGAAAACGACCGCGAGCCGCAGTGGGCCCAGTGTCCCCTTAAGTGCCGGGTTTCGGCCGATGGCGGAAACACTTTTGGTCCCGAACGGATCATTCATCCCGAACTCGGCTGGATGGATCGCAACAAGCCCATTTATCTTTCGAATGGCGATCTGCTCCTTCCCATCTACGACGAGCGCAACTGGACTTCGCTCATGTTCATTTCTCCCGACGACGGAGCGACGTGGTTTGCTTCGCAAACGATCGCCGGGAAGGGCGGCAACATCCAGCCGGCCGTCGTGCAGTTGAGCGACGGAAGCCTGCTGGCGCTGATGCGCACGGGCTCGCGCCATCACCGTTTGTGGAGGTCGGTCTCTCGCGATAAAGGCCGCACCTGGGCGCCTGCGCAGGAAACCGAGTTGCCAAACCCCAACTCCGCGTGCGACATGGTGCGGCTCAAAAATGGACACTTGGTATTGGCGTTCAACGACACGCCGAAGGGCCGTACCCCGCTGACCGTGGCGCTCTCAACCGACGAGGGCCGAACGTGGGCGCACAAGCGGAACCTCGAGACCGCTCCCGGTGAATATTCCTATCCCGCTGTGATTCAAACCCGCGACGGCATGATCCACGTCACCTACACGTATCAAAGGAAAAGCATCAAACACGTCGAGTTCAACGAAGCATGGCTCCTGGAATAATGCGACTAGAGCTTTTCCCCCCTGACGCGAGGGGTTTCATCGCATGCGGTCAATACCATTGGGGTCGAAACCTTGGTTGTCGTACTGTGTGTCCGAGCCGAGTGCTATAATTTACACAGTGAAGACACTTGAAGAATATTTGACGCTCGCCGCTCAAAGTCACGGCCACATGTGCCCGGGCCAGGTGCTGGGCGTTCGCATGGCGATGCTGGGACTGAAGGCCATCGGCATTGAGGACCCGGCAAAGCACCGCAAGCGCCTTCTGACTTTTGTCGAAATTGACCGCTGCGCAACGGACGCGGTGGCTCTGGTAACCGGGTGCCGTCTGGGCAAGCGGTCGCTGAAATTTCTGGATTACGGGAAAGTTGCTGCCACGTTTGTGGATATGGAAACCCAGCGAGCCGTGCGCGTCGCTGCCCGGGACGATTCGCGCGACAAGGCCAAAGCGATGTTTCCGGAGCTTAGCAATCCATCCAGGCAGCAACTGGAAGCCTACAAGGTGATGGACGACTCCGACCTGTTTACGCTACACCCGGTGCGGGTGAAGTTCGCGCCGCAGGATTTGCCCGGCCGCCCGCGCTCGCGAGTTACCTGTGATCAGTGCGGCGAAGGCGTTAATGACGGCCGCGAGCGTCGGGTGGACGGACGAATCCATTGCCGAAATTGCGCGGGGGAAGGTTACTATGAGCCGCTCGATACTCCATCCCCATGACTCGAGTGAGCGCTAATTTCTGATGGTCGATTCTTATCCTTCTTATCCCGTCACGCCGCAACAACCGGCCGAACCCTCCATTCGTCCCCTGAGATATTGGCCCGTGGCGACTCTCGTCACGATGGCGTTGACCTCCGTGGTTTTCTTTCTCATGGAACTGGCAGGCGGTTCCACCAACCCTGATGTGCTCGTCGAATTCGGGGCGGCCTACGGCCCGCTCTTCCACCGGGGCGAGTATTGGCGGCTGGTGATGCCCATGTTATTGCACATCGGCTGGGCCCACATCATTCTGAACATGTATGGGCTGTACGTTCTTGGACCGATTCTCGAGCGCGTTTACGGTTTCGGACGATTCTCCGTCCTTTACGTGGGCGCCGGCATCGCCAGCTCCTATCTTTCCATGACGATTTCGAAGGATATCTCGGCGGGGGCATCGGGCGCCATCTTTGGTGTTGCGGGAGCCATGCTTGTCACGGGCTTCCTGCGCCCCGAGGTTGTGCCACTCCGCTTGAAGCGAATTTTCGGAAGACTTCTCCTTGTCGCCATCGCTTTGGAGTTCGTCCTGGGGCTCACGATTCCTCACATTGACAATTGGGCCCACTTGGGCGGGCTGGTGGGAGGAATGATCCTTGCGGGCCTGATTCCGCCGCCCACGCCGGCCCATCTGACGATCAGCGAAGGGAAGGTTTCGCAGGTATGGGTGTGGATTCCCATCGTGATTGTGGTCGTGGCGATGGGCGCGGATTTCCGCAGTTACCGAACTTCGCAGGAAGTGACTCGCATCCTCCAGGAGGGTGAGCGACTCCGCGCCGCGCAAAAGGACGACCAGGCTTTCGAGCAGTTCAAGCGGGCTGCTGCGATTGCGCCTCGCGACGAGCGCCCGCACGAGGGGCTGGGCTCGGTCTACCTCGACCAGAAACGCGGCGCCGACGCGGTGCGGGAATTCCAAGAAGCGTTGAAGCTGAGTCCCGGTTCGCCGCGCGCCCGGCTGGGACTGGCGCTGGCCTACAACCAGCAAGGTGACCTCGCCAAATCGCAGGAGATCATGGCGAAGTTGGTCGCTGAACAGTTGTCCACCGCGGAAGGCCAGCTTGCACTCGCCGACCTGATGGCGGAACGGAAACTTTACGCGCAGGCCATCCAGCGCTATGAGGCGGCCTTGCGTCTCAAGCCGGAATTGGCTACAGCCCACAACAACCTGGCGTGGCTTTATGCAACGAGCGAGGACCCGAATTTTCGCAAGCCGCAGGAAGCGCTCGAACATGCGCGCCGCGCGGTCGAGCTGTCCCAGTGGAAGCAAGCCGCCTTCCTCGACACGCTGGCCGAAGCGCTTTACGTCAATCAGAAATTTGACGAGGCCGTGAAGGTTCAGGTCAAAGCGCTGGCGCTCGAACCCAACAACCAAGCCTACAAGGACCACATGACCCGTTACCGCAACGCGGCCTCCAGGGTTTCTGCCGGCGTCGTCTCACCTGCCCAGTGACTGACCAAACGCCATTACATCCGCGCCGAAGGGTTAGGAGTTCTTACGGAATTAGCGAAGAGGCCCCCGCCTCGATGGTGGCGGGAATCAAATAACGCGCTAAACCTTGGAGTGAGTGAGGCGCACGGCAGGCATACCGTCCCGCTCTGAGGGACCGAGCTTTATATCCCTTTGCCTTGCCTGCCAATAGGCAACCGGCGCAGGCGCAGGCGATTTTTCTCAAGAACCACAACACATCCTTCCGAGAGCTCGTCCATGACGCGAGGAAGATTGGCCAGCAAGAGAGCTTTTTGAGCCTCAGGGCGTCGAGGAGAGCCGCGACGGAAAAGGATGAGGGAAGGCTTCGTTTCCTCGCGAAGAGCCAGGAGGGAACCAAAATCGGTGTCCGCCGACACTAAAACCCGGTCTTCGCGGGCAGCGCGCCCAAAGATTTCCGCGTCAGATACCCTGTGCAACCCGATTTCTCGCACGTGAACAGCATCGTAACCGGCAAGGCGCAATCCCTCCGCCAAAGAGGGAGATAATGCGTTGTCTACGAGAAATTTCAAAACTAAGTCACTAGGGGCAGTTCGCGCTCGCGAACGGCCTCGGCGGCGTAATGAAGGGCTTCGCGGATGTCTTCGCTTTCGAGGTCGGGAAACGCTTTGAGGATCTCTGCTTCGGCCATACCGTCAGCCACCATATCGACGATGGCCGCCACAGGTACACGCAAGCCCCGGATGCAGGGCATGCCCCCCATTTGGTCCGGGCTAACAGTAATTCGTTGAAACTTCATTCGCGTACCCTCGCCTCAGAGACTTCGCCAACCCAGCAACGGCTCCCCACATTCTAGCAGAATGCGTAGGGCTTCCTCGCATCTTTTGATAGGTCCCCCGCGCGAGGACAAAACCCGCTTCTATACTTTGGAGTGTTGGAGGCGCACGGCGGGCATGCCGTCGCTTTCGTCGTAGATTTCAACGTCGTGGAAAATGTTGGGGCTTTCTTTTTTCAGCACACGGCAGACTTCCACGGCAAGCAGGCGGATTTCGGTGTCGGCATGAATGCTGCCGCGCAGTTCCAGGAAATGCCGCCAGGAGCGGGAATTTCCGGTAACGAAAATCTTGGTCTCGCAGGCGTTGGGGAGGATGGAGCGCGCCGACTGTCGCGCCCACTTGCGGCGGTCGCGCGGCGCCATTTCCGGATGTTGTTGCTGGACGTACTCGGTCGTGGCGTTCGCCAGCTCGACGTAGGCCTTCCGCACGCAATCGATCGTCTGCTGCCACTTCGCGCGAAGCTCCGGGTTTTCCTGATACAACGGCGGCACGACGTACCGCGCGTCACTCTCGTCCACATAGCGTTGGGACAGTTGCGAGTATCCGAACCCCGCGCGGTGACGGACGAGTTCGTGTGTCAGCGCGCGGCTGACGCCGGTGATGAGCAGGCACCAGACGGCGTGCTCGAGCACACTCCCGTGCTTGGACGTGAGAATGTTGTCCAGGTATTCCAGGTTGCTCTTGCGGCCCTTGCCGAACGACATGTAGCACGTGCGGCCGGCAATTTCAGCGAGGACTTCCGCAGCGGCGACGGTGTCGGTGGCAAAGGTCAGGCCTTCGTCGGCGAGAAAGCGCGCCAGTTCGTCCTCGGCGACGGTCTGACGGCCGAGGAGATATACCTTGGGTTTCGTGATGTAGGGATCAACCGGTGGGGTTGTGGCCAAGGACTTTCTCGTCGCGGCACGTGTTGCCGCATCCTGATTTGTCGTATCCCGGGATTAATCGCACCCGGAGGGAGTCGTCGCCGTGGCGTCTAGCTTCCGGACGAGGGAGTCTTCGCTTCCGCGGTTTTTGCCGCAGCCTTGCGAAAATCCGCGTACTTGCGCTGGAACCGCTCGACGCGTCCCGCCGTGTCTAGCAGCTTCTGCTTCCCGGTATAGAACGGGTGGCAGTTCGAGCAAATTTCAAGATGCAGGACGTCGCTCTTGTAGGTCGAGCGGGTCTTGAACGTGTTCCCGCACGCGCAGACAACAGCGATTTCGTGATACTTGGGGTGAATATCGTTTTTCATGGAACTCCTCAGTGCAGTTCAGGCAAGGAACCATTCTACCCGGGGATGCCGAAACTTTCAATCGGAAAAGGGAACCGCCCTAGCCGACTGGGACGACAAGGGAGCGCGCGGCTCGAAGGTCGTCGCCGACGAGGGATCGGATCACCCGTGCAACCGCTTCGGTTTTCACCCACTTCGAGAAGTCCGCTTTGGGCATGGCCTGGCGGTTGGCCGGAGTGTCCATGGTTCCAGGCAGCACCGAGTGGACGTGGATGTCGAAGTCTTTGAGTTCGTCGGCCAGAATTTCAGAAAGCTGACGAACGGAGTTCTTCGAGACCGCATAGGCGGCGATGCCGGCGCCGCCTCCGCGCAGGATCGCCCCGCTCGATATGGTCACGATGCGCCCGAAATTCTGACGAATCATGACGGGAACCACTGCGCGCAGCACAAGGAAAAGCGACCGGAGGTTAAGGTTGAACATGTGGTCCCACGTCCGCTCGTCGGTTTCCCAGGTTTTCCCTGCGGCAAATCCACCCGCCACGGCGATCAGGAAATCGAGCCTGCCCCAGCGCTCGAGGACCTGGGCGATGGCGCGCTCGACTTCATCGCTGCGGGTGAGATCAACCTTGGTGCCGAAAAGATTATCCTGGCGATTCCCGGCGCGGCCCACGAGCTCGCCCATCTCAGGTTCTGAGCGGTAGGCGGCGGCCACCCGTGCGCCACTCGAGAGAAGATCGAGCGTCACGGCGCTTCCCAGAGCGCCGGTTGCGCCGGTCACCAGGGCTACTCGATTTTCCAATTCCATCGTGTCACCTCAGCCGTCCACGATTTCGCGTAGCGCTTCCGCAAGGGTCGGATAATGGTAGGAAAAGTTTGTCGCATCCGCAACGCC
>CAYZVR010000062.1:0-15470 GCA_964481715.1 uncultured Acidobacteriota bacterium | reverse complement strand
AGAGGAGCTGGATGATTTCGGGTGAACGCCTCGGTTTTCTCCCCGTAGCGCCGGGCTTTAGCCCGGCAGGTGCCGCACTAAAGGGCGGCGCTACGACGTCGTAGATGCTCATCGGGCGGCGCAGCAGGACGTCTGAACGGCCAAGAAGTCGCACCATGGCGAACTGGCCGGGCCGCGTAACCCGCGCCTGGCGTGGAGAATGAAGGCTCAAAAGAAAATGGCCGCCGGTGAGGGGTCGGTTTTCGACCACGGCCACGGTGTCGTCGTACATCTTCTTCATCTTAGCAGAAAGTTTTCAAAAGTGTTGAGGCGAATCGGGGCCTAACGTTACCAATGTTTCTCGATCCAGTGCCGGATGTGCGGAATGGCCGTGCGCGGGAATCGGTGGGTCGAATCGTAAAAACGGAAATCGAGCGACGCGGCGCGCTCCGCGAGCTGGCGGCGAAATTCCAAATTCTTGGCGTGCGTGTACCACTCGTCGCGCGTGGCAGCGATGTGCAGGACATGCGTTTGCGCGGAGCGGAAATGCGGATTGTCGCTCCAATCGCCCGGCACGCCACCGCAGACGGCAATGGCACCTCGGACTTCACGCGGGTGCGTGAACGCGAACCGGTAGTTGTACGAGCACGCCTGAGAAAACGCCAGGAGAAACACCCGCCGCCGGTCGGCGCCGAATTTCCGCGAGGCAAGTGAAATCAGAGCGCGCAGGTTGCGGTGGTGGAGCTCGACCGATTCTTGCATCTTGTAGGTCGTACCCCAGCCGAAGCCCACGCGGTAGCTCGCGGAGCCACGGTCGCGCAGGAAAAACTGATGAGGGCCTTGAAGGGAAATGACCAACATGCGGCCGTCCGCGATGCGGCGCGCCAGGCGCATCATCGAGTCCTTATTGCCCTCGTAGCCGTGCAAGGCGATCAGGAGCGGCCAGCGATTCTTGCGACTTCCGGCGCGGGGAAGTTCCATTTCGTAATAGCAGCGAATCGGGCTGAGAAGAAATCGCTCCATTGTTACTCCGGTGAACGCGACGGGTGATTCTAGCACAAGGTAAGAAAAGCCCCAGCCTCCGGGCAGGACGCTTTGAACTTACCCCGATTGTCAGGCTAGAATGGAGGGCTCTGGAAAAATTGCCATGGCGATCATGCTCAAGGCGTTGCTCATCGTGGGTTTGGTGGCGCTCAACGCCTTTTTTGTGGCGGCAGAGTACGCCCTGTTGAGCGTGCGCCGCACGCGACTTGAGCAGTTGGTGAAAGAAGGGAAGACGCGGGCCCGGTTGGTCTTGACGCTGCTTTCCGACGTGGGCCTGCTGTTTTCCGGAATCCAGCTGGGCATCACAATCGCAAGCCTGTTGATGGGATGGCTCGGCGAGTCCATCATGGCCGGCGCCATCGAGCACTTGCTGGAAGGCACTTTGCACCGATTCGTAGCCGCGGCGGTGGCGCACTCGATTTCGGTAGGGACTGCTTTCCTGCTGATCACCGTCATCCTGATGGTATTGGGTGAACTGGTTCCGAAGGCGGTTGCCTACGAGCGCGCCGAACAGGCCTCCATGATCATCGCGGGGCCTATGTTCTTTTTCCTGCGTGTCACCCAGTTGCTTCTGCGGGCGCTCGACGGGATGGCAAACCTGGTGCTCCGCGGACTGGGGCAGAGCCCCGGCAAGGGCCACGGCTCAGCCCACTCGCCCGAAGAAGTCAAATTGATCGTCTCGGGCATTCGCATGCGCGGCATGCTCGGCGAAGAGCAGGAGGAAATGATCCACAGCGTCTTCGACCTGCACCGAATGCTGGTGCGGGAGATTATGGTCCCGCGCACGCGAATCACCTGCCTACCCCTTACCACCGAGGTGAATGTCATCCTCGGACAGGTCGTCGAAGACCAGCATTCCCGCATTCCGATCTATGAAGGAAACCCGGACCGCATCCTCGGGATTCTTTATACCAAGGACCTGCTGCGCGTAGTTCTCGAGCATCGCCGCCAGGGCCTGCCCATGGACGCGCCCGTGGACCTGCGCGCGATGCTTCACCAGCCGATGATCGTGCCGGAGTCCATGCCGCTCATGCAGATGCTCAAGGAATCGAGGCGCCGCCAGACGCAGATGGCTCTGGTGGTGGATGAGTTCGGGACTTTCGTGGGACTGGCCACCATCGAGGACGTGCTCGAGCAGATTGTGGGAGAAATTCAGGACGAATACGACCAGGAGGAAAAGGCCATCCGTAAGGTGGGAGAAAACGTGATGGTCGTGGACGCTTCCTTGAACCTGCGCGAGCTCGCGGACGATTATGACATTACGCTTCCGCGCGGCGCCGGCTACGAAACGCTGGCGGGCTTTGTTCTCGAGCGCCTGGGATTCGTCCCCAAAGGATCCGAGACCTTCGTGTTCGACGATCGCAGGTATACGGTGCTCGAAATGGACGGCCGCCGAATCGCCAAGGTCAAGGTGGAAAAACTTCCTCCCCTCGGAGTTTCGCTCGCTCCATCAGCCGGTGCCGGCGCGCCAAAAACACCCTCCGCGTGATTCCGGCGGAACCTTGCTCTAAAGATTGATTGGGGATCGCATGCGACCGCCCGGGAGAAAGGGCTAAGCCTGTGTGGCGTCGGACGCTTCGCCGAGCATAACGCCGACTTCTGCTCCGCGAGCCACGTTCAGCGCCTTGGCGGCGGAGCCGCGGTTCGTGCAGATTTCGAGAAAGCCCGAGCTGCCCACGATGGCGAAAATTTCCGACGGCTTTCCCATCGAGTAGGCCAGGTTCAGTCTCGTCACCTCCTGCTGGTTGATGATGATCTTGAACGCCGGGGGATTGTCGGAAAAAAGCTGCGGCACATCTTGCGGCGTGATGTTGGTAATGATGTTTCCGAACTTGTCCACCTTGATCGTGACGCCTTTGATCAGGCTTTCGTTGACTTGTTTGGCCTTCGGCGAGGCGAATTTGGCGTAGTCCGTAATGGGATCGCCGAACTTTTCCACCTCCACGCCTTTGGAGAGCCAGCCGACGACCGGGGAAAAAATATCGCGCGCGTGAAACGTGTTACTGACCGGGTTGAGAAAATAATGGTCGGAGGTGATGTGCCGCACTTCGACGGATTCTTCGCGCTCGTAGATGAGGGAGAGCACGCCGTTGTCGGGCGCGACAAATTTGTATTCCATCGTGCGCGCCAGGATCGGCCGGCGGGCTGTGCCGACGCCCGGATCGATCACCACAAGGTGAATCGTGTCGGAAGGGAAGTAACGGTAACTCTGCGCCAGCGTGAAGGCGGCGTCAAAAACGTCGTAAGAGTTGACGTCGTGGCACAAATCAACGAGTTCAACCTCGGGATTGATATTGTGGATGACGCCCTTCATGACGCCCACAAAATGGTCCGAAGTCCCGAAATCCGTGGTAAGCGTGACCACTTGTTTGCGCGGCAACTTTTCCCTCCGTTTTCAACGGGCGACGGTACAGTAAGCCGCAAACTATCGAAAAGGGCCGGGTTTGTCAAGCTGCCATGCGCCTCATGTCGCAGATTCAGCCGGGCCGCCAATCGAGCCGCGAATAGGTTAAGATGGCGCTTGTATCCGGGCGGGGTTCGCTCGCGCCGGACCTATAAGGAACCGAGGACACCATGAAAAAATCCATTGGCGACAACATGATTCCGCAGGGTTGGAGCTTCGAGCAGGGGCTGGCTCTGACCAAGAAATCCGGCTACGACGGCATTGAACTTTGGCTGGGCGACGTGCCGTGGTTCCAGATGTCAACGACCGACGCAGAAATCCGCGCCCTGCGCCGCAAGGTGGAAGATGCGGGCCTCACGGTTTCAAACGTTTCAACCGGCCTGCACTGGAAATTCCCGATCTCCGCGCGCGACCCTAAGGTTCGGCAGGAAGGCATCCGAATTGTAGAGCGTCAATTAGAAGCCGCACAGATCCTCGGGACCGATGCGATCTTGATGGTGCCGGGTCTCGTGACGGAAGAGGTGCCATACAACGAGGTCTACCTGCGCTGCCTGGACGCGCTCCGACAGCTCGCCCCAAAAGCCGCCAAAGCCGGTGTCAAAATCGGCTGCGAGAATTGCAACTCCGAGCACCGGTTTCTCATCAGCCCGCGCGAGTTTTCTCAATTTCTGGATGAGGTGAACAGCCCGTTTGTTGGAATTCACCTCGACGTGGGGAACATTCACGACACTGGCTTCGCCGAACAGTGGATTGAAATTCACGGCCCACGAATCACACGCATTCATTTGAAGGACGTGTTGAAGCACCGGGGACGGAGCGGGGACCAGAGCGTTTACACCAACCTGTTCCTTGGCGACAACAACTGGCTTGCGATTCGCGCCGCTCTGGACAAAGTGGGCTACGACGGATGGCTGATTGCAGAAATGGAAGCCCGCTATCGTTATGCCATCGATCAGCAGTTCTATGACACTTCCGTGGCGATGGACCGGCTGATTTCGGGCAAACTTTGATATGGTCATCTCCCGACGAACATTTCTGTGCGCATCGAGCGCGGCGGCGGCCGCCCTTGTCGGCATTCGCAGCCGGAGGCTCGAACCCTTCCTCGTAAGCACAAAGGAGCAGTCGGTCTGTGGCCTGGTTGACCTGAAAGGGAACTGCTTGGTGCGTGAGTCCTTCGAAGGTTTCCGGGCAACGCTTCCGCATACTCTTCTAGACTCTGCCAGTCCGCCGGCGGCGTGGGACGCTTGTCAATTCTTGATCGTTCCGGCCACGGCGACTATCGACCCAGAAGTTGCAGAAAGAATCTCCCGCGCACTGAGAAATGGAAAGTGCGTGCTGCTCGAGTCAGCCATGGGGTTTCTGGAAGATCCTGAATTTGTTCGTGCGCAGAGTTCGCTTGCGAAATATTTTGATGTTTCGGCCGCGCAACGCCTTGACTTGTGGTCGGGTGGCGGCCGGCGCGTTCCCTATATTGACTTCACCTGGCCTCGCCCCAACAAGGTGCGCGATTTCAGCCGCGTGGTAACTGTTCCCGAGCACGACGATGAAGTCATTGCGCGAGCTAACGGAATTCCCGTGGGAATGAAAAGGAGATTCGGGAGGGGAACTCTTATCGTTCTTGGCTCTTTATTGGGACCGTCATTGCTTGCGGGTGACCGCGAATCCCGCGGCTGGTTGGATGGCGTGTCTTTGCACGCGTAAAGCGAGTACCCGCTTGAACATTCCTTCCACCCAATTCCCAGCTTACCACTGACGCGACCCTCGGTCTGTTACGAGCCCGCGAAAATCCTCCGAAAGTCTTCGAGCGAGAGCCTCGCGACCGACGCCGTTCCAAGATTCTCCTCCACGTGCGCCGAACGGGCCATCCCGACCAGCGCGCTCGTGATGCCGGGGGTTGAACGCACAAACTGAATGGCCCGCTGCGCGTCGGTCCGAAGGCCGGGAAACCACTTTTGCATGTCGGCGGGAAGTCCGCTGGAGAGCTTGCTCTGCAAGAGGCTGGCGCTCGCAAACACCATCAGGCCATACTCGCGCGCCACCTGCAGCACGGGGACCTGCTCCTTGTTCATCGGCTGAGTATTGGCTGTCAAGGCCTCCGGCATGGCGAGATTGAAAGGGAGTTGGACGGCGCGGCAGTGATGATGCTTGCCTCCAACCTCTTCCGCCACGCGCAGGATTTCGAGGAGTGAGAGCGCTTCGCGTGAACCCGCCCCAACGCGAAAGGCGTTCCACGTTGCCGTGCCATAGGCGCGAATCTTGCCTTCCGAGACGGCTTTTTCGAGCGCCGCAAAGGCGGCACCGACCCGTCGGAAAAATTCTTCGCGAGAGACTTGGGTCAACTGCGTTTCGGGATTGTGCAGGTAGTAGAGGTCGATGGTTTCAACGCCCAGATTTTTCCGGCTCACATTGATCTGGTCTTCCAAATACCGCGGAGACATGACGTGACATCCAGCGGCGACCTCGTCCGGGCGAACCAGGCCGGTGCGAATGAGCTTTTCTTCGAAATACCCGGAAGGGTCGCGAGGCTCTTCGCCGTCGAAGCTGAGAAATCCGCCTTTGGTCGCGACAAAAATTTCGTCACGGCGGACGATGCTGGTCGCGATTAGGGCCGAAAGCGCGGAGGCGATGGCGCGTTCGCTGCGCTGGTGGCGGTAGTTAACCGCGGAATCGAGGACGTTCGTCCCCATCTCCACCGCGCGAAGAATCGCTTCCCGGTAACGCGAATCGCAGGCCGCCGTCGGCTCACCCAGGTACGTTCCGAGTCCGATCGAGGAAAGCCAGAGGCCATGCGATTCACGAAAATGGCCGGGCATTCCCGAAGCAAACCTGTCCCGAAAACGCGCCGTTCCTTCCGGAGTGGCGAAACCTGGAATCAGTATGAAATCCTTTCTGGTAAATAGTTTTTCATTCCTTATGTAGCCCGGATCATACCCCAAAGCAAGGCAAACGGGGCGAAGGGAGTTAAGAGTGCCAAAGCGTGTGGCCTGAAGTCATTTCGCGGCCTGCAGTTTAAGCGGCTGGGGCTAATCGCGTACCGCCTTGACAAGGAAAATGGGAATGTCGGCTTCGTGGCGGACCTTGGTGATGGTTGTTCCGTAAATCAGATCGGAGAGCAGCCGGTGGCCGTGCGTGGTCATGGCGATCAGGTCGCATTTTTCGGCGCGCGCGGTCTTTAGAATTTCGTCGGCGGGATCTCCTGTCGAGTGCAATACGCTGACCCTGAATCCTTCATCGGTGAGCTCACGGCCAAGATTTTCCAGGTATTCGCGGTCGGCTTTGATTTCGGGCGAGTCCGACAGGTTCAAATTCTCCTGCCAGCGCGCCGCCCAGCCGTGCGAGACGTGGAAAAGCAGCAGATCGGCATTCGTCAGGCGCGCGAGTTCCTTCATACGCGGAAGGAGGGTCGCGTCCGCGCGGCTGTGATCCAGGGCGACGAGAATCTTCTTGAACATCTTGGAGGCTTCCTCAGCTCACCCAGCCCTTGAAGGTCAGGACCAGGAGGTAAAAATTCAGTCCAGCAATGACCAGCGCCACCGACCACGCAATCACTTTCAGCCATCGCGGGTTTGCGAATTCTCCCATCTTGGCGCGGTCGCTCGTGAACAACACGAGGGGAAAGACCGCAAACGAAAGTTGCAGGCTGAGGATCACCTGGCTCAGGATGAGAAGCTGTGCGGTGCCGCGGGTTCCATAATAGGCCACGGTAATAATTGCGGGAATGATGGCGATGAGCCGCGTGATGAGGCGCCGCAGCCATGGTGCAATCCGGATATTCAGAAAGCCTTCCATGACGATCTGGCCGGCGAGCGTTCCAGTGAGCGTCGAGGTTTGTCCGGAGCACAGCAGGGCGAGTGCGAACAGGAAGCTCGCCGCCGGGATTCCGAGCAGAGGTGAGAGCGTATAGTAGGCGTCTTGAATCTCTGCCACCTGGTGCATTCCGTGCCGGTAGAAAGTGGCGGCGGCCATGACAAGAATTGCCGAGTTGACCAAGAAGGCGAAATTGAGCGCCAGCACGGAATCGATGAAGTTGAACCGCATCGCCGTCTTCAGGCCCTCACGGGTGCGCTCGATGGCGCGCGTTTGGACGACCGACGAGTGCAGGTAAAGGTTGTGCGGCATGACGGTTGCGCCCAGGATGCCGATCGCGATGTAGAGCATGTCGCGGTTCGTGAACAATTCCGCGGTGGGAACGAAGCCCCGCGCGATGCCCGCAAAGTCGGGTTTAACCAGGATGATTTCCGTAAGGTAACAGAGGCCGATCGTCCCGATCAGCACTATGACGATCACCTCGACGTAACGGAAGCCTTTATTCTGCAAATAAAGAATCGCCAGAACGTCGAGCGCCGTCAGGCACACGCCCCAAATAAGCGGGATGCCGAAAAGCAGATTAAGCGCGATAGCCGACCCGATTACTTCCGCCAGATCGCACGCCGTGATGGCGATTTCGCAAAGCACCCAAAGCACGAGGCTCGTCCAGCGTGAGTAATAGTCACGGCACGCCTGCGCGAGATCCCGCTGTGTTACGATCCCCAGCCGCGCGGCGAGCGTCTGGAGCAATATGGCCATCAGGTTGGAGAACATCAGGACGAAAATCAGCCGGTAGGCGAACCGCGACCCGCCGGCGATGTCCGTCGCCCAGTTGCCGGGGTCCATGTAGCCGACCGCCACCAGAAATCCCGGCCCTGAAAAAGCCAGGAGCTTTCGCCAGAAACTGGCCCCGGTGGCCACACCCATGCTCCGGTGCACTTCCGCGAGTGACGGCATCGCGGGAGCGTTGTTGTAAGGAGCTTGACTGTGTTGGTCCATGCAAACCTTCGAAGACGTAGGTTACGGTAGGCGGGGAGGGGAGGTCAAGTCGGGCTCTGCGAAGTTCGTGTCATGGGTTTGAATCAAGGGTCTGGATCTTCGCTTCAATTTGCTTCAACCATTGCGCATCGTGAATCGAGGGCAGGTTGGCGCGAACGTTTTCGATGGCGCCGAGGCGCGCAGCTTCGGCAAGATGGAGCGCCACGGAAATGTCGGAGGCCGCTTGAGGAATCGTCGCCTCACGAAGAGACTCGACGAGCCGACTGATTTCATCGGCCATCTGCGCCGTCTCGAGCGGAACGCTTGCTGCGATTTTGCTCGCTTCCTCGACCGCCTGGGTGCGCGCATATTTTTCGGATTCGGTTCCCTTCGAAAGTTTAAACGCGACCATCACGGCCTCGTAGCTCGCGGCGTCCCGGTCGATGTTTTCGAGCAAGCGGCTGCGCAAAGCGGCGAGGCGCGCCAGCGACTCCTCCACAACTTTATGGTGCCCGGCGAAGGTCTTCCGCTTGAGCGTCAGCCGCGAAACCATTTCACCCTGAGCCGCGGCGAGCGCGCCAGCCAGCGCTGAGACGCTGCCGCCGCCGGGCGTTGGCGTATCGGCTGCAACTGCTGCAACAAAATTCTCGACCATCCTTCGCAACCTCCCGGCGCCTTCGGCGGGACTGGTTTTAAACCCGCCCCTGCCTTCGAGAACTTTCGACAGGCGGTTTTCGACAATCAGGTCGGGATGAAAGTTTTCAACCTTCAAGTAGTGAACTGCCGCGTCGTCGAGTGCCTGGCGCGGGATGAGGCCGACAATCTCGCTGCCCATGACGGAAACACCCAGAGCTGCTGCCTCTTTGGTCACCGCATCAAACGCCGTTCCAATGGAAGTAGTTTCGAAATCCGTGAGATTCATCGAGACCTGCGCGAGGTTTCGAGCTTTTAGCTCCACGCCCATGGCCTTGACGCACGGCAAGCCGCCACTCGAGGTGCGGATTTTCTTGGCGATGGCTTTGGCCAATCCAACGTCGGGCGTTTTCAAATTGATGTTGTAAGCGATCAGAAATTTTCGCGCCCCGACGACCGTCGCTCCTGCCGTCGGGTGCAGCTCGGCTTCACCAAAATCGGGCCGGCGGCTGGGATTCGTCCGCACTTCTTCGCGCACGCCCTCGAACTGGCCCCGGCGAATGTTCTCGAGGTTCCTGCGCTCGGGGGTTCGCGCGGCGGCCTCGTAAAGGTAAGTGGGGACTCGGAAACGCTTCCACGCTTCCTCGGCGACCCATTCGGCCAGCCGCACGCAATCATCCAGGGTCACACCCGAAATGGGAACGAAGGGCACAACGTCGGTCGCGCCGAGACGCGGGTGCGCGCCCTGGTGCCGCGTGAGATCGATCAGCTCGGCCGCGCGCCCAATGCCGCGCAGCGCCGCTTCGCCGACGTTCTCGCGAGTTCCCACGAGTGTGACGACGGAGCGGTTGTGGTCCGCGTCCATCTCTTTGTCGAGCAGATAAACCTCCGGCCCGTCGAGCATGGCCTGGATAATCGCGGCAACCTTTTCGGTGTCGCGCCCTTCGCTGAAATTGGGTACGCATTCAACTAGAGTTTGCATGTGTCGTCCTTGAAAAAATAATTCGTCCTCGTTTGACGGTCATCGCACAATGATTCCACGCGAAGTAGTAGGCCATCTCACGATAGTCACCTACGTCCATCACCGCAAGATCCGCCTGCTTGCCGGGCCCGAGCGAGCCCAGGCGGTCCGCGCGGCGCAGGGAATAAGCCGCGTTGATTGTCGCGGCGCTAATCGCTTCCGCCGGAGTCATGCGCATCGCTGTCGAAGCAAGCGTTAAGACAAACTGCATGTTGAGCGTCGGGCATGTCCCCGGATTGAAATCCGTGGCGAGCGCGACGGCGGCTCCCGCTTCAATCAGCCGCCGCGCGGGAGGATACCTCCGCGAGCCGAGATGAAAGTTTGATCCGGGGACAAGCGAGGCGACGACGTTGGATCGCGCAAGCGCGCGAACCTCGGCGCGCGTGATATGGTCCAGGTGATCCGCTGACGCGGCGTCCGTGGACATCGCCAGGCGGCACGAGCCCGTATGGCTCAACTGTTCGGCATGTATGCGCGGAATCAATCCGTGCCGCCGCCCGGCGTCCAGAACCGCGCGGCATTCTTTTTCCGTAAAAGCCCCGCGGTCGCAGAAGCAATCCACAAACTCCGCCAGCCGCTGGCGAGCGACGGCGGGGATCAATCGCCGGATAATGAGTTCGAGATATTTTTGTCGTCGCTGTTTGTATTTGTCGGGCAGGGCGTGCGCGGCGAGCAGCGTGGGAACAAGCTCAACCTGGGATTTTCTGGCGAGCGCCCGAATGGCTTTCAGTATTTTTATTTCGTTGGCGACACTGAGTCCGTAGCCGCTCTTGACTTCGACCGTCGTGGTCCCGTGCGCGGCGAACTGTTTGAGAAACGATCCAGCTTGGGCGGCGAGTTCCTGCTCCGTCGCCTGATGCACTAAGCGTGCCGTATATTTTATCCCTCCGCCCGCCGCGGCGATTTCTTCGTAGCTTCTTCCGCGGATGCGCTGCTCGAAGTCTTCCACGCGGCTTCCGGCGAAAACCAGATGCGTGTGTGAGTCAACGAATCCGGGCATGACGACTTTGCCGCGACAATCTATGGTACAGGCACGCAGCCGGCGGGCTTCGGCGGCAAGGTCGCGGGTTTTTCCCACGCGTAGAATCCTCGCGCCCTGGGTCAGCACGGCGCCGTCCGAGATGATGCCGAGCTCTCCCAGCGCGCGGCCGCGACGGGGAACCGGGTGCCCGGCGAGCGTCAATAACTCGCGGGCGTTCCGGAAGAAAAGCGGGCGCGGTTCATCGTGTGGCATTTGACCAGGTCGGAGGTTCTGCTAAAATAACTTGCATCCAAGTAGGGGGGTCGTTCCGATGCCCAGCTACGAGTTCACGTGTCAAGAGTGCAAGAAGACCTTTACGGTCATACTGACCCTTGAAGAATACGGGAAGAAGCACTTCGCCTGCCCGAAGTGCAAGAGCAAGAAGGTCGAACAAAAGCCCGCGGCCTTCTTCGCGGTCACTGCGAAAAAAAGCTAGGAGCCGCTCGCTTTCTTCATGGGGATTTTGACGCCGGCCTTTTGCGCAAAACTGATTGCCGCCTGGTAGCCCGCGTCCGCGTGGCGCGCCACGCCGATGCCGGGGTCGTTGGTCAGCACTCGATTGATGCGTTTGGCCATCTCGGGAGTTCCATCCGCCACCGTGACTTGCCCGGCGTGCATGGAATAGCCGATTCCAACTCCTCCCCCGTTGTGAAATGAAACCCAGCTCGCGCCGGAAGCCGTATTGAGCAGCGCGTTCAGAACCGGCCAATCGGCGACGGCGTCACTTCCGTCTTTCATGCTTTCGGTTTCGCGGAAGGGGGAAGCCACCGACCCGCAGTCGAGGTGATCGCGCCCGATGACGATGGGCGCTTTGAGCTCGCCCTTCGCCACCAGATCGTTTATGCGTTCGCCGAAAAGCGCGCGCTCTCCGTAGCCCAGCCAGCAGATGCGCGCCGGCAGACCCTGAAATTTAACGTGCTTGCGCGCCAGGCGAATCCAGCGGCTGAGGATTTCGTTTTCGGGGAAAAGCTCGAGCACCAGGTCGTCGGTGCGATGAATGTCCGCCGCCTCGCCCGAGAGCGCCACCCAGCGGAACGGCCCGCGGCCTTCGCAGAAAAGCGGCCGGATATAAGCGGGCACGAAGCCGGGAAAATCGTAGGCATTTTTGACGCCATGCTCGAAAGCCATGGTGCGGATGTTGTTTCCGTAATCGAACGTGGCCGCGCCCATCTGCTGAAGCTCGAGCATCCCCGTGACGTGCCGCGCAATGGAATCGTAAGAGCGCTTCAGATAGTCTTCGGGGTTCGTGCGGCGCAGCTCGGCGGCTTCGCCAAGGCTTAATCCCGCCGGGATGTAGCCGTTCAGCGGGTCGTGGGCGCTGGTCTGGTCGGTAAGTAAGTCAGGGACGACGCCGCGCCGCGCCAGCTCGGGAATAATTTCGGCGCAGTTGCCGACCAGTCCTACGGATTGCGGCTGCTTCTGCCGCACGGCGATTTTCAGGATGCGCAGCGCCTCATCGAGATCGTTGACGCAGTAATCGCAGTAGCCCGTGCGGATGCGGCGCTTGATTTTTTCAGCGTCCACCTCGATACCCAGGAACGCCGCGCCGTTGAGCGTTGCGGCAAGCGGCTGGGCGCCGCCCATCCCGCCGAGCCCGCCCGAAACCACGAGCTTGCCGGAGAGGTCGCCCGCGCCAAAGTGTTTGCGCGCCGCCGCCGCGAAAGTCTCGTAAGTCCCCTGCAAAATCCCCTGCGTGCCGATGTAAATCCAGCTTCCCGCGGTCATTTGTCCGTACATCATGAGGCCGAGGCGATCGAGCTCGTGAAATTTCTCCCACGAGGACCAGTGGCCCACCAGATTGGCGTTGGCGATCAGAACGCGCGGCGCCCACTCGTGGGTGCGGAAAACTCCGACGGGCTTGCCGGATTGCACGAGCAGCGTTTCGTCATTCGCGAGATTTTTGAGGGCGTGGACGATGGCGTGGAAGCATTCCCAGTTTCGCGCTGCTTTGCCCGTTCCGCCGTAAACGATCAAATCCTCGGGGCGCTCAGCGACTTCTTCATCCAAGTTGTTCATGAGCATGCGCATCGCTGCTTCCTGCTGCCAGCCTTTGCAGGCGAGGTTCGTGCCGCGGGGCGCGCGCACCGGCTGATACTCGCTTTGGATTTCCTGGTCAGTAGGGCTCGAGCGGGAATGCGCCATGGATGGTCCCCCCGGGAATCTTAGCGCAACCGTGCTTAAACCGAAAGGGAACCGGGGCCGGTGCGGGCATTCGGCCTGACCGCTCGGCTGGCCAGAAAAAATGTGGCGTTTTGTTGACTCGGTTTGCTTCCTGGTGATAGTTTACCGCCGCCGGTGCGTTGGTGGGATGCACATTCCACAAAGCAACGGGCGGATAGGATGATTTCCACGGTCAAGCGCCAAAATAGATTTTCAATTCGCCCTGCCGCAGTCGGAGCGCTCGGGCTGAGCCTCTGCTTGTTTGCGACCGCCTCAGGCGCGCGCGACGGCGCCGGTGTGCGGTCATTGTCCGACCGGGTGCGTGAGGCTGACGATTATTATCTCGGGCGGCGAAATCTGGAAAACGTCCAAGCGGCAATCCGGCTGCTTCAGCAGGCCGTCGCCGAAAATCCCCAGGACTACGAATCCTGGTGGCGGATTTCGATGTTCACCTGTTACGCAGCGCGCCACACGACCGGCTCTGAAAAAATGCGATATCTCGAAGCGGGGACAGACGCGGGCCGAAAAGCTGCGGCGCTCGTTCCCAACCGGCCGGAAGGGCATTTCTGGCTGGGCGCAAACCTCGGGCTCACAGCCGAAGCGCGCGGTTTCTTGAAGGCACTTGCCCTGGTGGACCCGATCCGCAAGGAAATGGAAACGGTCATCCGCCTCGATCCGAACTACGAACAAGCGGCGGGTCTGAGGACGCTCGCGCGCCTCGATTATCGTGCGCCGTTCTTCAAGGGAGGGGACAAGCGCCACTCGGTCGAATTGCTGAAGGAGGCGCTGGGACGTTTCCCCAACAATTCCTTGACCATGCTCTATCTTTCCGACAGCTACATCACTCTCGGCCGCCGCGCGGAGGCGAAAGCGCAACTCGAAAGCATCCTCAAGCTTTGCCCCGATCCTCTCTATGGCCCCGAGCAGGAAGAGAACCAGGCGGTCGCCCGCGAGCGGCTCGCCAGGTGGATGTCTGCGGGTAACTGACTCCTTTACCGGTCAAGAATCCTCCGCATCCGCTGTCGGAGTTTATTTTCACGCGAAACGTCTGCGCCGGGGGCGCCCATTTTTCTGTGCTAAGATTGTTGAAAGAAACAAACGGCACGACGAGCGACCGACTGCATGGCGGATCACCCATTCCAGACGCTCACCGAATTGTTCTTGAAGGCGGCGGAGCGGCACGCAAAACCCGACGCCTTTCTTTCAAAATCTGACGGAAAATATCGCGGCCTTGGGTCGCGCGAGACGCTTGAAAAAGTTGCGGCGCTCGCCGTGAGGCTCGACCAACTGGGGGTCCGCCGCGGCGACCGCGTGGCCCTGGTTGCGGAAAACCGCCTCGAGTGGGCGCTCACCGACTACGCCGTGCTGGGCCTTGGCGCCGCGAGCGTACCTGTCTATCCCACGCTGCTCGAGCCGGACCTGGAGTACATCCTCGGCGACTCGGGCGTAAAAGGCGTGGTCGTTTCGACCGGCGTGCAGCTTCAGAAAATCCTGAACGTCCGGTCGCGGCTTCCTGGCCTCGCTTTCACACTGACGATGGACCGAACGGAAAATCCGCCGGAAGGCGTCGAGAACTGGGAAGACGCAATTGAAGCGGGAAGAAAGGCCCTCACCAATCCGGTGGAGTTCTTCCGCGCGCATGCGCGTGAGGCGGCGCCCGAAGACACGGCCAGCATTCTCTATACCTCCGGCACAACCGGGCAACCCAAGGGCGTCATCCTGACCCATTCGAACATTGCCTCAAACGTCCGGGCGACGCAGGAACTGTTTCCCCTCACCCCGCGGGACGTGGCGATTTCCTTTCTGCCCCTCTCGCATATTTTCGAGAGGACGCTCGACTATCAGTATTTCTGGCTGGGCGTTTCGATTGCTTATGCCGAGAGTTTTGAGACTCTGCCGCAAAACCTTTTGGAAGTCCGCCCCACCGTCATGGGTGTTGTGCCGCGCGTGCTGGAGAAGGTCCACGAAAAAGTTTTGGAGGCCGTGCGCCAGGCGCCGGCTGCGAAGCAGAAGCTTTTTCGCTGGGCCTCCAAGGTGGGTGGTGAGTATTTTCCGTACCGCCTGGAACGGCGCGCCCCGCCGCTTGGTTTGCGATTGAAGCACGCTGTTGCGGACGCGCTGATCTTTTCCAAAGTGCGCGAACGTCTGGGGGGGAGGGTCACGACATTGATTTCCGGGGCGGCGCCGCTTGCTCGCGACCTGGCCGAATTCTTTTTTGCGGCGGGGTTGCCCGTGTATGAAGGCTACGGCCTGACGGAGACTTCCCCCGTGATTTCCGTCAACTATCCTGGAAACGTCCGGCTCGGTACGGTAGGCCGCATCATTCCGGGCGTGGAAGTGAAAATTGACGAGGCCCCTGCAGGCGAGGACGGTGCTGCGGGAGGGGAAATCCTGGTGCGCGGCCCGAACGTCACACAGGGCTA
>CAYZVR010000061.1:0-15526 GCA_964481715.1 uncultured Acidobacteriota bacterium | reverse complement strand
GTACCCCATTCGGATTGAGTCACCTCGTCGTACAGCGGGCGGACATTCACGCCCCTGCCCGCATTCGTCTTGGGATAAGCTTGCTCGAGGCGGCGCGCGATGGTATCCATTTCCGCCTGGGCTTGTACGAGCGATACCCCCGGCTTGAGGCGAGCGATGACCTCCGTGCCCTTAAACTCGCGTTCGGTGGGTGCGACCGTCTCGAATGGGTTGGGCAGCCACAGATGTTCCCGGTCTTCTTCGAAATAACCCGCAGCCGCAGAGAGGGTCTGAAATCCTTTCGGCATCACCCCGATCACCGTGTAGCTCTCTCCATTCAAGGTGATCTGGCGTCCGAGGGCTTTAGCATCGGATCCGAAGCGGCGCTGCCAGAAAGCGTAGGTCAGAACGACGACGCGCTGGCCGGGGAGGTCCTCTTCAGGCAGGAAGGTCCGGCCGAGGATCGGCTGGACGCCTAGAAGGGGGAAGAAACTTGCGGAGACGCGCCGGCCCTGGAGCTGTTCAGGCTGTCCCACGCCGGCAAGGTAGACTTCCTCGGACCACAAACCGAAAATTGCCATGGTCTCGAAGACATGGTTTTGCTTCTGCCAGTCGAGGAAGTTGGCGGGAGCGACAGAGTCCCAAAGAACTCCTTGCTCCGGATTCTTTTCAAAGACTTCAACAAGCCGGTCAGGATCCTTGTAGGGCAGCGGGCGAAGCAGGACGGCGTTCACCACACTGAATATCGCCGTGTTCGCTCCGATGCCGAGGGCAAGGGTGAGGACCGCAACTGCAGTGAAGCCGGGATTCTTGGCCAGAATGCGCAACGCATACCGAACGTCTTGAAAAAATGTTTCGAGTAACGGCAAGCCGCGCTGGTCGCGAAACGTTTCCTTCAACTGCTCGATTCCGCCGAAGCTGCGCCGCGCGGCGTAATGCGCCTCTTCCGGAGACATGCCTTTGCGCAGGTTTTCCTCCGCGAGCCTTTCGAGATGTTCTTGCAACTCTTCATTCATTTCCCGCTCGAGCCGTTCTTTGCGGAACAGCGCGGCAAAACGCCAAGCCAGCGCTCGCAGCCAAGTCATGTCAGGCTCCTTCCGTGCCAGCGAGAAGACGCGCGATGAGAGCCGCCATCCGTTCCCAGTTCTCAGCCTCTTTTTCCAATTGCTTTCGCCCGGCCGTGGTCAGCGAATAGAAGCGCGCGCGACGGTTATTCTCGGAAGCTCCCCACCGGGAGTTGATCCACCCTTTTTGCTGGAGGCGCAGCAGCGCCGGGTAAAGCGTCCCCTGGTTCAGGCGCAAAATGTTTTCCGAAACCTGCTCGATGCGGCGAGCAATGCCGAACCCGTGCATCGGGCCCATCGTGTCGAGCGTCTTGAGGACCAGAAGGTCCAATGTGCCGGGGAAAAGGTCACTTTTCGCTGCACTCATTCCATCTCCTCTAGATAGACAACAGGAATGTACGGTCGTCTCCTGTAGATTGTCAACAGGAAAATTTTCTCTTCTTCAGGAGAAGGGCGAAAGGGGGGAATTAAAGAAATCAAACGGCAGGGGGGAAATTAGTACTACTACGTTTGTCGTTGATGCGCCTGTTTGGCCAGTCGGCGGGTTTCTTCCCAGGTGTGAACCACGCGGTGGATGACGGTCAGGTTTGACAGCACGGCGATGACCCAGAGCACCGCCTCCATGCGGCCGGCAAGCGCACCGATAATAATGAGCACGACGCGCTCGGGTCGCTCGAGAAATCCCACTTTACAGGAGGGAATCAGGTTTTCGGCGCGGGCGCGGGCATAACTGACCATGACGGATCCGATCATGGCAACAGCCACCAGCGTGACGTAAGCAAAGCGGTTGACTCGGCCGTAGTAAACGAGCAGGCCGATCAACAGGATGAGGTCGGAGTAGCGATCCATCACGGAATCGAAGAAACCACCGAAGGGGGTCACGCGACCGGTAAAGCGCGCCACGCGCCCATCGGTCAAATCGAAAATGCCGGCGAGAATGATGGTAACGCCCGCCCAGCCAAAATAGCCGTAGGCGAAGAGGTAGGCGGCCACGGCGTTGATGGCCATTCCGATGAAAGTCAGGACGTTGGGGTTGATGCGGCTGGCGGCGAAGGCGCGGACGATGGCCTCAACGGCGGCGTTTCCGGCCTTTCCAATCTGATGGGTAATCATAGGGTGTGAGGCGAACCCGCCACGGGGCGGGGAAGTTTGCATCGCCCGCAATTTTCGAACGAGCGTTCCTAATCGCCTTCGTCGTAAATGGTTCGCAAGGACCGGACTTCAAATTCACGGATTCCGTTGGGCGTTCCGACCTTGACGGTGTCCCCAACCTTCTTGCCCATCAAGGCCCGTCCGATCGGCGACGTGGTTGAAATAAGGCCGTTATTGAAATCGGCTTCCTCGGTAGTCACGAGCTTATACGCGACTTCGCCGTCACGGTCAACGTCGTAGAGCTGGACGCGAGAGCCGAACGCGATGCGGTCTTTTGGGATATTGTTGAAGTTGATCAGGGAAAGACTTGCAAGGCGCTTTTTGAGATGAGCCACTCGCGCGTTAACGATCTCCTGGCGTTGTTTCGCCATATGGTATTCGGCGTTTTCGCTCAGGTCACCCAGGGCGCGTGCGCGCTTTAATTCTTCGGGCAACTCGTGGTTGAGCTCACGCTCAAGCACCTGAATCTCATCTTCCAGTTTTTTAACGATCGATACGGACATGGATTTAGTCCCGAAACTAGATGCTGAGTGTAAATTATAGGGAAAAGGCCAACGGGACGCAACCCGTCCCGATGGGCCAACCTGCCATCCGCGGCGGGTGGAACGCGTGCCCTCCTGCAACCCGTAGCTTGTTAAAGAGTTAACCACTTGCTCAGGAGCAATTTCGGCTGGCCGAATGCGTTGACTGGTAAAACGGGCTGTGGTAGGTTACCCTAATCCGCCTAGTAATTCGCAAAATCGTGGAGCGTGTGGATGGCTTTTAATAAAGCCAAGGCGCTGCAAGAAGCCGAGAAATACGTCACGCAAGGCAAAATCTCTCAGGCCATCAAGCAGTACCAGCAGATTATCGAGAAAGAGCCCGCGGACCTGACCCTGCTCAACACGGTCGGCGACCTTTGCGTCCGCGACAAAAACGTTTCCGAAGCGCTCAAATATTTCACCAAGCTCGCTGAGTCCTACAGCCAGGAAGGCTTCACGCTCAAGGCGATCGCCATCTACAAAAAGATATCGAAGCTCGACGCGACCGCCGTGGACGTTTTAGTCAAGACGGGCGAACTTTACGCCTTGCAAGGACTGGCGCGCGAGGCGCGCGAGCAATTCGCAGTGGCCGTAGAGGCCTACCGCAAGAAAAACCAAACCGACAAAGCGCTGGAAGCGTTCCGCAAGATCGTCGCTCTCGACCCTGAAAATTCCGGGTACCGTACCAAGCTCGCCGAATTCTGCGCGCAAGCGGGAAGAAAATCGGATGCCGCAAAAGCCTATGCCGAGGCGGCCGAGATTGCCTACCGGCACGGTGACGAAGCAACCGCCGAATCCGCGCTGACGAAAGCCGTCGGCTTGGATGACAAGAACCCGCAAGTTCAGTTGCTGCGTGCCCGAGTGGCGATCAGCAAAGACCATCCTGACGAAGCGGAAAAGATCATCCTCTCCGTCCCAGAATTAAAATCCCTGCCAGCGGGTCAGCAAATCCTGCTGGACTCATATCTGGCGGCTCGCAAACTCGGCGAAGCCGAAAAACTGGTGGTCACCGTCTTCCGGACGAACCCCGCGAATTTCGCGCCCGTCGCGTCCTTTGCGGAGCAGTGCCTGGCGAAGGGTGACTGTGACGCAGCGCTGGCGCCGCTCGCGGAACTGGCTGACACCCTCCTCGAAATGAAAAAGGCCGGGCCGTTAATGGAGGCCCTCCGCCAGATTTGGCAGAAAAATTCCCGCCATTTGCCATCGCTCGAGCTGATCTACAAGGTAGCCGACAAATCCGCGGACGAGGCGACCATCCCGGAGGTGCTTGAAGCCCTGGGTGATGCCTACGTGCACGCTGCAAATCTCGAGAAAGCAGAGTGGGCTTACCAGGCGCTCCTCAGCCGCGAGCCGCAAAACACCAATTACAAGGGGCTGCTGAAAAAGGTTTTGCAAAAACAGGGGAAGGACGTGGCGCACGCACCTTCTGAATTTGCGGAAGTCGCGCTCTCGCCCGCAGGCGAAGACGCCGGTCCGCAAGTCGCTGCTGTGGCGGCGCCGAGTGAGGAAGAAGCCGCTCTGGTGAAAGAGGCGCTCGATAACAGCGACTTGTTTTCACGTTACGGCCTTGCGGAAAAGGCCGTTGCCGAACTCGAAAAGGTACTGGCGATCTATCCCGACCAGGTGGATATTCACCTGCGCATTTTGGAGGTCTGCCAGAAGGGCCTGCCGGAGCGCGCAGCACAGGCGGCCGAAGCTCTTTCTAGAATCCACGCGGCGCGAGGCGAGACATCCCTTGCGGAAAAATACCAGCTGACGGCCACAACGGGCGCTCCGCCGCCGGTCGTCGAATCGAGCCAGCCAGCCTATTCGAGCCCGGCGCCGGCTGCCCCTCCCGCCGAGGAAGTGGTGGCGGAATTCGACATCTCCTCGGGTTTTCCAGGAATGACGGAAGAGGCCCCTGCTGCCGAAGCTTTGCCCGAAATGCCCCCCGCCGCCGGGGCGGAGGTTTCACCGCCGGCCGCTCAGGAGTTCGACCTTTCCGCCGGCTTCGAATCCGTGACCGCCCCGCCCGAGCCTGAGCCCGCGCCCACTGTCGTATCCACCCCCGGCTTCAATCTCGAGGAAAGCCGCATTGAGATTGACTTCTATCTCAACCAGGGTTTTGTGGAAGAAGCCCAAAAAGCCGTCGAAGCGTTGAAGGAAAAATTTCCCGAGGACCCCCATGTGGAAGAACTCCGTCTCATGGTGGAAGAAAAGGCGGGCCGAATGCCCGTCCCCGGAGAATCGGTCCCAGAGGCGGTTCCCGAGGAACCACAAGCTGCGGAGGAGATGGAATTGCCGGCGGAGTTTGCCCAACCAGAAATTTCGGAACCGCCGCCCGCCTCGGGACCCGCAGCTCCCCTCAGTCCGCCTGAGCCAGTTCCTGCTGACGTGATGCCCGAGCCCATGACCGTTGAGCCCGTACCGGTCACTGAGCCAGCTCCGGGGGCCGCTGACCCGCTTGGAAGTCTGGTGGGCGACCTCGCGGCCAGCTTGGAAGGACTTGAAGATCAGGCGCCGCCGCCATTACAACCGGCCGCAAGAGTTTCCACTCCAGCCGAGTCGAGCGTGGCTTCACAGCTAAGCGGACTGCTGGATGAGCTAGGCGAAGAACAGACCAGCGCGACCACCGACGATCCCCAGACGCATTACGACCTCGGAGTGGCTTTCCGCGAAATGGGCCTCCTCGACGAGGCGATCGGCGAGTTCCAAAAAGTCGTGAAGGGCGCGCAGAAGGGCAAGTATCCTCCTAATTTTCTCCAGGCCTGCACGCTGCTGGCGACCTGTTTTATGGACAAGCAAATGCCGGCGATCGCCGCCAAGTGGTACTTGCGCGCCCTGGAAACGCCCAACCTCGACGAAGAGGCCCTGATGGCGATCGAATATGACATGGGCGTGGCGTACGAAATGGCCGGTGACAAGAAGACCGCCCTCGAGAAATTTTCCGAGGTGTACAGCCAGAACATCGATTACCGCGACGTCGCCGAAAAAATCCGGCAGCTGCAACAGAAAAACTGAATGGCAGCACGCCGGGGCGACAGCCCCCCGCACGATCCGACGCTGACATCCCGAATCATGAGCCGCCTGGTCGTCATTCTCTATATCGTGTTCTGCTTCGAGATCGGCGTGTTCCTCTTCGTCCTGCCCTGGATGGCGCTCTGGAGCAGGAATTTTTTTATCGGTCACTACCCCCTGGTTTCGACCATCGCCATGAATTATTTCGTCCGCGGCGCGATATCGGGCGTTGGACTTGCGGATATTTGGCTGGCGATTTACGAGATGTGGCGGCTCCGCCGGCGCCTGGGACTGGTTGAGTCAAAGCCCTCGCGCTGAGACCACCCGCGCCACGGCCGCATACGCGCGTCTCCAACTTTCGCGAGCCAAACCCTATGGCTCACCCTCTCCGGCTTTGTTACATCACGGACCGCCGGGCGCTCGCGCCACAGCCGCCCTTCGGCAAACTCAGGGCGGTGAGCGAAGTCGAACCGCTCCTGTCGCGAATCGCCGAGGCGGCGTGGGCGGGCGTCGAACTGATCCAGATTCGTGAAAAAGACCTTGGCACGCGTGAGCTCGTCGAGCTCACCCGCGGCGCTCTCGAAGCCGCGAGAGGAACCGCCGCGCGCGTGGTTGTCAACGACCGTCTGGACGTGGCGCTCGCGCTCGGCGCCGGCGGAGTTCATCTCGCAAGGGAATCGCTCCCCGCCCGCGTGGTGCGCCGAATGGTACCCGAAGGGTTCCTCATCGGCGTTTCGTGCCACTCCCTTGACGAGGCGCTCGAGGCCGAGTCCTCACACGCCGACTACATTCTCCTGGGTCCGATCTTTCCCGCGCCCTCCAAGCTTCGCTATGGCCCGCCGCTTGGCCTCGAAACGCTCCGGACTGTGGCAACGCACGTCACGATCCCGGTCCTGGCGCTCGGCGGGATGACCGTCGAAAAGGTGAGTGAATGTCTCGCAGCGGGCGCGAGCGGGGTCGCGGGAATTTCCGTTTTTCAGAATTGCGCGTCGCTTGAGGAGCGCGTGCGGCAACTTCGCCGCTGTTTTCCCGGTGAGTGAAAAGTTCCAACGATCTCCGTTTACGTCTCTTTAGGGGTGAGTGTTGTGCCGGCCCTGGATGTCCCGGAGATGACGGCGCAATTCGTCAATCACTTCCTTCCGACGGCCCTCGCTAATCCCTTTTCGAACCTGCTCGAGAGCGAAGTGAATTACATCGTGATGGTGGAGTTCCTCGGGCGCGACCTCGCCGCTGAGCTCGAGCCAGATGCTGTGCAGGATGTCAATCTCCGCAGGCGTCAGCCGCGGAGCATGAGGACCCAAATAGCAGATTTGGACCTGGCCACCCGGAGAGCGAATTTCAAGCGCCAACTGAGGTTTGGGCTCCGCCAGCCTTTCCCACGCCAGGCCCGCCATTCGAGCCTCTTCCGCCCCGGGCCTCCACGACGAAAGACCGAGAACAATCGTTGAGGATTCCAGGCTTTGCCCGGCGCGAAGGATGCCATCCCACTTCTCTGCGGCCGGAGCGACGGCAAGATGGATCGTCTTGCCCTTCGCCTCCGCCAGCGCCAGCGCCCGCGTAAACAGTTCCTGTTCTTTGAAGCTGAAGAGCTGTTCGGGCGCGAGTTCGTGCTCGCCGGAGCTCGAACGCGCCAGGAGCCGCAGGTGGAGCACAACGACGTCCTGCTCCCGGGTAATAACCCGGTCGAGGACGGCGGAAAGATTGTAAAGGGTGTGGAAGTCACGGACCATCACCAGAACGCTTCCCGGACGAACGCCCAGAGCTTGCGGCGTCAGGTCCTCGCCGGGTTCCAGATTGAACTGGTCAAGTTCCGCGTGGAAGGCGCCGCGCTTTCGCGTCACCCTTTCGCAGGCCGTAAAAACTGCAAAAAACACCAGCGTGAAGGCAACGCCCGAAAGCGTGGCCACTTGTTTCGTGAAAAGGTTGATCGTACACAAAGCGAAGAGCGTGAGGGTGATGAGCCCCAGCCCCAAAGGAATTTCGAGACTTCCAAACTTCAGGTTCAAGGGCACGCGAAATTCCCGCTTGCCGGGTTGCTTGAAACGCAGAACCACGACCGACAGGCCCTTCATGGCAAAACTCCACATCACACCGAAGGCGTAGGCCTCACCCAGCAGGAAAATGTTTCCGCGGCTCAGCACGATGGTGAGAAGCTGAAGTCCAACCACCAGATTCAGGATGCGATGCGAAGTCCCAAAGCGACGGTGCGGATGGCGAAACCAGTCGGGAAGGATTCCGTCCTCTGAAACCCGGTTCAAGACTCCATTTGAACCTACGATCGCCGTATTGACCGCCCCGGCCAGCATCAGCACTCCGACCACCACGACGAAAGCGCGAAACGCGAGGCGCAGGGAAAGCGGCCCCACCAGGTACATGGCGAGACCGCCGATGGGGTTGTCAAAAAAATTGTTGCGCACCTCATCGGGAATGATCATAACGGCGAAGAAGGCGACGCCCGCCGTGAAGATCAAACTGTAAATGAAAATGACAAACCCCGCTTTTTCGAGGTTCTTCAGCTTGGGGTGTTCGATCTCGCGATAGACCTGCGCCATGGTTTCTTCGCCGCTCATGGCGAGAACCGAGTGGCCGAGGCCAATCAGGATTCCAATCAACCCCACCGTGTATGGCAGGTTCGTAAGGCTCAGCCAGCCTAACGCATCTTTCGAAAAGACGAGGTTCGAAGGACTCGGCCAGGGCGGAAGATGAGCCCCGCGCACCCAAAGCGTGGTTCCGCACCAGGCGACCATCAGGACGACCATCACGGTGGTCACGACCATAATGCGCAGAGCTTTTTCGCTCGACTCGGGGATACCTTTGATGTTCTGCCACCAGAAATAAATCGTAACCAGTGCTGCAAACAATGCCGCGGTGAAATTCACGGGCAGGAGGAGGTTCGAGTGAACGTAGCTCAGCAGTTCATTCAGGAGACCTACCAGATACAGTCCGGCCGAGACACCGCTGATCGGGCCGGTGAGGATGTAGTCAAACATCAGGGCCGACACCGAAAACTTCGCAAGCGTCGAGCCCATCGCCTCCTTGACCACGCGATACACGCCCCCCCGCACGAACATGCTGCAGCTCTCGATGTAAAGGGAGCGAACCGCAAAGGCGAGCAGCATGATAGCGAGGATGAACCACGGCGCTGCTTTTCCGATGAAGTGCTCGGCAATCGCGCCGGCATAAAACGCCGACGAGCCCATGTCGTTTAGGACCACGGCCGCGGCCCGCCAGAAGGAGATGAAGGCCAGCATGGCGGTCGTGGCGATCAAGACTCTCGGCAGATTGCGGACGGGTTTCTCCAAAATCTCTGGGTTTTTTCCCATCTAGAATTCCTAGCGCTGCTTAATTTTCGGAAATGGGCGAAGGCAAAGCCAGCTGGTGCCGCCCGAGGCCCTTTGTCCACTAGTCTACATTCGCGAAGATCACCTCGTGACCGTCATGGTTGAGGCGGCGTGCGATTCGTTGCTCGTCGCTCGGCCACCAGCGCTTTTTTCCTCCCAGCACGATCAGGGAATGCGGTTCGAGGAGCCGGCACAAGCTGGAAAACGAATGCCGGCAAAAATAGATCCTCACGGAAATATCCGCCGGGGACTCCCATTCGAGAGCACGGATCCGTTGTTCGAGGAATTCCTTCGAAACCGCCGACCAAACAAGAGGAAGCGTGTAAGGCACCGGATAGAGCAGCAGAACCACCAGCCGGACGCCGAGGTCCGCGCCGAGCTGCGTCGCCCTCCTCAGCGCGGCGATGGTTCCGGCATGGGTGGTAAACAGAACCTTCACCTCCAGCCGCTCGCTGCCTTTTCGCCGGTCCGCCGGATCGGAGGTTTGAGTTTTTCCGAGGTCATGGAACCCGAAGGGGCCATCGGAGCTTTGACTCGTGTCCATGGACATGTCTCTACTTAAAGTTAAGCGGCCACGCATAAAGAAGGCATAAAGATTGGGAGAATCTTAATCCGGCAGGCAGAAGCGGTAGCCCACCCACGGTTCGGTCAGCAGGTATCGAGGCTTGGCGGGCAGGGGTTCGATCTTCTTGCGAAGCTGATTCACAAAGACCCGGAGGTATTCGAGCTCGTCGCCGTACTCGGCGCCCCACACGGCTTGCAACAGCTCGCGGTGCGGGACCGTCCGGTTGGCGTGGGCCACGAGATACCGGAGCAGGTCGAATTGTTTCGGAGTCAGCCGCACTTCCCGGCCGCGCACCGATGTGCGCCGTGACTGAAAATCAATTTCAACTTCTTCGAGCGAGATCTTCGGCGGCACGCCCTCGAGCGCGAGCGGGATTCGGCGCAATGCGGCGCGGATGCGCGCCAGCAGCTCCGGCGTGCTGAACGGTTTGGTGACGTAGTCGTCGGCGCCGGCATCGAGCGCTTCGACCTTATCCTTCTCCGCGTTGCGGACCGTGAGCATGATGATCGCGGCTTCCGACGCCGAGCGGATCGCGCGGCACGCTTCCAGCCCGCCCATGCCGGGCATATTCACGTCCAGCAGAACGAGGTCGAAGCGGCCGGTGCGAATCTTTTCGATCGCCTCTTCGCCGCTTCGAACCTCGCTCACTTCGTAACCCGGAGTCGCAAGTGTCGCCCGCATCACGCGGCGGATCTGTGGCTCGTCATCCACCACCAGAATTCGGCTCGGGCTCATGTCACTTTCTCCGCCTCGGCGGCGGGCAGGGCCAGGGAAAAGACCGAGCCGCGTCCGATCCCGTTCTCGACCGAGATCTCGCCGCCGTGCGCCTGAAGAATTTCTCTCGTAATGGCGAGTCCCATTCCCGACCCGGTAACGTGCTGGCGCGTATGCGGGCTGCGGTAGAATTTATCAAAGATCCTCGCCCGCTCGCGCTCGGGGATGCCGGGGCCGTGGTCGGCGACGCGGACGACGATGCGTGCTCCAATTTTTTCTGCGCGAACCTCGAGCGGCGATCCAGGCGGCGAATATCGCAAAGCGTTATCCACAATCTGGCGGAGCGCCAGGCGCATCAGTTCACCGTCAGCAAAGACCATGGGCAAATCGCAGGCGACCGTCGCGTCCACGCTTCGGCCTTCCAGGTTCGATTTCATTTCGGCGAGCACGGCGTGAATCAGGCCGTCAACCGAGCACAGTTCTTTGTTCAATTGGATTTTTCCCGCTTCGATGCGCGCCATCTGAATCGCCTCGGTCACCAGGCGGCTCAAGCGGTCGGCTTCTTCGTCCACAATCGAGGCTAGCTCGCGTTGCCCTTCGGCAGTCGTCGAAGGCGCAGAAAGCATGGCGGAAGCCGAAGCCTTGATGGAAGTGAGGGGAGTTTTGAATTCGTGCGCGATGGCGTCGAGCAGGGTGGATTTCAATTCTTCGCTTTGCCTCGCGGCTTCGGCGCGGCTGGCCGCTTCCTGACCACGCACCCTTTCGAGCCCGATGGCAACGAGGTTCGTCAGGGCCTGCATCGCGGCCTCGGAGAGTTGAGAGCCTTCGACCGCCAGCGCCCCGATCGGCCGGCCACCAATCTCGACCTGGGCAATCAAGGCCCCGCCCTCATTGCTCATCACAGCGCCGGGCGCAACAGCTTGCCTCAATCGGTTTTCGATTTCAGGCAGCCCGTCCGGCCCCGAACGGGAAATCTCGCCAGCTTGGGCATCGTAGAGCGCCACGGCGCGCATCCCGAAAATTTCCGCGATGCGGTCAGCAATTTGTTTTGGGGCGGACTGCGCCGGGTCGGTCAGGAGGATGGCTCGGCTCAGGGCATACAGCCGTTCCATTTCCTTCTGGCGGTCGACCGCTTCGCTCGTGCGCCGCCGGGCGAGAGAGGAAAGTTGGCTGGCAATAATCGCAGTGGCGAGAAAAGCGAATAACGCGACCCAGTTCTGCGGGTCTTCGATATTGAACGTGCCGATGGGCGCGAAAAAGAAAAAATTGAAACACAGCACCGCGAGGATTGAGGCCACGAGCGATTCCGTCAAACCCCAGCGGGTGGCGACCACGAGCACCGCAATCAGATACGCGAATCCCGCCGTGGTGGCATTCACCGGAATTACGCGGACGAAGAGAAAGGTTATCGCCGCAATCAGCGCGCCGACGGCGGCGAATCGGAGAAGCGCAAGATATTTGAGGGGTTGGAAAAATCCAGCCTTGGCCGTTGGCCCGGAAGTTCGTGAGGGGGATGGAACAACCACAGGTAAGTAAGGATAGCTGAGTTCGCAAAGTATTTCACCGGCTCAGGCCGGATAAGGCTGGCGCTCGACAACCGTCATGGAGTATTAGAGGAAGATGTCTTTGTTCTGAACGACACTCCTGAGAGGAGTCCTGCCTTCTGCCTTCTGCCTTCTGCTTTCTGCCTACTGTCCTTCTCTCATCCCTCGCCCATCCAGGCGCTATAAGGCCTGAGCGAGTGAATGTTGTCGCAGACGGCCTTGATGGCGGCGGTGATGGGCACCGCGAGAACCAGGCCGATGCCTCCCCACAACCATCCCCAGAACATCATGGCGATGGTCACGGTGAGAGCGTTCAGCTTGACGCGCCGCCCCACCAGCTTCGGCGTCAGAACGTTGATGGCCAGGAAATGCACCACCACCACCGTCACGGCGATAATGATGAACGGGGCGACGCCTTCGAAGTCCGGTTGCACGAGTGCAATGAGCAGCGGCGGCGTCACGGCCAGGACGACGCCAATGTAGGGAATCAGGCTCACAACCGCCGCCAGCAACCCGAGTAGCAGCCAGTAACGCAGGTGGACGGCGTAAAAGACCGGAGTGATCAGCGCGGCCGAGACCAGCGCCACCAGAAAATTTCCGATGACGTACTGGCGCACCATCAGGCCGATGCCGCGCATGGCGTCTTTCGCGCGCTCGCGGTTGGCGCCGGGAAATAGATTGATCGTCGCGCTCAGGATGTGCTCCTTGGAAGTGAGCATGAAGAACACCAGGAAGGGAATGAACATCACCGTCACCACCACACCGTACGCCGACCCAAGGCCGTGCCAAAGGAACTGCACCCACGTTGAGCTCTGCTGCACGCGCACCGCCTGCACGGTGCCTTCACTCGACGGTGGGATCAGCTTCGCGGCGCTGAGCTGGAAGTTTCGGATGGTGACGCGAATGTGCGCGGCGATTTCCTTCAACCGCTCCGTGTATTCCGGCAGGTCCTGGATGAAAGCCAGCGCGCGGTCGTAAATAAAGTAAATCGCGAGATACATCACCGCGAGCGTCGCCAGCA
This sequence comes from uncultured Acidobacteriota bacterium, assembly GCA_964481715.1. GTDB lineage: Bacteria > Acidobacteriota > Terriglobia > UBA7540 > UBA7540 > JAHEKS01. The sequence continues at coordinate 2,628 of CAYZVR010000061.1, read as the reverse complement.
CCATCACAAACGCGCCGATCCAGCGCGGAATCCGCAGGCGCTGCATCAGCTTGACGCCCGGATCGAGCACGAAGGCGATGAAGATCGAGCAGATCAGCGTGATGATGACCGAACTCGCATAGTAGAGACAAACGGCCACCACGGCCGTGGCAATAATTCCAAGGCTTGTGGCGACGCTCGAGCGCGCGGCAGGCGCCGAGGCCGGCGGTGTGTCAAGATGAGTTTCGGGCACGGAGGGATGCCTCGCCCACGATTCTAGCCCGGCGCGCGCGAGAATTCCAGTGCCGGCATCGGCAACGCGCTTGACGAGGAGAGCAGCCATATTGCCGTCCACAACCTTGTGCCATGCTTATCCCGAGCGCTCGCGATATAATCGAGTCGTGGGAGCGCGCCGACGAACTTTCCGCTGCGCCCCGGGCTTTGACCAAACGATGGATGTCATCAACACGTTTTCGCGGTTGCTTCTGATTCCTGTCTGCGCCATCACGCTTTATGTCCTGGTCATGGTCGTGATCTTCTTTCTGCGCCGCAGGGGATGGCTCCCGGGCGGCAGACCCAGCTACAAAAGCCTCGGCAACGCCTTGCTGCACCTGCAACACCTCGCGCAGCCTGAAACTCAGTACGTTCTTGAAGAGACCGAGAAGAAAAAGAGGCAAGAGGACGACGAAGGCGGCCCCGACGATCCCACCCTGCACCTCAAACGCAAACTTGAATCGAGTGAGCGGTAGTGCAAGGCGACCTGCTGAGGAAATCCGCAGACATCGCTTTTCGATGTCTGCGAAGTCAGGACCGGTGAGCGACAGGCTATTCTGGAAACCCGCCTTGCGGGACAAAAGACTCTCTCACCGCACCACGGCTTCTACCCTCTGCGTCGAATTGTTCCCCATCCCCTGATAATTCCACGGCGGCTCGGAGGGTTGGGAGTTGCCCGCGCTGTCGGTAGCGCGGCAGGAGAGAACGTGTTCCCCGGGCGCGGGGTCCCACTCCGCCGACCACCGGCGCCAGGCAAACTGTCCGGCGGGCGCTTCGAGCCTGGCGGCGCGCCACTCGCCGTCCACTCCGAACTCAACTTTTGCAATCGAGCCCAGCCCTGACCACGCCCGCCCGACAATTTCGTGGCAGCCGCGCTCGAGCGTCCGCCGCCGCGTGAGGAAGTCCGGGAAACCCGGCGGGACCATCAGCGCGCGCGGACGGATGCGCGTGACGGGCTCGCCCGGGTCGTCGGAAAACTGCTTGTAGAAATACGCGACGCGCTGCTGATAGCCCTCGAAGGGCTCGGTCACGACGTCAATGCGGGTGAGCCATTTGACGTGCGTCATGCCGTACCAGCCGGGAACCAGCAACCTCAACGGGAAACCGTGCTGCGGCTCGATCGGCCGGCCGTTCATCTCGTAGGCGAGCAGGACTTCGGGGTGCATCGCTTCGGCCAGCGCGAGGCTGCGCGCGTAATCCTGCTCGTGGCCTTTTTCGATTCCGTGGTCGGCGCCGGTAAAAACCAGCTCGACCGTCCCGGGCTTGAGTCCTGCGTCTTCAACCACGCCGGCAAGCGGCGTGCCCGTCCACTCCGCCGTGCTGACGGCTTCGTTCAGCCACGGCTGGCTGATGGGGCGGGGAAAGAGGTGCGCGCGGCCGTTGCCGGCGCACTCGAGCGTCACGGGAATCGTTTGGCGCGGGCGCGCGCGGAGGTTGTCGAGGCTCAGTTCGAGCTCCCGGCCGACGTTTCCGCCCACGCGCAGCCGCCAGCCGGAGGCGTCCATGTGCGGAATGTCGAAGTGGACGAGCAGGTAGTGAAGGCCCGTGGGCGTTACGTCGTAGCGCAGCGCTTCGAGCGGCAAGCCGCGGTTGCGCGTGGCCAGTTGCAGCTCGTCGAGCGTCAGCGGACCTTCGCTCGGCTCGGGAAAACTCATCGCACGATGCTAACATAACCCGCCGGGACTCGGAACGCGCGCGCAAAACCCTCCCAAGTACATTTTTTTCTTGACAGTAAACGGCTTTTACCGTAAAAGTATATTTATTCACTGGATGTATAATTATGCCAGTGGACGGGGCAGGGGTTTTGAAGGAAACGGTCTTGGAGACGGAAGTCGGGGAGCAGTCGGCGAGTCGCCCGAAGTCCGTCGTGCGCGCAGCGGTTGCCGGAGCAACTGGCTACGCCGGCCGCGAGCTGGTAACCATTCTTTCCCGCCACCCCTCGGCCAAAATCGTCCGCCTCATGTCATCGGGGCGCAGCGGGCGTGAGGCATTCCCGATTGAAAAATCCCACCCCGCGCTGCGCGGCAAGCGCAAGCTCACCTGCCAGCCGCTGAGGGTCGAGGACCTCTCGCCGTCGGAAGTGGACGTCGTCTTCCTTTCCACGCCGCACGAGACCTCGCACGAAGTCGTGCCGGAGCTCCTCGCGCGCGGATTGCGGATCGTTGACCTGAGCGGAGCTTTCCGGCTCAAGGATATTGCCGGGTTTGCCCGCTGGTACGGCTTTGAGCACAAGGCCGCCGGCGCTCTCGCCGAGGCTGTCTACGGCGTGCCCGAGCTGAACGCCGACGCCATCCGTTCGGCGCGCCTGGTCGCGAACCCGGGATGCTATGCCACGTCCGTCATTCTGGCGCTTGCACCGCTCCTGCAATCGGGCCT
>CAYZVR010000060.1:0-15653 GCA_964481715.1 uncultured Acidobacteriota bacterium | reverse complement strand
CTGGTGGACCAAGAACGGTCGGCTTGCTCGCGCATGACCATGACGACACTTCCGCAGATCGACTTACCCAATTGATGCGTCATTTTCACTCTAGTGGAACGATGTGGAATAACATCACTCGAATTATTGAGACTCCGTTTTTCGTAGATAGCCGATTGACCGTTGGGGTTCAATTGGCGGATTTGTGTGCTTATGCAATCCGTCGCTTTTGTGAAAATGGTGAAACTGACCTGTTTAATAGGATTTACACTCGGGCGCACAGGGTCGGAGGACATGCTGTTGGCGTACGGCATTATGCGCGCGGAAAGCATTGCACTTGCACGATCTGCATTAATCACTGAATCCACAATTTTAAACTGCACCACCACCGAAAGCGTTTGGCGTAACGGAAGAGGAAGCAACCGGCTCGCCCATCCGTGCGGCATTGGGCTAATCACTAGCCCAGTCTTCCGGGGCAAACTCCATTCCCCAGAAATGCCGGGGCTCAAGCCACTCGATGCCGATTTTCCCTTCGCTCGGCGTGCCCTGCTGGCCGAGCCAGACGACCTGGAACTGGCCTACACGGTTCTTGTCCTTGGTGCGCACCGAAACTTCCTGCCCCAGCTTGAGATGGTAGGAGGTTCGAACCGCGGCCCCATACTTGCTGACCGTAACCGTGTCAGTTTCCTCGGCGAAATTAAATCCCTCGGTGTTGACGCCACTGACGATGACGCGCGCCGTGTGCGGGACGCGCGACCGGCGGCGACGCTCGGAGCGTGATGGGGAGGCCATAGGTTGTTACCTCGCTCTCGCGGAGTTTGGGAAACCGGGGCCGGAGACTTCACTTGCTACCGTAACGAATTGTCAATCTCCTGGAGCCAGTCAGGCCGCTTCAGGACTTCCCGGGGCTTGGAGCCGTCGGGCGCGCCCACGATGCCGTCGCGTTGCATCAAGTCAATGAGTCGCGCAGCGCGGCCGTAGCCGAGGCGAAGCCGCCGCTGGAGCAGGGAGGTTGAGGCTTTGCCTGACTCAACGACCAGCCGCACGGCTTCTTCGTACACTTCGTCGAGTTCCGAGGCATCCTCTTCTTCCTCTTCAGAAACCTGGTCGCGCTCTTTGTCCCGGAACGGCTTCAGAAACTCCTCATTGTAATGCGGCTCGGACTGGGTTTTCCACCAGTCCACGACTTTGGAAATTTCCTTCTCGGTGACCAGGGGTCCATGCAGGCGCAGGAGCCGTGCCGTCCCCGGCGGCATAAAGAGCATATCGCCCTTGCCGAGCAATGCCTCCGCGCCATTTGAATCGAGAATGGTGCGCGAGTCAACCTTCGACGCCACGCGGAAGGAAATCCGCGAGGGCAGGTTGGCCTTGATCAAGCCCGTAATCACGTCCACGGAAGGCCGCTGCGTGGCGAGAATGAGGTGGATTCCCACGGCGCGCGCCATCTGTGCCAGCCGAGTGATGGATTCTTCAACGTGCTTGGACGCCACCATCATCAGGTCGGCCAACTCGTCAATGATAATGACGAGGTAGGGAAGCGGCCGCTCGACCTCGCCGTTTGTGTCAAAGAGATTGAGGGTCGAGTCCGGCTCGAAAATCTTGTTGTACTGCTCGATGTTGCGCACTCCGTGCTCGGCAAGCTTTTTGAGCCGATTCTCCATTTCGAGCGTTGCCCGCCGCAAGACGTTTGCGGCCTGTTTAGGCTCAGTGACGATGGGCGTGAAAAGGTGCGGGATGCCCTCGTAGAGCCCGAGCTCGAGGCGCTTGGGGTCGATCATGATCATCTTGACTTCGTCCGGCGTTGACTTGTAGAGGATTGAAAGAATCATGCTGTTGATGGCGACGCTCTTGCCCGAGCCGGTTGAGCCGGCAATCAGCAGGTGGGGCATCTGCGTGAGGTCGCCGATTTTGGTCTTGCCGGTAAGGTCTTTTCCCAGGCAAAGCGTCAGTCGCGATGGCGATGCGGAGAATTCGCTCGACTCGACAATCTCGCGCAGTTGAATAATTTCGCGGTGGTGGTTCGGCACCTCAATGCCCACCGTGGACTTGCCCGGGACGCGTTCGATGAGAATGGACTCCGCCTTCATGGCCAGGCACAGGTCATCCACGAGGCTGGTGATGCGGCTGTACTTGATGCCGGCCTCTGGCTTGAACTCGTAGGTTGTGACTACCGGCCCGGGATGGATCTGCGTCACGGTGCCCGTGACGCCGAACTCGGCGAACTTCTCGGTCAGGCCCACGGCGCGATGTTTCAGTTCCTCTTCGTCAATGGCCTGCTGATCCTCGGGCGGCGGCAAAAGCGTCGTGCTCGGCAGCTTGAAGTGGCGCATGCCGCGGCCGGAAATCTTGGGAGCCTTGGGCATGGCGGCGGGCTCTTCCGCGAGACCTTGCCCTCGGAGCACGGGCGGAGCTGGAAGCTTGGATTTCAACAGGGAACTCAGAATGCTGGGTGACCTGAGCATTGGTTCGATTAGAGGCGATCCAGTTTTCAGCGGCTCGGCTGCGGGGATGGTCGCGGCGGCCGAACGCTGCACGACGACCGGGTCTTTTGCAGCTTCCCTGGCTCGTTCCGCGATGCGGCGCGCGCGCTTGAGCCGGCGAGCCTCGCGCCAGGATTTCCAGCGCGCCACCAGGGCCTTTGTGAACGCCAGCCGGGCCATCACAAAGTCAAACGCTGCTGAAAATGAAAACCGCGTCACTAGGAACAACGAAGCAAGGAAGACCGTGGCGGCGATAATCCATGCGCCCACCGGGTTGAGGATGTGCACAAGTCCCGCGGCCACCAGATACCCCACCAGCCCGCTTCCCCGGATGGCGTTTCCGATGGGGGGTGTGTAGGGGAACAGTTCGAAAAGGGCAGTGAGCGAAGACGCGAGTAGTACGAGGCCCACGGCCTTGGTGCGCGGTGCGTTCAAGTGTTGAACAACCAGCAGCCGGATTCCAACCACGAACAAAGTCAGCGGGAGCAGAAACGCCACCCAACCAAATGCCTGGTAAAGAACGTCGGCAACATAAGAGCCGACGGGCCCGACCCAGTTGTGGACGGTTGAAGAGGATCCGGGGGAACTGTCAAGCGATGGGTCCTGGGCCAGGTAGGAAGCCAGACTCAGCACCGAGAGCAGGCCCGCCACGCAGAGCAAGAATCCCAGTAGCTCCGAGAGACGCCGGGAATCGAGCAGAGGCTTTTGGGTGCCGGAAGAGCGCGCGGAGGAATCCCGCTCGCGAGAGGCGGCTGCGGCTGATGAACTGGGCATGGTTCGGCCCTCTTTGGTCCGAACCGGCGCAGAAAAATAAGGCAAGAAGTCCCAGACGTTAGTGGCCGGTTTCCAAATGAATCCGCGCCCCTAACCTCTGACACTTGCACTCTAGGCGTGACGCAATCCCCATCCGAGGAGCAATACTACCACGCCAAGGAGGATGCGGTAAACAACGAATATTTTGAAGGTTCGGTGCTCCAGGTACCGGATCAGAACAGCTATTACCAGGTAGCCAACCACGGCTGAAATGACCACCCCCGCCAGGAGGGGCAGCGCCATCTCCCGCGGGATTCCTTCGTGGTACATTTCCAGGCCCTTTTTCAACGCTGCCCCTGCGATGACGGGCGTCGAAAGGAGAAAGGAGAACCGCGCAGACGTTTCGCGCTTCATGCCCCGAAAAAGCCCGGCGGTCATGGTGATCCCCGAGCGCGAAACACCCGGGATAACGGCGAGGGCCTGGGAAATCCCGACCACGATCGAATCGATCAAACTCACTTGGCCGAGCACGTGATTGTGTTCGCTGGCATGGTCACCCCACCACATCAGCAGACCGACCCCAATGAGCGCCGTCGCGATCACGAAGGGGCTTCGGAGTTGGGTCTCGATGGCATTCTCAAAAAGCCACCCCACGATTGCCGCAGGAAGCGTGGCGATGACCAGATACACGAGCAGCTCCCGGTTGCGGTGGGAATTCAGATTTCCGGGTCCGCCTAATCCCACCGCGCCTCTGAACATATCCACCCACAGGCGCCAGAAATACACGAATACGGCGACCAGCGTCCCGGCGTGAAGGGCGACGTCAAACGTCAAGCCGGGGTCTTCCCAGCCAAACAGCCATGGAAAGAGCGTGAGGTGCGCGGTGCTCGAAACGGGAAGAAATTCGGTCAATCCTTGAACCAGCGCAAGAACAACAGCTTGGTAAAGGGGCATTCAGCTCCAATGAGGTATTTTTGGCGTTAACCATCAGGACAGCTTGAACACAAGCCGACTTGGCCTCAGGCTCTTCTCGGTAGGTAATAATTTTCAGGATGAAGCGACAGCCTTCAACGCGTCGTAAAAACGACTGAAATACCGGCATGTATTGTAAACAGTCGGGAACTGCATCTCAGCGAATAGCGGGCGCCCATCACGAATCTTTTGGTATCGGTCGCCGTGTTTTCTCGAAAGGAACATGTCGTTAATTAACTCACTAGGGGGTTTTGCAAAGTTTCTGGATTCCGCGTTCGGGTCAGGGCCAATACCCGAATCGTGGAGTCGCCTCGCGAGCGCATTCCCTTCTGCCAGAATCCATGCTTCAGTTTCATGCACGGAGACGTGAGGGAAGAAAAGTCCCGAGCGATTATGGTTAAACAGCCCCCTTAACCAGTCACAAACTCGACTAACCTTTGTATCGAGGATGTCCGTGTAGGAGTGTTTCACGCGGTCCATTCCATATAGATCTATCAGGGTGAATACAGCCAGGACCTCCGAATCGTCCAGAAACAACCGCGTCTTTGGTCCAATGTCCTGGAGTCTCCCGCGCAGATTCACTCTTTTAAGTCCGACGGCGTGTAGACCCTCAGCTTGCCACTGTTTTGCGACGAAGTGCCGAATCGCCAGCTCTTCTGTATCACCCTCGCAAAGCACGACAATTTTTCGGCCGTTTCCAGATGCTGCAGACATTAAGGACGCCCGCCGAAGTGGCCTGCGAGCCACAGCTCACCCAGATTGAATTCGTTAAGCCACTTTCCTAGATTCTCCTGTGAAAGTGATCGCATCTTTGTCTCGCCTTGTTCTTTCTCTGTGACGATCACTTGGTCGGGCGCAAGCTTAGAGACAAGCTGTGGTGAGTGAGTCGCGACGACGACCTGCGTGCGTGTTGCCGCCGACTGCAGTAACTCGGCAACAAGCTTTACCCAGTCCGGGTGCAGACCAAGCTCAGGCTCGTCAATACAGATCACTGGGGGAGGTACAGGGCTCTTGAGAATCGCAACCAAGCATAAAAGTTTAAGGGTGCCGTCGGACAGGAGATTTGCAGAAAAGCCAGCTTCCCTTTCGTATGGGCGCTCCCACCATCTGAGGGCGACCTTGCCATCTCCTCCCTCTGGCGGGAAAGTTATACTGTGAAATTCCGGACAAACTGTCTCGAGCAATTCCTCAACTTCTTTCCATGTTGCTGGGTGTTGTTGCTGAATAGAATACAGGACGGACGCGAGATTTGCGCCATTGGGAGAGAGACCAACGGTTGGCCTGACTAATCCAGGCTGTCGGATCGGGGCATGAGGGCCGACGTCGATGTCTCCATAGAGAGCCCAGTCTTGCAGTTGCCTCAACAGCTTGTAAGGCGTTGGGTATTTGTCCTGATCTTTCACTTGAAATATCGCGAGTTCAGAGTCCGATTCAAGAACCTTACCCTCGCCTTCGTCCTGAAGTTCCTCCCGCATGCCTGTCTTTATAGACCTAAACATGCACCCGTCCTTGTCACGGTGCACGAGATACAACGGCGCGGCATGGTAGGGACCGGGGGCTTTTGAGACCTGTTCGTACCAAACCGTGGGATTCGAGCCTACCTTTTTGAGTTTCAGCTTGAAAAAGACCGGAGTCTTCTCCTCTTGAAAAGGACCTTCCGGCTTAAAATGAAACTCAACGAAGATGTCTCCCGGGCTGCCCCTAAAGGAAAGGTTGTCAAACCCACCGCGTCTCGCTATTCCCTCACCAAGACCCCCGTTAGCTGCCTCAGCCATAAGCGATAGAAGGTCGAGGAAGTTGGACTTTCCGCTGTTGTTGGGTCCGATCAAAACTGCAAGACGGGGCAAATTAAGCTCAACCAGCTTGAAGCTGCGAAACCCTTCGACCTTGACATAGTCAAACATGGGTTGGTTGTCCCTTTTTGGCTGAAACCCATTTCTTGCCGCGCGACGCTTCGCATTATACCACTAGCAACGGAGGACTTTTTTACAAGTGCTGGAAGCACTTGGGCGACAAGCTGGCGGGTTGAGCTGACCAGACGTTGCTCATACTTCTAGAATCACCGGCAGCACCATGGGCCGCTTGCCGGTTTCCTGGTCGAAGTGTTTGCGGAGCGCGGTGCGGATCTTCTCTTTGATAACGCCCCAGTCGCCCATCTCTTCGAGGTTGGAGTTTTCAATGGTCTTGAGGATTACGGCGCGGGAGCTTTCAACGAGGTCCTGAGCTTCTTCCAAAGGCACGAAGCCTTTCCAAACGATTTCCGGCTCTGTTTCAAGCTTGCCGGTGTGCTCGTTGATGGCGAGGATGGGAATCACGATGCCGTCCTCAGAAATGTGCCGGCGCTCCTTGAGGATGACGTCGCCGACTTCGTCGAGTGAGCCGACATCAATGCAGATGCGGCCCACCTTGACGCGTTCCTTCCGCCGCGCCCCCTGCGAGTCGAATTCCAGCACGTCGCCGCTTTCGAGCAGGAAGACTTCGCGCGAAACGGCACCGAGATCCTTGGCCATCCGCGCGTGGCAATAGAGTTGCCGGTATTCGCCGTGGACGGGGATGAAGTACTGCGGCCGCACCAGGTTCAGCATGAGTTTCAGCTCTTCGACGCTGGCGTGCCCTGAAACGTGCACGGGCGGCTGGACGCCGTCCTGATATAGAACGCGCGCGCCACGGCGGTAGAGGTGATCAATCATCCGAAAGATGGACTTCTCGTTGCCGGGGATGATACGCGCGGAGATCACCACATCGTCTCCCGGTTCGACCGTGATCCAGCGATGGTTCTTGACCGCCACGCGCGAAAGCGCCGCCATCGGCTCGCCCTGGCTCCCGGTGAGCACGATCGCCACCTGGTTGCGCGGGAGCTTTTTCAGGTCCTGGGGCTGGACGAGCAAACCGTCCGCAACGCGCAGCCGTCCCATTTCACGCGCGATTTCCGTAACTTGGAACATGCTGCGTCCCACAAAGCAAAGGCGCCGGCCGTATTCTTGCGCGAGGTCGGCGACGATTTGCAGTCGGTGCACGGAAGACGAGAAGCAGGAAATGAGGACTCGCCCTTTGGCCTCCGCGATGATTTCCGCGAAGCGGTCCCGCACGGCGCGCTCGGAGGGCGTCATGCCCGGACGCTCGACGTTGGTTGAGTCAGAGAAAAGGGCCAGAACTCCCTTGCGCCCGTATTCGGCAAGGCGATGCAGGTCGCTTACGCGCTGGTCGGTCGGGGACGGGTCAAATTTGAAATCACCCGTGTGGATGACCGTGCCGAGCGGTGTGGTGATGGCGAGCGCGCCTGCGTCAATGATGCTGTGCGTAAGTGGAATGAATTCGATGTGGAAAGGGCCGATGTCGAATGGCGCGCCCGGATTCATCTCACGCAATTCCACGCTCTCGAGCAGGCCGTGCTCGGCGAGCTTGGCGCGCACCAACGCCAGGGTGAACGCCGAGCCGTAGACGGGCGCGTCCACTTCGTCCAGGACGTAGGGCAGCGCCCCAATGTGGTCCTCGTGGCCGTGGGTCAGCACGATGGCGCGCAGACGGTCGCGATTCGCGCGCAGGTAGGCGATGTCCGGGATGACGATATCGACGCCCAGGAGTTCCGCGTCGGGGAACATGACGCCGCAGTCGACGACCATCAAGTGGTCGTCATACTCGAAGGCCATCATGTTCATGCCGAACTCGCCCAGACCTCCGAGCGGGATGGCGCGGAACTTACCGGTCACGGATGGAATGCCAGTGCCTCCTCGGCGCTTACCCATCCTAGCATAAATCGGCAAGAGAGCGGGGGCGTCTCGCCAGCCGAGGCGGGCCGACGAGTCATTTGGGTTCAGGAAGGGTTTGCGCCGGGCCGGCCGGAGCCGGCCATTCTTTTAATTGAGCGCAGAGCGTCGCCAGCACTTCGATGGACATTTGTTCAGCACGGATGTGAACCGGCAAATTCAAACTCGCCATCGCTTCTTCCGCCCGCCGGGGGGCGACGAAACTCCGCAGGTTGTTCATAAGGCTCTTTCGCTTTTGCGCGAAGCAGCGGCCCACGAAATTCAGGAAATCTTCCTCTTGGGGGCGGCTCCACTCGGGAAATTGGGGCGACATTCGGAAATCCACCAGTGCCGATTGAACTTTGGGCGGCGGCGAAAAAGCTCCCGGCGGAACGCTGAAAAGCAATCGAGGCTGCGAATAGAGATGAACGAGAAAGCTCAAGTAGCCATAGTCGCGAGTCCCGGGCCGCGCCGTGATTCGCTCGGCAACCTCGCGCTGCACAAGCAGCGCCATGTAACGAATCGAGGTTCGAAACGTGAAGAGGTGGTGGAGGATTGGCGAGGTAATGTAGTAAGGCAGATTCCCGAAGACCAGGCAATCGTTTTGACCCGCGCGACGGCACACGCCGGCGATATCCGTTAAAAGAACGTCGGCGTGAAGAATTTCCACGCGAGGGTCGCTCCGAAACTTGTCCTTCAACTCGGCGGCGAGTGACGGATCGAGTTCAATGGCAACCACATGCCGCGCACGCTCGGCCAGGAGTTCCGTCAGGGCGCCGCGTCCCGCGCCGATTTCCACGACCAGATCGTGCTGGCGGAGATCGAGCGCGCCGGCAATGCGTTCTCGGAATCGCGGGCTCGCGAGAAAATGCTGGCCGAGCTTGGGACGTCGAGGAGCGGGCATGGCAATCTCAACAATCTACGGTTGGCGGAATTTCTTCGAGCATTCGGGCCAAGCCCCGGTCTTCAAGTCTTTCACTTTCGACTGTCGACTCTCAACTGTCAACCGTATTCAATTGCTTTCCCTTGACTTTGCCAGGGGCATCTTCTAACGTAACCAATCGCCGGTTTCACGACGCATCCGACCGGAGCTCAATCATGCGAATCACATTCTTTGCTTCCGAGGGCGTTCCGTTCTCGAAGACGGGGGGATTGGCCGACGTGGTCGGCGCGTTGCCCAAGGCCCTGGCAGCGAGCGGGCATGAAGTCCAGGTCCTGCTGCCCCGCTATCGTGCGACCAAGCCCGGGCGGCCCATGCCGCAGTTGAAGAGCCTGACCGTTCCCCTCCCGTCCGGGCTGAAATTCGCCGCCATTCAGGAGGGCGGGGAAGCGGCCGGAGTGCGAACGTATCTCGTGGACCTGCCCGAATTCTTCGATCGCGATCAGCTTTACATGGAAAAGGGTCAGGACTATCCCGACAACCACCTGCGCTTTGCCTCGTTTTGCCTGGCCGGGTTGGAATTCTTGAAGCGCTTCGGCAACCCGCCCGACGTTATTCACTGCCACGACTGGCAGTCCGCGCTGGTGCCGGTTTACCTTCGCAACCTCTATCAGACCGACAGTTTTTTTGAAAATTGCCCGGTGGTTTTTACGATTCACAATCTTGGGTATCAAGGGTTGTTTCCGCCGCATATCCTTCCCGAAATCGGTTTGCACCCGCGGCTGTTTACGATGGAGGGGCTGGAATTCTACGGCAAGGTGAACCTGCTCAAGGGCGGAATTATCTGCTCGGATTTCATCACCACGGTCAGCCGCAAATACGCGGAGGAGATTCAGACGCCGGAATACGGCTGCGGACTGGAAGGGGTTTTGAAGAGCCGCACCGACCGCCTGCAGGGGATTGTGAACGGCGTGGATTACGACGACTGGAGTCCCGCGACGGATAAGCTGATTCCGGCGAATTTCACCGCCGATGATTTGAAGGGGAAAGACATCTGCAAGAAGGCTTTGCTCGAGAAGATGGGTGCGGCCAAACCGGTTCTCTCTCGGCCGGTGGTTGGCATCGTTTCGCGTTTTGCTGCGCAGAAGGGTTTTGACCTGATCGCCGAAATCGTCGAAAAGCTCATGGGAATGGACCTCTACATCGTGGCACTCGGAACGGGCGAGCCGCAGTATGAAGACCTGTTTAAAGTCATGGCCGCCAAGTATCCCGACAAGTTCCTGGTGAAGGTCGCTTACGACAATACCGTGGCGCACCTGATCGAAGCCGGCTCCGACATGTTCCTGATGCCTTCGCGCTACGAGCCCTGCGGGCTGAACCAGATTTACAGCTTGAAGTACGGGACGGTACCGGTCGTTCGGGCCACCGGCGGACTCGACGATACGATCGAGGCCTTTAATGGGAAGACGGGCACGGGTTTCAAGTTCAGCGAATATTCCCCCGACGCGCTCCTCGGCGCCCTGCAGCAGGCGGTCGAAACCTACCGCCAGCCCAAGGCTTGGCGGCAGTTGATGCTGAACGGGATGCGGCAAGATTTCTCCTGGGCCGCTTCCGCCAAGCAATACATCAAGATTTACCAGTCTTTGCGGAAGCCCAAGGCCCGAACCAAAACGGCTCCTGGAGCATCCAGTTAGTACGTGGCGTTCTCCCCTTTAGGAGGTTGCTGAGCATGGCGGGAAATCATATCGTGGAATTCACAGATACGAACTTCGAGCAAGAAGTCTTGAAATCCGACAAGCCGGTTCTGGTGGACTTCTGGGCGGAGTGGTGCGCTCCGTGCCGGATGATTGCGCCCACGGTCGAGGCAGTCGCCACCGAATACGCCGACCGGGCCAAGGTGGGCAAGCTGAACGTCGACCAGAATCTCAACGTCACGGGCCGCTACAGCATCCGGGGTATCCCCACGTTACTGATCTTCAAGGGTGGCCAGATTCAGGAACAGGTTGTGGGAATCACAACCAAGGACGCAATCGTTAAGCTGCTCGAAAAACACGTCTAACTTGCCGTGGCACCGGAACGCCTCCCCTGGAGAGCCGCCGCCAGCGCGGTTTCCACTTTATCGAGAATTCGGGAAAATTAATCCGGCGCGCTGCTTGAACTTCGTAAACTATCACCCTTCGGGTTAGAATGAACCACGGCCCGCGAGTGTCCGAGCCATGGACGGGAGTGGCATGTCGAAAAGCGTTGTGGTGGTAGGTGCCCAGTGGGGCGATGAAGGAAAGGGCAAGGTTGTCGATGCCCTGGCTGAGCACTTCGACATCGTCGCACGCTATCAGGGTGGCGCGAACGCCGGCCACACCGTCATTGTGGAAGGCAAGAAGTTCATCCTTCAACTTCTTCCCAGTGGCATCCTCCGTCCCGGAAAAACCGCGGTCATCGGCAATGGCGTCGTTGTAGACCCGGAAGCGCTCCTGAAAGAATTGGACACGATTGAAAGTGCGGGAATCACCGTTGGAGACCGCCTGCGCGTCAGCGACCGCGCTCATCTGATCCTGCCTTATCACCGGACTCACGAAGTCGCCGCGGAACAGGCGCGGGGTGTGGGCAAGATTGGAACCACCGCGAAGGGAATCGGCCCTACGTACGAAGACAAGGCGGCGCGCCGCGGACTGCGAACTTGCGACTTGCGCGACCCGGAGGTTTTCAGCCGCAAGTGCCGCGAAGTTCTGGGCGAAAAGAACCGGCTCGCCTCGGCGCTGTTTACGTCAGCGCAAAACGTAGGCGATGAGATGATCGAGCGGTATTTTTCGATGGCCCGGCGCGTGGCGCCTTATCTCACCGACGTTTCACGATACCTCAACGATGAGATGGATGGTGGCAAGCGCGTGCTCTTTGAAGGCGCGCAGGGAACGCTCCTCGACCTTGACCACGGGACCTATCCGTTTGTCACCTCTTCGAGCGCTGCGGCGGGAGGCGCATCCACCGGCACGGGAGTCGGCCCGACGCGGATTGGGGCTGTGGTGGGCGTCTCCAAAGCGTACGCCACGCGCGTGGGGAGCGGGCCTTTCCCGACCGAAGCTTCGGGGCCGGAGAGCGAGAAGCTGCGGCAGCGTGGCGGCGAGTACGGCTCGGTGACTGGCCGTCCGCGCCGTTGCGGGTGGTTTGACGTGCCAGCGGCGCGCTACGCCGCCCGCGTGAATGGCCTGAGCGCGCTTGTCATCACCAAGCTCGACATACTCGATCCTTTCGAGCGAATCCCGGTGGGGGTGGAATACGAATTTAAGGGAAAGCGGTTTTGCGATTTTCCGGCCGAGATCGAAACTCTTGAAGAAATCAAAGTGCAGTATCGGTATCTTCCCGGCTGGAAGACACCCACGTTCGGAATCAAGGACTATGACGAGCTCCCCGCCAAGGCGCGCGACTACCTGAGCTTTCTTTCTGACGCCGTGGGAGTTCCGATTGCCATGGTTTCAACCGGCCCCGAGCGCGATCAGACTTTGTGGATGGAAGAAAACCGCGCGGCGGTTTTGGCCGGAAAGGTGTAGTCTCACCAATCTGGTGAGGAGCCCTGCAGGCGGCACAGCATTTGAGATGCTCAGTTTTGAACAAGCTCTCGCGACCGTTCAAGAAAAACTTGCCGGCGCAAGTCTGAAAGCTGCGACGGAAACGCTTCCAATCGACGGCGCATTGGGGCGGGTTTTGGCGGAGGAAGTTGTCGCCGACCGTGACTATCCGCCCTTCCACCGCGCGACGCGCGACGGATTTGCCGTTCGATCTTCCGACGTGAACAATTTGCCCGCCATCCTGGAATGCGTCGGCGAGGTTCGGGCGGGCGAGCACTTCGCGGGCAGGGTCGACTGCGGCAAATGTGTTGAGATCATGACGGGGGCTCCGCTGCCAGGCGGCGCAGACGCGGTCGTCATGGTTGAGCACGTCCGTCGTGAAGGAACAAAGGTTGAGATAAACCGTCCGATCCAGGCATGGGAAAACATTGTGCGGCAGGGAAGTGAGGCGGCCGCGGGAAGTGTGGTTCTCCCAAGCGGGCGCCGTTTGGGTGCGGGAGAAATCGGCTTGCTCGCCGCGGTCGGCAAGGAGCAGGTCGGGGTTTTCGCCAAACCCCGCGTGGCAATTCTCCCCACTGGCGACGAAGTTGTGCCCGTCGGGCAAGTGCCCGAATGGTTCCAGATCCGCAACAGCAACGCCGCAACCCTTGCCGCGCAGGTTGAAGTGGCCGGAGGTATTCCGCTCGTAGTCGGCATCGCTCCGGACGAAAAGCAGGCGCTGCGCCGGATGATCCTGGAGGGTCTCGAGGCGGATTTGCTGCTCATAAGCGGCGGCGTCTCGATGGGCAAATACGATCTGGTCGAGCAAGTCCTGACCGAACTGGGCGCCGAGTTCTACTTTCAGCGGGTGGCGATACGTCCCGGAAAGCCCCTCGTCTTCGGCCGTGTCGGCGAAAAGTTTTTTTTCGGCTTGCCGGGAAATCCCGTCTCGACCTATGTGACCTTCGAACTTTTTGCGCGGCCCGCCCTCAATCACCTGGGGGGCGCGCGATTCGAGTGTCCAGCGTTTCTGCGCGCGCGGCTGGGAAAGCCTCTCCGGCAGCAAACCGGGCTCACGGCTTTCATGCCGGCGCGGGTTGAAATCGAGAACTCCGATCCCGTGATCAACCTGGTCGGCTGGCAGGGGTCCGGCGACCTGGTCGGCATCGCGGCGGCGAATTGCTTTATGGTGGTTCATCCGCATCAAACGGACCTTGCCGCGGGAGATTGGGTGGACGTGCTTCCGAAAATACAGTGACGAGTGACAAGTGATGAGTGACGAGCGAGACGTGACGGAATTTCGGCTTTGGGTACTCATCGGGAAACGACCGCTTTGGAGAGCAAGCTGAGCCACTACGATAAGAAAGGGCGCGTCCGGATGGTGGACGTTTCCCAAAAGAACGCGACCAGCCGGCGCGCCATGGCGAGCGTGCTCGTCAAGATGCGCCCGGCCACGCTCAAATCCATTCGGCGAAACCCCAAGGGCAACCCGCTCGAAATCGCGCGCGTCGCGGGCATCGCGGCCGCCAAACGCACGGCGGAGCTCATTCCGCTTTGCCATCCGCTGCTTCTCACCCATATTGATGTTGACGCCAAGTTGTGCAAAAATGGCGTTCTGATCACCTCTACGATACGCACGACCGGGCCCACCGGTGTCGAGATGGAAGCCCTGACGGCGGCGGCGGTGGCGGCTCTAACGGTCTACGACATGTGCAAGGCGGTGGACCGGGGGATCGAAATCACTCGGCTTCGGCTCCTCGAGAAAAGTGGCGGCAAGAGCGGGACATATCGCGCGCGGGGCGCGTAACCGCGCAGGCTGAAATCTTTCGATAAGGCAAGGAATCATGCCCTTGGGTCTTAAAATACTGGTGGTAGATGACAACCCGACCATCCTCAAACTCATCTGCCGCAGTCTGGAAAAATCCGGCGAGTTGATTACCGCCACGGACGGCGCGGATGCCTTGATGAAGGCCATTGAAACTAAACCCAATCTGATTATTTCCGATTATTCCATGCCGGTCATGAACGGCCGGGCGCTTTTCGAAAAACTGAAGTCGCGCGCCGAGACCAAGGATATTCCCTTCGTGTTCGTCGCGTCACAAAAGGAAATTGACGAGCACCTGCGCATGGTGGTGGATGGGGTGGAAGATTATTTCGTCAAGCCCTTCTTCGTGCGCGACCTGGCGCGTCAGGCGCTCCGCATTACCTCTCGTATGCATCAGCAGCAGATGGAGAAAAAGGGAGGCGGCGCGGTATCCGGCCGCTTGAGCGAGATGGGCTTGCTCGATTGGATGACCTCTCTTGAGCAGGGGCGAAAGACCTGTGCGCTGGTGCTGCGTTCCGGCAACGACACTTGCACGCTTTATTTCACCGAGGGCCAGGTCAGTCATGCCACTTACGGAAGCGCCGCGGGAGACGACGCGGTCTTCAAGGTCTTGCGCTGGACCGAAGGTGACTGGGAGCTGGACTTCACCAAAACCTCGACGGAGCGCACGACCACCATGTCCACCCAGGGACTGATGATGGAAGGCCTGCGCCTGCTCGACGAAGCCAACCGCGACGCAGGATAATCGCCGCCCCCACCCATGCCCCATTCCCTACGCGCCCGAATTCTGGTATTAAGTGACGCCGCTTCGCGTGGCGAGCGTGAAGACCGCTCCGGCCCGATGGTTCGTGAAATCCTTGAGGCCGTCGGCTGGGTGGTCACGGCTTGTGAAATCCTTGCTGACGACACGGCGGCGATTCGCCACCGGCTCGAATCGTGGACCGCAGCCGTTGATTGCGACGCCGTCTTCACGACCGGCGGAACGGGCGTCGGGCCGCGCGACAACACGCCGGATGCAACGCGCGCCGTTATCGAGAAGGAAATCCCCGGCCTCGCCGAGCTGATGCGCGCCGAAGGTGTGAAGAAAACTCGCCAGGCGGCGCTTTCCCGCGGCGTGGTCGGCGTGCGCAAGGGCAAGCTCATCGTCAACCTGCCGGGGAGCGTGCGCGGCGCGCGCGAATCACTCGAGAGCATCCTGGATCTTTTGCCGCACGCCGTTGACCTCGTGCAGGGGCGCACAGCGCATCCGGAATAAGCCGCGCCATTTTCGGTTCCGGAGAGCGCAGTCCGTGCTATGATTTGGGGCGACGCTGGTCAGTGAGAATCTCGGTGCTGAACCAATACGGTCCCATTTTGATTTTCTTCGCAATCGCTGCGATTTTTCCCATCGCAACGTTAGCGATTGCCAAGTTCGTGCGCCCTACGCCGCCGCAGAGCGCCGAGAAGCTGATGCCCTACGAGTGCGGCATCACCCCG
>CAYZVR010000059.1:0-15832 GCA_964481715.1 uncultured Acidobacteriota bacterium | reverse complement strand
CGGATTTGCAAAGAGAAGAAAGGCAGGATATCCATGGCGGACTGGCCGTAAGGGTCTATCCCTGTCACGCGTTCACCGGGCAACCGCTGATATGAAGTAATGATTCGAGTCTTGCTGCCGGGAACTTTGGCCGAAATCCTGGCGCCAAAAGCCCGGGTCGACCGGTTGCGCAGGAATTCTCCCAGTCTTCGCTCGTTGTTCGGGCTCACCGCGTCAGATTCGCTGATCGCCAGCGCATCGCCGGAAGAATAAAGGAACGCGGCCTCTGCGTAGGGACCCAATTTTCGAATCACAGC
Source organism: uncultured Acidobacteriota bacterium (assembly GCA_964481715.1). Lineage (GTDB taxonomy): Bacteria > Acidobacteriota > Terriglobia > UBA7540 > UBA7540 > JAHEKS01. The sequence continues at coordinate 15,536 of CAYZVR010000059.1, read as the reverse complement.
CACGCGGAAACCCGACGAACCGTAATCCCCGGCATTGAGCGTCAGGCCGTTTGCAGAGGAATTGGGAAGAAAGTCCCCAGCAAGCCACCCAATCGCTCCGGAATTCCCGGATCCCCAGAGGGCCGCGTTTTGGTAATGGTCTTGATAGGCAGCAACCTCAACGCGGGTATTTTTCCCGAACCGCCGGTCGTAACTCACCTCGGCGTGGTTTAATCTTTCTAAACGCGGGCGGTGGTTTTTCAGAGTCACTCGCGGGAAGGCATTGAGTTCACCGATCCGCTCGATCAGAGTCCCATCGCCATCGGCGCGAATGCTCCCGTACCGGACCGACATCGTACTGTCGGGGGTCAATTGATATTCAACTTCCGCATGCGGACGGGAAGTCATGACATCCATCGCGGCCGTCAAGTAATCCACTTCGAAGCCCGCCGTCAAAGTCATGGCGTCGGTGACACGCCGCGTATGCGCGTAGCTAACCACCAAGGCCTTGGCGTGGCTGAGGCTCTCACGTGTTTCGCCACCCGCGAGCGGCACACCTTCGGCAAAGCTCAACTGGTGGACCGTCAGCGTGAACTCCTGCGGGTCGCCCTTCATCAGGTTTCGCCGGAAAGCCGCAGCGAGCGTGGATGCCTGAGTGCCATCCGCGGTCATCGACCCGGTCACCAGCATGTCCGAGTCTGCCGTAAGGGGACGGAAATAGGCCACGACGCTGCCCATGCCGGGGTCACCTGACTGGGCTTCACGGCTCGAGGAGCCGGGGAGAACGGCGATCAACCGTTGACTGGAAGCAAGCGGCTGCTTGGCGGATGGGACATTCGTCTTTGCGACTTGCTGATATCGGAGGATGGGTCGCGTACTGGCCGAGGTACGGAGGATCCACTTCCAATCATCCCCCCACGTGGATAGCTCGGTGGCGGGCCTCTGAATACGCAGGGGCGCAAAGATGTCACCGAGAACAAATTTCTCCTCGGCGGTCTGGCCCGCATCCACCCGTACTCGGTTGCGGGCTGCGGGCAGCCGCGTCGGAGAGAAAACCCGCAGCGAGTACAGACCCGGAAGCAGGTGTTCGAGGGCGAACTTTCCCTGGGCGTCAGTGACGATGCGCTCGACCACGGACTGGTCTGCCTGCTGGCCGGGGAAAAGTGGTCCCATAATCAGGACCGTTGCGCCCATGAGGGGATTCCCCTCGGTATCGCGGACGCTGCCTGCCAGTCTGCCGAAATCGGCGGCTTTACCCGGACACACACCCAGGCTGGCGGCGAGCATCAACCCGCAAACCGCCCGGGCTAACCGTTTGCCTCGCGCGCTGGTAAGTTTCATAGGAAGCCTAGGACCATGTCACTTGGCTCGCCCGCGCCTGAAAGGGCGCGTGAGGATCGAACCCATCTTAACGCACTTCAAAGTTGGCCGTCGGCGAAACTGTCTGCTTTTTGACGTTGTCGGTGACCTTGATCTGCACGCTGTATTTTCCGGGCGGCAGCGCTTTGAGCTCCATCTTCTTCTGAAGCGTAATCTGGGGCGAAGCCTGCGCCCACTTTTCGGGATCTTCGGGCTGGCTCAGAATCATCTTCCCGTCCTTGGAGATATCGTACTCAACCTTCAGCGACGGGCGATGCGTCTGGGGATCGATCCCCAGGTTATAGACTTGCATGTAGATTCCCATAGTCTGATCGCGGGAAAAGGATTGGTTCACGCTCGGCCGAACCTTGGTGCTGCCGATCACGAACGGCCCTGAACCAACTTGGTTGGTGGGCAGAGGCTGGATCAAGTCCGCAAGAATCAGGGAACTGTTGGACAAGACGTCTTCCTCGAATTGCGGAACGCGGATTCCCAAATCGATTGAGCCCATGTGGCTGCTGCCGTCATCCTTGACCACCACGCTCAGCTTGTAGCGACCGGGCCGAAGCGGGAGAGCTTTTTGGTACACCGCCTTGCCACTTACGTAACGCTGGAACTGATCCTCGGGAACGTCCAGGACAATGCTGTCCTCAAACGTCGTAGCGATCCTCCCGCTAATCGTCGAAAGCTGCCCATAGATGTCCAGGACCGCGTGCATGACGCCGTCTTTATTTTGGAACTGCAAATCGCGTTTCGAGACTTGCACGGTAATCGGCGTGAGCACCGTCTCATCGGTTACGCGCACGAAGTCCGTGCGCACGTCGAAGGGCAAAAGGTTGGCGGAAAGTTTAGTTGTAACGACGGCTTTCAAGTCACGAAACTTGACTGAGGGCGGCTTGAAAATCTTGGAATAGAGATCCAGCCGGCTGAACTCGTTCATGCTTTCGGGCTGGCCACCCATGCTTCTTCCGATCGTCATTCCGTCCGACCGGGCGAAGCGGTCGGCTTTGCTGGACATGCCCATCTGTTCCATCAAAGTCAAGCCCGCACCCGGGACGCGAAGCAAGGCGTCTTTCTCTCCGGGGTCCATGGTCATGTGGTATTCACCCGTCATCGAGGGGTCCACAAACTCCAGGATTACGTTGTTGCCAATCCCGTCGATGTAGCGGTAGCGCCATGTTTCAAATGGATACGTCGAAGTCTGTCCGCCACCCTCTTCAGTCGGCCGTTGGTAAGTCCCGCCCGAAGGGTGCGCTTCGATTTCATCGGGAGGCCCGTACATGATGTAAATCCGGCCGCGGTCGGTCTTCCACCCGGGGATGCCGGATGCGTAGTGCTCGTTGGTGTAGGCGATGCGGCGATAGTATTCCTCTTTGAATTCGTTTTCGAGGGTTCCGGGGTTGGGGTTGCGGCGGTCCCAGAACCCCTCGATGAATTGCTCGCGTTCTTCGTCAGTCGTAAACTTCTTGAACGTCGCCCTTTCATCGTCCATGATGATGTAAGGGACCTCTTCGTCAATCCACTTCTTGTAGGCGCTCTGGTTTTCCTCAAGGGCGGCCTTTCGGCGGCGCTTCTCCTGCTTGGTTAATTTTTCTTCTTTTTTGGAGGAAGAGGCAAAGAGAGCCGTGTTGAGGAGAGTCCCCAAGGCTATTGCAACGCCCACAAAGGCCAGCAATTTGTAGGTCCGACCTCGTAGAAACATCAAACAGGACACCTCTGGCTTCGGAACCCGAACACCTATGCGGTAACCCATGAAATTCTAGGCCCCCCACCATGGAAAGTCAAGCTTATCCACCCACTCATTTATTGGACTTTAAAGGACCCAGCACTCGACACCCGTGCGATGCCAGAAGCTTCGGAAAGGTGGTCTGCGGCTTCGCCTGTCCCCTCCAGATTTCCACATTCCTATTGGCCGCCGGCCCCACATGCTTTATAATATCTGCCCGTGATAATCATATAAATCTTGGGAAAAGGTTGTCCCTCGCGGGGCCGGGAAGGAACCCCTCGTTCTCCGGTTGAGAGAATATGGCGACCACCAATAAAAGCCCCTCTCTGCGCTGACAGAACCTTGATTTGTAAAAATTCCGGTTTGACGAAACATTTGTGGGCGGGCAACCGTATAATCTGAATGAGGCTCTGTTGGAAAAGGCACCGATGTGCCCAACGGGCGTATTACCCGGTCAAGCCTTGAGGACGCACCCACCCGGCCTGGCATCGTCCGGGACCGAAGGGGTTTTGCGGGGACCTTCTACGGTGCAAGTGGCGAGTCATTATTGAGGAGTCGGTATGGGCCAAACCACTGAATTGCGCGTCGGAAAAATCGAACAACCAGATTTGGGGGAAGCACCGGCCCGGCAGTCTCCTCCGACCGGAAACGGAAAAACCATGAAACGCTGGAAGAAGATCGTTCTGATCGGCTTGGGCGCGGCACTCCTGGTCGGCCTCATCGTCGGCGGAATCATTTGGAGCAAGCGGGGAGTCGTGACGGTTCAGACGGGCAAGGTGATGCGACAGGACCTGACGGCGCTCGTTACAGCTTCAGGCCAGATCAAGCCGCCCAGCGAGAATTTCGCCAGCGTCAACGCCAACTCGTCTGGCAAGATCGTGGAAATCCTGGTGAAGGAAGGCGACCGCGTGAAGAAAGGCCAGGTGCTGCTGCGGTTGGAGGCGGTGCAGGCGGCATTGTACGTGGAAGGGCAGAGCGCCGTCGTCAAGTCGGCCGGGGCGGCCATAGTAGCGGCGGAAGCCGCCCACAAGAAAGAACAGGGGGACTTGAAAGAGAAACGGGCCGACCTCCGGCGCACCCAACTGAACTGGGAGCGTGTGCAAGGGTTGCACACCGAGGGCTTTGCTTCCCAGCAGGAGTTCGACACACGCAAGGCTGAGTACGAAAAGGCTCAAGCCTCGGTGGAATCGGCGCAGGCAAAGGTTGGGGAGGAGAGAGCAAAGCTCGAGAAGGAAGGCTTCAATCTGCTGGAAGCCCGCGCCCTACTCGCGGGCCTCAACGACCAACTGCAGAAAACCGCCTACACCTCGCCGCTCAACGGCATCGTAACTTCGCTGCCCGTGCACATCGGAGAAAATGTCGTGCCGGGAATCCAGAACCAGGTGGGCAGCCAGCTCTTCCAGGTCTCGGACCTCTCCGTCATTACCGCGGAGGTTAAGGTCGACGAGACCGACATCGTCAACGTCAAACTTGGCCAGACGGCGGATGTCTTGATTGACGCCGTTCCTAACAAAACTTTCAAAGGACACGTCACCGAAATCGGCCAGAGCGCCGTCAGTCGGACGACGGGACAAACCACCTCGACCAGCATGACATCCACCGAAGAAGCAAAGGACTTCAAGGTGGTGGTGACGCTCGATAATCCGCCCGAGGGAATGCGGCCGGGCCTGTCCGCTACGGCCAAAATCGTCAGCGCGACACGTCACGATGCGGTCACGGTGCCCATTCAGGCGCTCACCATCCGCACCCGGGCAGAGCTCGAGCAGGACGAAAAGAAGAAGACCAAAGGCGCGGCGGTGGCCGCCGAAAACCCTGCCGCCACTCCCCAAACGACCAAGGAGAAGGACAAAGCCAAGGAAGAGTTGCAAGGCGTGTTCGTGCTCAAGAACGGCCGCGCCGTCTTTGTGCCGATCGAAACCGGCATCATGGGCACGACCGACATCGAAATCTTGAAGGGCATCGAACCCGGGCAGGAGATTGTGACGGGGAGCTACCAGGTTCTCCGAACGCTCAAGACCGACACCAAGGTGAAAGTTGACAATTCTCACAGCGGGCCGGGTGACAAATCCGGTTCGCCTCCGTCATAGTGTTTAGCGGGGCGAAACTTCCGGAAGAGGATATTTCATGGAATCACAAGTTGCATCATCCACAGCTCGAGACTCCATCGTCCCGCCGGACGGAGTGATGATCCGCACGGAGGACCTGTGGAAGACCTACGACATGGGCGCCGTGGAGGTCCACGCCCTTTGCGGGATCTCCTTTCAGATTCAGCGCGGCGAGTACGTGGCGATCATGGGGCCGTCTGGTTCCGGAAAATCCACCTTGATGAATCTCATCGGCTGCCTTGACACGCCAACCAAAGGCCATTACTGGCTAAACGGCCGCCTGGTCAGCGAGCTGACGGACGACGAGCTGGCCTATATTCGCAACAAAGAAATCGGGTTCGTTTTCCAGACCTTCAACCTGCTGTCACGCGCCACCGCCCTGCACAACGTGGAGCTGCCGCTGATTTACAACGGGACCCCCGCAGAGGAGCGCCTGGTAAAAGCCAAGGAAGCTCTGCGCATCGTTGAGCTCGCCGATCGCATGTACCACAAGCCGAACGAGCTCTCCGGCGGCCAGCGACAGCGCGTGGCCATCGCCCGCGCGCTGGTCAATAACCCTTCCATCATTCTGGCGGATGAACCGACCGGAAACCTCGACTCGGCCACTGGCCTGGAAATTATGAACCTGCTCGACCGTCTCCATCAGGGCGGCAACACCATTGTCCTGGTGACACACGAATTCGACATCGCCGCCCGGGCTTATCGCGTCATCGGCATCCGCGACGGCAAGGTGGACCGGGACGAGCGCATGAAATGACGGCGCCTCTCTGGACTTGTACCTCGGAGGACAGGAGTTACCGTGTCGGTTTTCAGCCAAGCGCAGGCTCTTCCTCGCCGGGAGAAGACAAAGCACCGCGAGTTGACCAGTGTTTGGGTCACCACGCGCGAAGCGTTTTGGATAGCCGTCCAGGCACTTCGTGCGCATAAGCTGCGCTCCTTCCTGACGCTGCTGGGTGTGGTCATCGCCACGGCTACGCTGATCGTCGTCATGTCCATCGTCAATGGTATGAACCTCTATATCGCCGAGCACATCGCCAACCTGGGTGCGAACGTGTTTATCGTCCACCAATTTCAATGGGCCCAGGGCGAAGAAGAATGGCTGAAGGCGCGAAGGCGCAATTTGCCCATGCGGATGGAGGATTATGACTTTTTGAAGGAAAATGTGCCCGATTACAAATTGATCGGCGCCTCCTCCTGGATGCGAAATGCCCCCAGTGTCCGCTACAAAGGGCACAGCATCGAGGACGTGAATTTCGAGGGTGTTACTCCCAGCATGATTAACATTGGGCAAGCGGAGGTCGAGTGGGGACGGTTCATCACCGAGTCTGACTACTCCCACAGCGCACCGGTATGTTTTATCGGGCAAGACCTGGTCACCGAGTTTTTTTCTTCGGTCGACCCCCTAGGCAAGGAAATCCTTGTCGGTGGGAAGCCTTTTCAAGTTATCGGGGTAGCCAAAAAAATTGGCAGCACCTTCGGCCAAAGCCAGGATTACTTTGTCCAGGTTCCTTTAACCACCTTCGGCAAAGATTTCATGGCCAGGCCGCAACTGGCCATCAGCGTCCAGGCTTGGACCTCGAATCAAATGATGGAGCTCGAAGATGAGGTGCGCGCCCTCATGCGCGCGCGCCGCCATCTCCCTTATAAGGATTCCGACAACTTTGGCATCAACGCCTCGGATACGATTATGTCGGCTTGGCGTAAACTGACGGGCACCATCTTTGCCGCCACCATCGGAATCGTGGCCGTCTTCATGGTGGTGGGCGGAATCGTCATCATGAACATTATGCTCGCCAGCGTCACAGAGCGCACCCACGAAATCGGCATCCGCAAGTCTTTGGGGGCGCGCCGGCACGACATCCTGATGCAGTTTGTGGTTGAATCAGCGGTCATGTCCTCGGCGGGCGGAGCCGTGGGGGTCTTCATTGCTATCGGAATCAGCAAAATAGTCGATGTTTTTTGGCCCTCGACGGTTCCTATGAACGCCGTCATTGTGGGGCTGGGACTCTCAACCTTGGTTGGACTCTTTTTCGGCATTTATCCTGCCCGCCAAGCGGCCAAACTCGATCCTATTGAAGCCCTGCGCACCGAGGCCTGAAGATGGTCGGTCAGAGCCAAAACGTTCGTGAGAATCTCCTCCTGGCGCTCGACACCATTCGCGGCCATAAGTTTCGTTCTTTTCTCACCATTCTCGGCGTATTGATCGGCACCGCAACGGTGATCGCCGTGGCGTCAATTTTCGCCGGCCTGGACCAGGAATTCGCCGAGGCGGCCCGCGATTTCGGCACGCGTACGCTTTTCATTTTCAAATTCGATCCTGGCATTCACATCGGACGCCTCTCCAAAGAAGAACGCATGCGCAAGCCTCTGACCTTCGAAGACTCGACAGCCATTACGGAGCAGTGTCCTTCGGTCGAGACGACGGCCGCCGAACTCTTTGTCTGGGGTCCCAACCCGGTCGTCAAGTACAAAGCCAAGGAGATTCTCGACGTCAACTTTATCGGCGCAACCGCCAATGATTTCCGCGTTGTGAACGATGTCCTGGGGGACGGTCGCTTTTTCACCGATATCGAAAACCTGCATCGGCGGGACGTCGCCGTAATCGGCTCAGACGTGGTCAAACGCTTCTTCGAGCACGAAGACCCTATCGGCAAGAATATAGCTGTCGGGGGCGACATTTATGAAGTGATTGGGACCATCGCCCCGCGCAAATCATTCCCCGGCGATAGCGGCAGCGACCGCGTGGTGAAAATACCCTACCTGACCTTTAAGAAGATGTACCCCCTCCAAAAAGAGAATTTCCTACTGGCGATGGCGAAAGAGGGCAAGGTGAACGAGGCCAAAGAAGAAATCAGCAACGTGCTTCGCCGGCGCCGCCACGTCAAGCCGACCGAGAAGGACAGCTTCGGTATTTCTTCGGCTGAAGCGCTGATTCAGCAGTTTCGCGAGATCATGAGCATCGTGGTTCTGGTGACGGTGGTGATTTCTTCCATTGGCCTGATGGTAGGTGGCATCGGCGTGATGAACATTATGCTGGTCTCGGTGACTGAACGGACGCGGGAAATCGGCGTGCGCAAGGCGATCGGCGCGCGTCGCAGCGACATCAGTTGGCAATTCCTCCTCGAGGCCATGACCATGACAGGCGGCGGCGGAGTCCTGGGCATTTTGTTCGGATATGGCTTGAGTTTCCTCATCCGCCTAGTGGACTTCCCCTCTAGCGTGCCGCTCTGGTCAGTGGTAGCAGGGTTTACCGTCGCCGTCAGTATTGGCCTTATCTTCGGGATGTGGCCTGCCCTGAAGGCAGCGCGCCTTGACCCCATCGTGGCGCTCCGCCACGAGTAGCCCGGCCGGCACTTCGACTTTTTCCCCCGTAAAGATTTCACCTCATGCGCCGCGGAAACCTCTCGACGTTTTCCGCCGGGCCACCTAAAATGTTCAAGCCGCACGTTGCGGCGGGGACGCGGACCTTCCCGCAAACCTGCCGACTCGGCTTAATCCAAAATGAGCGCCACCGCCGAAACGAAAGTCGAAGGACAGCCCGCGCGCCGCTGGCTGGGCGTCGAGTGGCCCCGCTTCTCGTCCTGGCAGTGGAAAGTCCTCATCCTTCTAACCGTCGTCAACCTGCTCAACTACTTTGACCGCTTGATCGTTTTTCCGATGTTCTCTTTCCTGAAAGACGAGTTTGGCGTCAGCGATTTCAAACTGGGGTTGCTGGGATCGGTGTTCATCCTGGTCCACTCGGTGTCCGTCCTGCCGCTGGGTTACTGGTCGGACCGTGGCCGAAGGCAGCGAATCATGGCTGGCGGCGTTCTGTTCTGGAGCATCGCCACCTCGCTCTCCGGGTTTGCGGCCTCTTTCCGGACGCTCCTCACCGCGCGCGCCCTGGTCGGAGTGGGTGAAGCCGCCTACGCGCCGGGCGGAACCGCCCTGATGACCTCCTGCTTTCCGGAGGCCTTCCGCGCCCGCGCGCAGAGTATCTTCAACCTGGGAATGCTGGTAGGAGGAGTGCTCGGCCTCGCCATCGGCGGGGTCTTGTCCCAATGGGTCGGCTGGCGCAGCGCGTTTTTTCTGGTGGGCCTGCCGGGATTCGCCCTGGCCCTGGCCATCGATCGCCTGCGCATTCCCATGCCGGAGCCCGTTGACGCGATGCCTCCCGTGCGCAGTCTTCTGAAAATCCCGGCGTACCTCATGACCCTCGTCGGCGGCTTGTTCGTGGTTTTTTCGAGCTCCGCACTCGCGACCTGGGGAGTGGAGTTCGCCGCGCGCTTTCACAACATGAGCGTGGCCGAGGCTTCGCTGTCGCTCGGGACTCTGGTCCTGGCAGGATCGCTCGGGGGCGTCTTCCTGGGAGGCTACGCCGCAGATCGCTTGCACAGCCGCTGGCCCTGGGGACGCGCCCTGGCCATTGCCTCGACGCTGCTTTTGGGAACGCCGTTCTTGTACCTTGGTGTGGCCACCACCTCGCGCCCCGTATTTCTCTTCTGCCTGTTTATGGGGACGCTGATGCTCACCTGCTATCACGGGCCCTCGACCGCTGTCATCCACGACCTGACCCCGCCGCGTGCCCACGCCTTTGCCTTCGCCCTATACCTGTTTTCATCCACTTGTTCGGCGACGCCATCGCGCCGGCGCTGGTCGGGCGCGTTTCGGACCTTTCCGACCTTCGCCGCGGGATGCTCATCGCTGTGGGAGCCAATTTCATTGCGGCGATTTGTTTTTTTCTGGTGACCCACCTGATTCGCGTTAGAGGCCGCCCGAAGGCTGCGACGGCCGGCTAAGCCGATTACTCGCGAGCCGGTTTCGGATGAAGTTCTGCGCGTTACAAGGATTGGGGAGAGAGGAATTCGATGAGCGAAAAAGTGGAGAAGCCGGAATCTGAGTGGAAAAAGCAACTGACGCCGGAGCAGTTCGAAGTGACACGCCGCAAAGGCACGGAGCGCGCCTTCTCCGGGCCTTATTGGGACCATCACGAACCCGGCACCTATCGCTGCGTCTGCTGCGGAACGCCGGTCTTCAGCTCGGAGGCCAAGTTCGAATCGGGTTCGGGATGGCCGAGCTTCTGGGAACCTGTAAGCGAGGAGAACGTGTGCACCGAAACCGACTCGAGTTACGGCATGGCGCGCACGGAGGTCATGTGCCGAAATTGCGATGCGCATCTCGGCCACGTCTTCGACGACGGCCCGCGGCCGACCGGCTTGCGTTATTGCATCAATTCCGCCGCGCTTGGCTTCGATAAGAAGGAAGACCCTCATTCAGGAAGCTGAAACTGATTTGGACTCCCCAACTGCTTCAATCGCGTCCCCGGGTCTAATGATGCCTTCTTGAATTACTTCCGTCCGAAGCCCGCCGCGATGAAGAAGTGCCGCTTTGACTCCATTCGCGGTCAACCCTTCGAGGTGCGTGCAGGGTTCACAAAGCCGCAGGCCTTTGAAGCGAATTCCACCAATCGTAAATTCCCGGCCGACCAGGTGGTTGAGCGGGACCCCCCGCGTCACGAGGTTTCGCCGGGCATCTTGAGGGGCAAGTTCGATGTTGCTCTCAAGTTTGACCGCCTCGATCGCCTCAAGCTCAATCAACGTCACTTCGCGGCCCGCGCCGGGATGGTTCGACCACGTACCGCGCCCGTCGAAATACCGGTCGCCTTCGATTCCCTTACCCGGCACCACGCGCGCTTCCGGAATGGTCCGGACAGGCGCGGCTGCTGTCGGTGAAATGTGTATCGAAACCAGAGTGCCTCTAAACATCTGAGTGGAGCTCTCCTCTCTACGCCGCCGACAATCTTCGCACGGCCCGCTCAACTTCCGCCAGTACTTCGGCGATATCGTTGTCGGTCGTCCTGGGATTCATGACGACGATCCGAAAAACCCGCCGGCCGTCGAGCACCGCGGAGCTGATGTAAGCCCGGCCACCTGCGTTGACCGCTTCCTTAACGTCCCAGTGCAAGCGGTCCAACGCCTTTGCGGAACCCAAAGCACTCCTGAGCCTGAAGCACAGGATGTTTGATTGCGGAACGTGCAGCGGTTCGAGAACCCGTGAGCGCGCGCAATAATCATAGGCCGCTCGGGCAACCTGGCAAACGCCCGTGACCAGCTCGTCCCAAACGCGGCCCGAATAGGCTCGCCAAGTCAGCCAGGTCTTCAGAGCATCCATTCGTTGCGAACAGGCGATGGTAAAGGGCCCGATGTCCGGATACTCCCTAGGCGACAAACTGAAAAGATACGGCGCGTTCTGCTCGAACGCGCCGCGCAGATTTCTGCCTTCCCGCACCATCACCGCCCCCGCGGCGAGCGGCATGAATAGCATCTTGTGCGGGTCGAAGGCAAGCGATTCTGCTCGCTCGATTCCAGCCACGAGGTGGCGGTGGCGCCGGCTGAAAGCCAGTCCGCCGCCGTGCGCGGCGTCCACGTGCAGCCACGCGCCTTCTTGCCGCGCAATGCGCGCAAACGCTCCCAGGTCGTCACAGCTTCCCGTAGGCGTTGAGCCGCAAGTCGCAACCAGGACGAACTTACGAAAACCCGCCCGGCGCGCGGCTTGAAATGCACCGGGAGCCTTGCGCGGGTCGGTGCGGTAAGCGCTGTCGAGCGGAATCGCGAAGACCGCGTCGCTCCCCAGCCCCATGATGCCCGCGGCACGGCTGACCGAATAGTGAGTCTGCGCCCCGGCCAGCACCGCCATTCGGCCGCCCCCTCGATTCCATGCTTGCGGAAGAAATTTGGCGCGCGCCGCGAGCAGCGCCGTCAGATTCGCGAACCCGCCGCCTGGAACTCCCGAGCCCTCGGCGCGAGCCGGAAATCCAAAAAGCCGCTTGAAGCGGTCGAACAGGTCGCGGTCGATGGCCGTCCCAACCGGCGACATTTCCCAGACCGCCACGCTGTTATTGAGTGCGGCGACGACGGACTCAACGAGCGCCGCAACGGGAATCGGCGCTGCCACCTGCTGCGCCGCAAATCGCGGATGGGATAGGTGAAGGCTTGCCTCGACGATGTCCGAAACGAGCGAGGATATATTGCTGGCCGTGACGCGGCGCTTGAGGATTGACCCGGTCTTGGCAATGCATTCGGGATGGCGCACCCAGCCGTTGTGGCGCGTCAACTCCTTCGCAGCGAGTGCGCCAAGCTCGCGCGCCAGGCGGCTAACCGCCGTCCGGTCCCAGATTTGGTCTCTTAGCATTTTGAATGCCCTTGGACTGTAGCGCCTTTCACACGAAAAACCATGTTGGCACAGAGCAGAGTGTCCGCAAGGGCCATTTCTTTCGATTTTGCGAGGGCCATTGAAGACGCGAAGTGCGTGGCGGTCGGCCTTGTCCTAAGCAAACAGAGACTTCAGGCTTTCCGTGTAAGGCGCGCGCGCGATGCCGCGCTCGGTGATGATCGCCGTAACGTAGCGGTGTGGGGTGACGTCAAACGCCGGGTGCCGCGCTTCAATGTTGTCAGGCGCGGTCTGCACGCCTCCCCAGTGAGTGACTTCGGCGGGCGACCGCTCCTCGATGGGAATCTGCTCTCCGGAGGTGAGGCTCATGTCAATCGTCGAAAGCGGAGCGGCTACATAGAACGGTATCTTGTTTTCGTGCGCGAGCACCGCGACCGTGTAGGTGCCGATCTTGTTGGCCACGTCGCCGTTCGAGGCAATCCGGTCGGCGCCCACGATTACCGCCTGGATTTTCGATTGCTTCATGAAATGTCCGGCCATGCTGTCGGTGATGAGCGTGACCGGGATGCGGTCTTTGGCGAGCTCCCAGGCGGTCAGGCGGGCGCCCTGCAGGAACGGGCGCGTCTCGTCGGCGAAGACGCTGATTTTTTTTCCCGCCGCGACCGCCGCGCGAATCACCCCGAGCGCCGTGCCGTAGCCGCCCGTCGCGAGCGCCCCCGCGTTGCAGTGCGTCAGCACGGTGGCTGATTCGGGAATCAACGCGGCGCCGTGCCGGCCCATGGCTTCGTTCGCGGCGATGTCTTCGGCGAGCACGCGCTGCGCTTCTTCAATCAGGCGAGTCTTGACCTTTTCAATCTCGTTGTTTTCGGCGAGCGACTTTCCGAAAACCTCGCGCATGCGCTTGACCGCCCAGAAAAGATTCACGGCGGTGGGGCGAGTTTTCGAAATTGTCTCGGCGATCTTTCCGAATTCGGTGCGCAGTTCATCCGCGCTATTGGCAGTCGACTGTTGGATGCCCAACGCGATGCCCATCGCTGCAGCGATGCCGATCGCGGGCGCGCCGCGAATCACCATGGAGCGAATCGCGTCGGCGACTTCCTGATAATTTCGGCAGGTGAGATAAACCTCTTCGACTGGCAGGCGCGTCTGGTCAATCATCCGTACGCCGTCTTGGGTCCACTCGATGGTTTTGAACATAATTCCCTGCTCGACGACGAGTCCCAAATTATAGCAGCTTGCTCCGGGGCACGCTGCGGAGTAAACTCCCCGCGAAAGAAAAATCAAGAGGGCCGGAAGAGACCATGGAAATCGTTCAAAAGCTTCGCGCACGCGCCAAGGAAAATCCCCAGCGCATCGTCCTGTTCGAAGGCGAAGAGGACCGCACGCTCGCCGCGGCCGAAATTATAGAAAAGGAAAACCTGGCCCGCGTCACGCTGCTCGGAAACGTTGACCGCATCCAGGCGCGCCTGAAGACGCTGGGCATGGCGCCCGCGCGCGCGGCGATGGTCGACCCGGCGACGAGTGACAAGTTGAAGGTTTATGCCCGCGCGCTCTACGAGCGGCGGCGCTCGAAGGGCATGACGGAAACGGAAGCGCTCGAAGCCGCAAAAATTCCGCGCAACTTCGCCGGCCTGATGGTCGCCTCAGGCTACGCGGAGGGGTCGGTGGGCGGCGCGCTCTCGACCACGGCGGAAACCGTGCGCGCGGCGCTTTGGACCATCGGCACGGCGCCGGGACTCTCGCTGGTTTCAAGTTTCTTCCTAATGGTATCGCCCAAAAAGAATTTGGGCGCGGACGGCGCGTGCCTGTTCGCCGACGGCGCGGTCGTCCCTCAGCCCACTCCGGCGCAGCTTGCCGATATCGCCTTGGCGACAGCGGATAACGCCCGCGCGCTTTTGGGCGTTGAGCCGCGAGTGGCGCTCCTTTCGTTTTCGACCAAGGGCAGCGCCAGCCACCCGATGATCGCCGCCGTTCAGGAAGCTACTCGAACCATCAGGGCGCGCGCGCCGGAACTCGTTGTGGATGGCGAACTCCAGCTCGACGCCGCGCTCATTCCCGAAATCGCCGAGCGCAAAGCGCCGGGGTCACCCGTCGCTGGCCGCGCCAACGTTTTCATCTTCCCCGACCTGAACGCCGGAAACATCGCCTACAAACTCGCCGAGCGCTTTGGCGGTTGCGAGGCCATCGGGCCGATTCTGCAAGGCTTGGCCAAACCCTCGAACGACCTCTCGCGCGGCTGCAAAGCCGATGACATCGTGAACGTCGTCACCATCACCGCGCTCCAGGCGATTAGTGGGAAGAAGTTCAAAGTTAAGAGTTGAAAGTTAACGGCGGGAATTCGCGGACTGGTCCGCAAGACCGTATCGAGCGCGTGGGGCACGGGCAGAGCTAGTAGCTGCCTTTCGAAGACATCAAAGAGCGATGTCTTCGCCACCCGCCATCACCGCGCTCCAGGCGATTAGTGGGAAGAAGTTCAAAGTTAAGAGTTGAAAGTTCAGAGTTGAGAGTAAAGAACCCTTTACTTTACTCAACTAGATGTAGCCACGGACAAACGCTGCCCACACGCGGGTGGCGCAGACATCGCTGTTGGATGTCTGCGATTCACCGGACATGATCCATCGCCAGGATGGAGGTGTTACCCAGGTAGTAAAACCTCCAACTCGACCACGCCCACTTCCCCGGTTCCTTCATCAGACCTCACTGATCGCAGACATGTCAGAACAATGTCTGCGCCACCCGCGCACAAACGCTGCCCGCACGTTGGTCTTTACCTCTAAGGTGTCAACTGCAATCTGTTAACTGTTTTTCAGAACTGGAACTCGCGTTTGACTTTCTCCGATTTTTCGGCGACGGAGCGCGCGAGTTTTTCCTTGTGCTCGATGAGCTTTTTGGCGAGTGCAGCATCGGACGTGGCGAGGATTTCGATTGCAAAGAGCGCGGCGTTGATGGCGCCGGGTTTGCCAATAGCCGTACAGGCGACGGGCACACCAGCGGGCATCTGCACGGTCGAAAGCAGGGCGTCCAAACCGGCAAGCGTCGTAGTCGCCATCGGCACGCCGATCACGGGCAGGGTCGTTTCCGCCGCGATCACGCCCGCCAGGTGCGACGCGCCGCCCGCGCCCACGATGATCGCTTTGAGCCCACGCTCGATTGCGGTGCGCGCGTATTCCGAGGTGCGCGCGGGCGACCGGTGCGCGGAGGTGATCTCCACTTCGAAC
>CAYZVR010000058.1:7264-16076 GCA_964481715.1 uncultured Acidobacteriota bacterium | reverse complement strand
ATATTTATTATAGAGATACTGGCACCATCGTTCCTTGACTTCTGTCTTAGGCAGGTCTAATCTCGCCGCAATCTCAAAGTTCCTTACGCCGCAGAATACTTCGGGAACTGAGAGCCGTGTTTCTAGAGGGGCTCGAAGATTCGAGAAAGGTTGGTCTCTTTCCTAATCATGGGGAAGGAGGCGGCGGCGATGGAACACTCTTCATCCAATCCCGAGCGGGACCTCTTCATCGGCATTTACGCCACCAAGCTGAAGGAGCTTCACGAAACGCCCTATTGCTACCGGGAATTCAGCGAGCTCGAGCGCATGGCCCGGCGTTGTTTCGAGGCGATGGAAATCGCCTTGACGGGCGACCTCACCTGGCTCGAGCGTTATATCGGGCACGTTGTACTGCAACTCGGGCGTGAAGGTTTTCGGAGCTGGCAATTGATCAAGGGGTTCGGCGCGCTGCGCGATACGGCCAAGCGCATGCCGCGAGTGCTGGGCGACGCCGTGCGGGTGGAAGACCTGGTCCACTGGACGATCGTCCGCTTCTCACAACTCTACGAAGAGTTGCAGACCGTGCAGGGGCTGACGCGCATGGTGGAGTCGCTCACCGTAGCGCTCGATTCGAAGGAGCAGTACACCTCCAACCACTGCAGGTCCGTGCAAAAGATCACGGAAAAGATCGGGCGGGTGCTGGGGGTGGATGTCAGCTTGCCGGCCCTCTTGCACGACGTGGGAAAGATTCACGTGCCCGACAGGATTCTTACCAAGGGCGGTCCGCTCGACGAAGAAGAACGGTTGGTTCTCCAACAGCACCCTTACCACTCGTTCCGGATCGTCTGCCCGATCAATCCGGAAGTAGCTTCCATCTGCCTGCGCCATCACGAGCGCCCCGACGGCGGCGGCTACCCGCTCGGCGAAACGGACGTGCGTCTGGAAGCGAACGTCATCGCCGCCGCCGATACATTGCATGCCATCTGCTCCCGCCGCTCGTACCGAAACTTTCAGCGGCTGGACGTCGCCCTCGCAGCCATCCGCAAGAACCGCGGAACCCAATTCCTGCCCGAAGTGGTTGACGGGGTTGATAAAGCTTACGGCGACATGGCGAGCCTGTTGACGTCGTTCAACCCCGGAATCCAGAAGGGAGATGCGCCCCATGGACCCAATCCCAGCCATTGAGCGCCGCCGAGCGCTGCGCGTACCCACCGTCCTTCCGATCCTTTTCGAATGGCGCCTGAATGAAACCGACATCTGCCACGCGCGCGGGATGACCAAGGACGTTTCGCGCCTGGGTGTTTATTGCTTTGCGGAGAATTCCCTGTCCGCGGGCTTGCAAGTCGCTTTTGAAGTGGTGTTTCCGCGCGAGTTGACCGCCACCGATCCGATGAAGCTATGGTGCCAGGGGCAGGTTCTGCGCAGCGAGATTCAAGACCGGCGCTTTGGCCTGGTTGCGACCATTGAATCGCACGAGATTCTGGACGCGGGTGATTCAAACCCCGAGTCGGACCGGCGCGGCAACCTCCGCGTTGTTCCTCCGGAGGCGATTGTGGCGGAATATCCCGGTCTGCGCTCGGTCATCCGCGACCTGAGCCCGACGGGGGCCTTCGTTGAAGACAATCGTCCGTTTCCCGTCGGACATTTGATCGACTTGCGCTTGCGCGGCGAAAGCCTCTCGGAACCGATCCACGTCCGGGCCATTGTGCGCCGCGTGGAACCCCAGATCGGCATGGCCGTGGAGTTCGTGGCTTTGACCGAATCCGATCGCGCCGTCTTGTGGCGCTTCATCGAGCAGAGCTCTCCCCCCAAAACGGACGTGACATCCAACCTGCTGTCGTGACACGTCCGAGGGACCCGCCTCTCCTCCTTTGGACCGCTAAACCATTGCAGCCGGTCCGCGGGAGGGATACTCTTAAGACCAGAAATACATACCGCAAGTGCCGGAGCCAGGAGGGGTCATGCCACTCAAACAGCTCAAGAAATTTTTTTTCGGGCCTGCCCCGCACATCGCGCGGGACGAGGCCATGAAAATCTTCCGGAGGGACCACTTCAAGTGTCAGTACTGCGGCTTGGACGGAATGCACCATTTTGAAAGCTGGCTCGTTTTGACCATCGACCACGTGCATCCGCACGCCCACGGCGGGTCACGCCATATGGACAATCTGGTGACTGCCTGCCGGCCGTGCAATCTCATGAAGGGTAAACGCATCTTTCCGTCTTTTGAAGACGCCAAGAAATACGTGCTGGAAAGGCGCGAGGAGTGGCGCAACTTATATAAGGAGCAGACCAAGGCGTTAAAGGCTTAGAGAATTCACCCGTCAAGGGGAGGCTGCAGCAAGCCTCAACCAAGCGGCCGCATCGCCTTTCCGAATCGGACCGAGCCGTGGTGTCCTCGCAGTCAACTGTTTTTCCGGGCAGTCCCATCCAGGCTTGTAAGAAACCAGGGGTCGCCCCAAAAAATAAACCCGCCTCCATTTGAACTGGTGGAGGCGGGTCAATCGTTATGCCTGGTTTGGCTTGCTTACATGTCCTGGCTGTCAAGGACGATGGTCTTTGTGTCTCCGGCGACCCTGAGCAGCTGCAAAACATTCTTGCCTTCTGCGTTTTTCTTGAATTGCATTTCGGTTCGAGAATTCTTCTTCTCTTTCTGGATACAGTTGCACGGGGCCCTGGCGATCACTTCTCCTTTTTGCACGAATTGAACCTCGTGGTTGGTTTCGTTCATGTGAATCGCATATTCACCGGCTGCCAGCTCCTGGCCATTTGGAAGCAGGCTATCGTCGAAGACCGTGACCGTCCTGCCCTTATCCGCGAGAACGACGGCAGCGCTGAAACACACCACCGCCAGCAACGCTAGCGACACTTTGGCAAAGCTTTTGGACATAGGAGTTCTCCTCGCATTAAATCACCGAGGCCAATCAGCGGGTTCATGACGAGATGGTTTTTGCTCATGCCGTGCCGGCATTCGCCGCCCCGACATTTTGGACTCGTGTGCGCAGCCGGCACCCGACACCGGCGCGCCTTCTTTGAGGCACGTTGGATGCCAGGAAATTCCGGCCGAGCGACCCGACAAAAAATCCGACTCGAACTCTCGCTCAACCTTTCGGGGGTGAGTTTTGGAATGCTCACGGACATGCTGGCGCGGAGAGGGTGCTGGAATTTTCGCGTCTCGCTGAGCGAAAAGACTCCTTCTAAGCGGCGCGACCTGTGGACAAACTGTCTCCTCATGCGCGGTTACGTCTTGGAAAATCCTGCTTTACGAGTGGAGAGATAAATTCCCGAAAAAACCAGCAGGGCGCCCGCCCCGGTCGCCGAGGTCAGACGCTCGCCGAGGAAAATCATCGCCACAAGGGCGGCGAAGACCGGCTCCAGATACGTGAAGGCGCCGACGCGACTCGCTTCCACCCGCCCGAGCGCCCAGCTCCAGATGTTTATGGCCACGACGGCGGTACTTACCGCGAACCAAACGATCGCGAGCAAAGCAGAAAGTTCGACACCCACCAGAGGGAATTGTTTTTCCTTAGCGCAGAAATACGCTACAGGCCCGGCGGCCCCCAGGACGAGCAGATAGAATGTGAAAGTTTCGGGCGAGATGCGCCGCGCAATCGAGCGAGTGGCCACGGAAAAGCCCGCCCAATAAAGCGCGCCGCCCAGAACCACGAGGTTTCCTTCCATCATTCCACCCAGCTGCAGGCCCTGGAACTTTCCCTGAGTGACGATAAGCGCCACCCCCGCAAATCCCACCACCGCTCCCCAGCGCTTCAGCCCAGAAAATGGCTCGCCCAAGAAGAGCCCGGCGAAAATTCCGATCATGACAGGCGAAAAACCAAAAATCAGCGCCGCGTTCGTGGCCGTGGTCAGCTTGAGGCCGAAGAAGGTGAAGCCATTCAGAAAGCCCTGGCCGGTGAGTCCCAGAATTACCACCGGCAACAAAACCGAAGCGGGGACACTGAGCTGTCGAAGCCGGCCGCGCGGCGCCATCCAGAGAATTTCAAACACTGCGGTGATGAGCGTGACGCCCGCCAGCAGTTCCAGCGGCGAGACCGACCGCAGCGCGAAGCGCGCGACCGCAAACCCTGATCCCCAGAAGAAGGCGGAGAGTGTCAGCGCGGCGTAAACCCACTTGTGCGAGCCGGAAATATTCATGCGGGCGAGTCTTGGAGCGACGGCGCGGTCCAGCCGCTTAACGCGCCTTGATTTCGGTCCAGTAGCGGCCGTAGAGCTGGACGACGGGTCCGAGGTCCCGCATGAACTCGCATCGGTCGCGCGAGGCCGGCGGCGGGAAGATCGCGGGTTCGTCGCGAATCCAGCTCTCGACAAAAGGGGCGGCTCCCGGATTCGGCGTGTTGAACCCGGAGTCATTGACGAACTGGGCCGCAATTTCCGGGCGATGGAAGTAATTCAAAAATTCCATTGCCAGATCCTTGTGCCGGGCGTGAATGGGGATGCAGGCGCCGTCCACCGAAATCGTGCATCCTTCCTTGGGGATCACGTAGCTGATGCGGGGTTCATCGCGCATCACGAAGGTGAGATTGCCGTTGTAAGCCTGCGCGATCCAGGCGTCGCCGGCCGCGAGGTCCTGCTCGAAGTTCGAGCTGTTGTAGCCCTTGACGAGCGGCTTCTGGCGCAGCAGCAGGTCGCGCGCCCGGCGGATTTCCTCGGGATCGGTCGAGTTCAGGGAGTAGCCCAGTTTCTTGAGCGCCATCCCAAAGACCTCGCGCGCGTCGTCGAGCAAAAGAATGTGGCCTGCGTATTTCGGATCGAAGAGGATGTCCCAACTGTCCACCTTTTCCTTGACAAGGTCGGAGCGGTAGGCGAGGCCCGTTGTGCCCCAGGCATAAGGGACGGAATAATCGTTGTGAGGATCAAAAGGCAGGCCTAGAAAGCGCGGGTTCACGTTGGCCCAGACGTTGGGCAAGCGGCTTTTGTCTAGGCGCGCGAGCAATCCCTGCTGGATGAGAATCTGCACCATGTAGTCGCTGGGAATCACCACGTCGTAATCCACGTTGCCGGCCTGCAACTTGGCCAGCAAGGCTTCGTTTGAATCGTAGAGGTCGTAGTTGACCCGGCAATGGAATTGGCTTTCAAAGGCGCGGACAATGCGCGGCGAAATATAAGTGGACCAGCAATAGATGTTCAGTTGCGGGAGGTCGCCGCCGGCGGGCCAGGTTCGCGCCACGAGCGGCACGGCCATCAGGAGGAAAACCGCCGAAACACCGGCAAGCGCCGAGCGCAGCCTCATGGCGCCACGCTCCAGCCGCTGCGCGATGTAGACGAGCGGAATCGTTGCCAGGAGAATGACGGCGGAGATGGCGTTGATTTCCGGTGTGATGCCGCGCTTCAGCATGGAATAGATTTCGAGCGGCAAAGTCGTGGAACCAACCCCCGCAACGAAAGAGGTGATGAGGTAATCGTCAAAGGAAGTGGTGAAGACGAGCAGCGCGGCGGAGAGGATTCCGGGCGCGGCCATAGGGAGCGTGACGCGGAAGAACGTTTTCCATTCGTTGGCGCCGAGGTCCAGGGCGGCTTCTTCGATGGAGCGGTCCATGCCCGCGAGGCGCGCGCCGACCACGATGATAACGTACGAAATGCAAAACGTTGCGTGGGCGATGATGACGGTTGTAAGGCTCAGTCCCAGACCCGCGAGGCTGAAGAAGACGACCAGCGCCACGGCAATGATGATTTCCGGAATGAGCAGCGGCATGTAAACGACCGCATCGAGCAGGGTCCTTCCGCGCAACCGGGCGCGAGAAAACACCAGCGCCGCCGCCGTTCCGAACAGGACCGTGACCAGCGTGACAACAATTCCCACGATCAGGCTGTTCAAGAGCGAAGAAAAAATCAGCTGGTTCGTCCAAAGCGACGCGTACCACTCAACGGTGAATCCCAGCCAGCGCCCGGACAGCCGGGAGCGGTTGAAGGAAAAAATCACCAGAACCACGATGGGCGCGTAGAGGAAGAAATAGACGATGAGCGTTGCGAGCCCCAACCCGTATCCACCGCGCCGTGGTGACATCACAGTATCTCCCGCGTGGCCTTTTGCGCCGTTCGCAGTGTGAGGAGCAGGAGCGCCAGGACCACAAAGGTGAGCAGGAAAGCCACGGCCGAGCCGAAAGGTTGATCGCGCACCATCGCGAACTGGTTCTGGATGAGGTTGCCGACCATCATGGTGCGCGCTCCGCCCAGCAGGTCGGGCGTAATGAAGGCCCCGATCGAGGGGATGAAGACGAGCACTGTCCCCGCCACCAGGCCGGGCACCGAAAGCGGCAGCGTGACTCTGAAAAAGGTTCGCAACCGGCCGGCGCCGAGATCCTCCGCCGCTTCAAAAAGGGAGGGGTCGATTTTTTCGAGCACAACGTAGAGCGGCAGGATCATGAAAGGCAATTCGCCGTAGACCAGGCCGACAAAGACGGCGAAAGGCGTGTAGAGCAGCCGCAGCGGTTCATGAATGAGGTGAAGGTTCAAGAGGAACGTATTGACCACTCCCTCCGTTCGAAAGATCACGATCCAGGCGTAGGTGCGAATCAGAAAGCTCGTCCAGAATGGAATGACGACCAGCAGAAGGAGAGCGGACTTCCAGCGCGGCGGGACATGGCGCGCGATGGCATAAGCCACGGGATATCCGAGCACCGCGCAGAGCGCCGTGGTGAGCAGCGCCATCCAGAGCGACCGCCAGTAAATCTCGAGGTAAATGGGTTGAAAGGCTCGCGCGTAGTTCGAGAGTCCGAAAACCCATTCAACGGTTCCGTAAGGCGAGCGGCGGGCGAAACTCACTCCCAGAAGATAGAGAAGGGGAAGGACGAAAAAACCGACCAACACGATCAAGCTGCCCGAAAGAAGTGTTCCGGTGCGAAGCGCCGGGCGGCGTCGGAAAAGTTTGAGAACTTGCTCCACGAAGTTGTGTGGCCTCGTCGGGTGGAAGACCCGGGCCGCCGCGGTTCGCGATCACGCCTCCCGCGAGCGCACCACCTTTTCGGCGCTGAGAATATCGGAAGGGCGCGGGGCCTGTCAAACTTCAGCGTGGCGAATCAACAGCGGCCCCTTGGGTGTATCCTAATAAAGAATGGAGGAATGCGAGCCGTGAGAAAAGTTCGGCGCCTCGAATCGATGGGCTTTGCCGTGGCCGCCATCGCGCTCGCCGCCGGGATCGTGTGCGCTCAGACTGGCCCTCCAAGCGCGCAGGATTACTTCAAACAAGGGAACGAATTCAAGCAAGCCGCCCAGTGGGACCGGGCGATCGAAGCCTACCGCAAGGCGCTCGAGCTCAATCCTGACTACGTTGAGGCGCATTACAATCTCGCCGACACCTACGGCGTCACGGAACAAATCCCCGAGGCGATCCGGGAGTATCGTGAAGTCCTGCGCCTTAAGCCGGACTTTCCGGGACTGCGCGATACGCTGGGCAAGCTTTACGAGTCACAGGGCCAGATTGCCGAAGCGATCGAGCAGTATCGCGCGGAAATCCGCGCGCACCCTTCCGACGCCAAGGCGCACGCGGGCATGGGAGACGCTTTCTCGGCCGGCCGTCAGTTCGCAGACGCCGTCCGCGAATATCGCCGGGCGCTCGAGGTCAGACCGCATGACCCGCTGCTGCTGGCAGCGCTCGCCAATGCGCTCTCGCTCGGCGGCGAACCCGCACAGGCTTTTGAGGTGTACCGAAAAGCCATTCAGCTCGATCCCCAGAATCCCGAACTCCACGCCGGCCTCGCCAACGCTTTGGCGCTGGCGGGCGACTTGAACGGCGCCATTCCGGAGTTCCGCGAAGCGGTGCGCCTGCGCCCGAACGATCCGGAATTTCACCTCAGCCTTGCCAATGTCCTCCGCGAGTCGGACGACTTGATTCACGCCATCCAGGAATACCGCCGGGCGGTGGAGCTTCGCCCCGACCAAATGGACTTCCGCTTTCAACTGGGACTCGCTTACCGCCAGGCGGGTGATTACGCGGATGCCATCCATGAATTCCGCCGCATCATACGCGACCGCGCGGCTTTTGCAGCGGCTCACGTCGAGCTGGCCGCGACGTACCTTTCGACCGGCGATCATCCCGCCGCCATTGCGGCTTACCAGGAGGCCCTGCGCCTGCGGCCGGACGATCCGGGACTTCACGAGGACCTCGGACTCGTCATGCGGAAGATCGGCGACCTGCCGGGGTGCCTGCGCGAGCTGAAGAAAGCGGTAGAGCTTTCATCCGAAACGGCGGACTACCACCGAAACCTGGGCGAAGCCATGCAGGCCGCGGGCGATGTGCCGGGCTTCATCCAGGAATACCGCGAGGAAGTCCGGCTGAAGCCCGAGGACGCTGACGCGCACCTCCACCTGGCCAGCGCCTTGGAGTCAGCCCAATGGTGGGAAGCCGCTCTGGAAGAGTATCGCGCGGCGGTAAAGCTCCGGCCGGACAGCCCCGAGCTGCACTATCGCGTTGCGATGGCGCTCAAGGCGACGGCAAAGCCCGACGATGCCCTGGCCGAGCTTCACCGCGCAATAGAGTTGAAGCCGGATTATCCCGAAGCTCTTGTGGCACTGGGAGACCTGCTGGCTGCGCGCCGAAACTTCGAACTGGCCGTCCCCGTGTATCGCGACGCGCAGCGCCTGCGTCCCGAAGACGGGGAACTTCGCGTGCGGCTGGCCTCGGCCCTGCGTGAGAGCGGTGATCCAATCGGTGCGGTCGAGCTGTTACAGGAAGCGGCCCGCACCTCGCCCGAGAACCCGGAGGTTCAGCGCCAGCTCGGCGAGGCGCTTTTTGCGCGGGGTGATTTCAAGTCCGCCGCGCGGGCGTACGGGGCGGCTCTCAAGCTGAAGCCGGACGACGCGAACTCCCAGATCCAGTTGG
>CAYZVR010000058.1:0-7243 GCA_964481715.1 uncultured Acidobacteriota bacterium | reverse complement strand
CGCTTGAACAAACGGGCGACTGGCCGGGCGCCGTTGCGGCGCTTCAGGCGGCGGTCCGCTTGAAGCCCGACTGGCCGGACGGGCACGTGGAATTATCCAAAGCCCTGTTGAATACGGGCGACGCTGTCGGCGCCGCCGGCGAGGCCCAAGCCGCTCTCAAAATCGCGCCAAACCTGCCGCGGGCGCATTACCAGCTGGGCGCAGCATGGACAAAACTTGGACGAGCCAAAGAAGGTGCCGATCAATTCCGCGAGGCGCTGCGCGGTGATCCAAGCCTGGCGGAAGCGCGCTTGTCACTTGCCGAAGCGCATCGCCAGCAAGGCGAAGCGTACACAGCGATTGGAGATTATCGGGAATACCTGCGGTTGCGCCCCGAAGATGCGGACGCTCACTTGGTCCTCGCCAGTCTGCTCGCCTCCCGGAAAGACTTTGAAGGCGCCGTCGCGCATTGCGAGGAAGCGATCCGCCTGAAACCCCAGGAGCCCGCCGCGCACTACACGCTCGCCGTGGCTTTGGAAAGTACGGCGCAGGGGCCGCGCGCCCGGCAGGAATATCAGGCCTACCTCCAGCTTGCGCCGAACGGACCGGACGCGGACCAGGCGCGCGCGCACCTGAGAAAACTCCGTGGCTCCTCCACGGAGTAAATGACATCTCATATCACAAGGATGTGGGCAGCCTCTACGGCCGCCTCTGCTCCCCGCCGAATCTTTGAGCTTGACAATCCAAGGGGTTCGGACGGTATCTTCCTCCCTTGATGAAGTCTAAAGAGCTACTTCGCATTCTCCGCAGACAGGGATACCGCGAAAGGCGGCACACGGGATCGCACCTGATTCTTGTCCATCCGACCCGCCGAATGTTGGTCGTTCCAATTCACCGTGGGGATCTTCCTCGCGGCTTGCTTCTTCGAATCATGAAGGATGCAGGCTTTTCGGAATTGGACCTTTAGGAGATTTAGACGGCTAGGGAAACGGTTTCAGCGTACACGGTTCGAGGGCGCGGGACAGGGCGTCTTCGCGCGCGGCACTCTCGAATATAAATCCGCATCGCTTCGAGGAGGCTGGTCTTAGCCGCTTCTATGGTTTTGCCCAGTCCGTACACGCCGGGAAAATCCGAACTATAAGCGTAATAGGAGCGGCCCTCGAGCTCGACCGTAATGGGATAGGTGTACAGCTTCATAGCTGAATGATACCACAATGATCGAGCCTCCTCCAGCCCGAGCTTTTACTTGCCCAGAATCAATTTGGCGATCGTCTGAAGCTGCATGAAGGATGTGCCTTCGTAGATCTTTCCGATCTTGGAATCGCGCCAATATTTTTCAGCGGGATAGTCCTTGGTGAAGCCGTAGCCGCCGTAAACTTCCACGCACTCCGAGGCAACGCGCTCGGCGACCTCGGAGCAGAAATATTTGGCCATGGCGGCTTCTTTAACGTAGGGAAGGCGCGCGTCCTTCAGCCGCGCCGCGTTGTAGGTCATCAGGCGCGCCGCTTCAACTTCCGTTGAGAGACGCGCGAGCTGGAATTGCACGGCCTGGAACTCCGCGATGGGCTTGCCGAATTGCTTGCGCTCCTGCGCGTAGCGGACGGCGTGCTCGAGCGCCCCGCGCGCCACGCCGGTCATCTGCGCGCCGATGCCGATTCGCCCCTCGTTGAGCGTTTCGATGGCAACCTTGTAACCCTTGCCGACTTCGCCGAGGACGTTGGCCTTGGGCACGCGGCAGTCTTCCAAAATCAGCTCGCAGGTGGATGACGCGCGGATGCCCAGCTTGTCTTCCTTTTTGCCCACGGTAAATCCCGGCGTCGAGCGCTCGACCAGGAACGCCGTGATGCCTTTGTAGCCCAGCTCGCGATTCACGGTGGCGAAGACGATGTAGAGCCCCGCTTCTTTGGCGTTGGTGATCCACAGCTTCCGGCCGTTCAGCACGTAGTGATCGCCGTCCTCTTTGGCGCGCGTTTCGAGGCCGAAAGCGTCGCTGCCCGAATTCGGTTCTGAAAGCGCATAAGCGCCCACCGTGTCGCGCGTGAGCTTGGGAAGGAAAAGCTTTTTCTGCTGGTCCGTGCCCCAGCGCATCACGGCGTTGTTGACGAGCGTGTTCTGGACGTCCACGACAACTCCCGCCGAGGCATCCACGCGCGAAAATTCCTCGATCGCGAGCACCGACATGAAAAACGAGCCGCCGCTTCCGCCGTGCGCTTCCGGAACTTCGATGCCCATGAAGCCCTGGGCGAAAAATTCATTGATAAGCTCGCGCTTGAAAACGCCCTCTCGGTCCATCTCTTCCACGTGCGGGCCGACTTCTTTTTCGGCGAACTCGCGCGCCGCTGCCTGAAACATTTGTTCATCCTCACTGAGGGCTGTCAGGGGAGGGTTCGAGATGGCGCGCAAAGCGGTTGGCTCGGGCATTGCAGGGCTCCTGTTCGTTTGCGGTCTGAAAAGGAAATCGTACAGCGGCGGAGCAGGTTTTTCAACGCGGCTTATTTCTTACGGCGAATCTCGAGTTCAACTTCTTCGCCCTCGGCCAGAGGAAGCGGCCGTTGCGGCTTGAGGATTCCCTGTTCATAGGTGGCGACAGCGCTGAGCACATTGCCTGTGCGCTTCGCAGGGGCGGGTTTTAAACCCGCCCCTACACCAGCTGCATCCAAGGCCTGATTGACAAGGCGGTCGGCTTCGGCGTTCTCCTCGCGCCGCACGTGCCGGATGGTAAAGCGCTCGAGGCGACGAATCATCTCGCGAGCCCGTTCACAAAGAGGTTTGAGGTCGGGGCTTTTGACCTTGTAGCGGCCCTCGATCTGGCGAGCGAGCAGCTCGGAGTCGGTCAGCACATGGAGCCGGCCGTGGTGGTGCTCCAGCGCGTAATCGAGCGCGGCGAGAAGCGCTTCGTATTCGGCCACGTTGTTGGTGGCTCGTCCAAGGAATTTGGAAAGGGCAACAATCGGAGCGCCGTCTCCATTCTCTACGACGACGCCGTAAGCGGCGGGACCGGGATTGCCGCGCGAGCCGCCGTCAACGTGGGCCACGATTTCAGAAGAAATGCGGTGGGAGGGCATCGCGGGAGGTTTCCTTGAACGCGAGGGTTTCAATGGTGGGCGGCTGCCTGGTCGCCGTGGCCTTGAGCATTCTCCATCGGCTCTTGGGCGGCGGGAGGCTCGACGTAATAGAGGATACGCGCGCAGCTTTCGCAGGTGAGCAGGGTTTCGTTGGTCCGCACTTCGTTATAGAGCTGCGGCCGCAGCGCCACGTGGCACTCCGTGCAGAAACCGTCGCGAACTTCCGCCAGCGCCACGCCGTGGCGCCCGCTTCGCAAACGCTCGTAAGTGTTGAGCACGTCCTCGCTCATGCCGCCCGCGAGGCTCGAGCGCCGGGCCGCCAGTTTATCGCGGTCGTCGATGTCCGTCTGCCGCAGCGACTGGAGACGCGATACTTCCTCGGCCACCCGCGCCTTTTCGCCGGCAAGTCGCGCCTCCGCGTCACGGATATGGCCCTGGAGTTCGTCCGCCTCCATCATTTTTTCTAGCATCCGGTCCTCGATCCCGCGGATGTTCGCTTCCTCGCCCTCGATCTCCTTGAGCATCGCCTTGTATTGTTCGTTGGTCTTGACTTCGTAGAGCTGGTTGCGGTGCTTGGAGATGCGCGTCTGGATCTGCTGGATTTCGCCTTCCAGATCCCGTCGTTCCTTCTGATTCTGCGCCACGCGGTGCTTGCGATCGTCGAGCGAGTGGAGGAATTCACTGAGCTGGGACTCGAGGGTCTGAACCTGGGCGGGCAAAGCGTCAATCTGGGCGCTGAGCTCCGCAATGCGCAGGTCGACCCGCTGGAGCTCGATGGCTTTTTCTAGGTCGGGATGCACTGGGTCTCCTGCCCCCAGTCATCATCGCACAAATTTGGCGCATACGGCAAGGAGAGAGCCAAGGTGGGAGAGCCTACTCACATCGTATCCCCTCTGTGCGGTTGAAGTGTGTGAGTGAGAAGCGGGTGAGGGAGTTGGCGGGCTTGCTGGGGGGAGAGCAACCCCGCCGCCCATGTGTTTCAAAATCGGCAGGCCATGGACCCAGCCGCTCGGTACTTCAATCTGATCCGCGAGATGCAAGAGTGATAGAGAGACTGCGGTTTCAGTTCTTGCCTGACGTGCTCCGAGGAATTTTCTACGATAGTCCTGGGTGTTCGGTCCGAATCCATCCCTCTACCTTGTCGCACAACTCCCTGGCAAGCGTGGACATTTCTTCGGCTTCCTTGTCCGAAACCGTACCACTCATCTCATAACTCGAAAGGTTTCTTTTCTTCCTAAGAGCATCCAAACGGCGGATCGACTTCGAATCGGCTATGACCGTGTGTTCAAGCGACTGAAACACGCGGTAATGGTAGGAGTCGCGGGTAGCGCGGTAGCCCGTGGCTGCCAATGCGGCGGTCGCCGCTTGCAGGGCGGCATTGTATGCGATGGCGAAGCGCCAATCCGCGTCCAACCCTTTGGCCTGGCAGGCGCGAAGGTCGCGATGCGCGAGCCCCAAGAGGTTCTTGATCTCTTCGCGGCTACTTTTGTGCTCGGTGAGCCAACCGTATTGGACCCAATCGCGCAAGCTCATGCTGGTCGCCCATGACAAACACTTTTTCAGTTTTCAACACACTCGAGAGAAAGTGGTGGCGCGCCTTCAGTTTGCGTTTGAATTCCGCCGGCGAATAAACCGTGGGGTTAATCTCCCGATGGAGCAATTCCTGAGCAGCTCCGAGAGCCGCAACGACATCGCCGAAGCTCACGTCACCGATCACCATCAAATCTACATCACTGCCGCTTTTCTGCTTGAGTCCGGCCACGGAACCGTAGATAAAGGCCACACTGATGCGGCCTGCCAAGGATGCCAGACCGTCGCGCAGCAAATCGGCGGCGCCCGCGGTCTTGACGACAAGGCTCTTGAGCTCTCCGAAGAGCGGGCACTCTGGGTTGGCCTGGTAATAGACTAGGTGTCCTCGGACCGTGCGCCGGATAATCCCTGCCTCGGCAAGCCGTTTGACTTCTCGCTGCGCTGCTCCCAGGCCGAGGCCCGCTGAACGGACCAGTTGACGCAGGTAGTACGCTTCGTCCGGGTGCCCGTATAGCAGGCCCAGGATGGCGCGACGCGTCCGGCCAAAGAGGACATGGGACAAGCTAAAACTTGTAACGGGCGTACTCATTCTGGATACAATTGTACCCAAATCGGTTACGAATGGCAAGGAGGGAAGCTGGCGGTTTCGTTCCCGAAAACAAATAACCCGGATCATTTTCTCGATCTTTAGCCGCTTTAACCAGGAGCGGCAAAATCGCACCCTTCGCCTTTTTACACAAACAGCATGACATCACCGCGACATTTTAGTACTTGACAAGCGGCGGGATTTATGATAGCCTACTATTGTAGGTCCACGCTGGAACGGACGATGGAACCCTTTGGGCACGCGCGATTGGCGGAATCCCCATTCGCTTGGGGCAGGGCGCGATGGGCCTCATGCATTCCCATAAGCGCAACGCGCAGGCCACAATTGGGCACACGGCGCACACGATGCGCAACGGCTTTGGAGGCGGCTCCGGCGCGGGTCGGGCCCGCGAAAATGCAAAAATCAAAAACAATCCATTATTTCGAGGAACGAAGCCATCAAGCGATTGATTCTAAAGAATCGGGCCCTGGAACGAAGCCAAACGAACCCAAAAATACCAGGCTGTGGGCCTGGGCGGAAAGCTGAAGCCCAACACTACAATTCGACGCGCGTCACGGCGCCTTCGGAGGCTGAGGAAACCAGCGCGGCGTATTTGGCGAAGACGCCCGATTTGTAACGCGGCTCGGGCGCGCGCCATGCTGCGAGGCGCTTGGTGAGCTCGGCGTCCGAGAGTTCCACGTCGAGCCGACGCTTTTCGACGTCGAACACCACCATGTCGCCGTCGGCGAGTGCGGCGATGGGTCCGCCGCGCGCGGCTTCCGGAGCGACGTGGCCGACCATCAGTCCGCGCGTCCCGCCGCTGAAGCGGCCGTCGGTCAAGAGCGCGACGGATTCGCCCAGACCTTGTCCCACCAGCGCCCCGGTGACGCCGAGCATTTCGCGCATGCCGGGTCCGCCCCGCGGGCCTTCGTAACGGATCACAACCACATCGCCCGCTTTGATGCCCTTGTTCATCACTGCGCGCATGGCGTCTTCTTCACTGTTGAACACGCGCGCCGGGCCGCGATGTTCGAGGCGCTCGTGCGCGGTGATTTTTACGACGCAGCCTTCGGGGGCGATGTTGCCCTTGAGAATCACCAGGCCGCCGGTTTTCTTGAGCGGATTCGCAACCGTCGCGACGACGTCCTGCCCGGGTGTTTCGACCGCCTTGCGCGCTTCTTCGCCGATCGTGTGGCCGGTAACGGTGATAGCGTCTTCGTGCAGCAAGCCGGGCTGCTCGAGAAGTTTTTTGGCAATCAGAGGAATGCCGCCCGCGCGATGCACGTCGGTCGCGACATACCGGCCTGCGGGCTTCAAGTCCGCAAGGAGCGGCGTCCGCGAGCTGATCACGTCGAAGTCGTCAATCGTGAGCGGAACGCCCGCCTCGCGCGCCAGGGCGAGCAGGTGAAGGACGGAATTGGTCGAGCCGCCCGAGGCCGCGACGCTCGCTATGGCGTTCTCAAAGGCCTTGCGCGTCAGGATATCCCTGGGACGGAGATTGCGCTTGAGAACATCCATCACCATCTCGCCGGTTCGGAAGGCGATCTCGGCTTTCTTCGGATCGGTTGCCGGGACGCCGTTGAATCCCATGGGCGAAAGGCCGATGAACTCCATCACGGTGGACATGGTGTTGGCGGTGAACTGGCCGCCGCAGGCGCCCGCGCCGGGACAGGCTGCGTCCTCGAGGTTCTTCAAGTCCGCGTCGGACATCTTGCCGGCAGCCTTGGCGCCGATGGCCTCGTAAACATCCACGATGGTCACATCCTTGCCCTGGAATTTTCCGGGAGCGATCGAGCCGCCGTAGAGCAGGATGCTTGGCACGTTCAG
Source organism: uncultured Acidobacteriota bacterium (assembly GCA_964481715.1). Classification (GTDB taxonomy): domain Bacteria; phylum Acidobacteriota; class Terriglobia; order UBA7540; family UBA7540; genus JAHEKS01. The sequence goes on along the minus strand of CAYZVR010000058.1, from coordinate 256 downwards.
CCGGATGAGCGCCATGGCGCCGCCCGGAACGGTCTTGTCGCAGCCGACCAGCGCGACCATCGCGTCAAACATGTGGCCGCGGCCGACCAGCTCAATCGAATCGGCAATCACTTCGCGGCTGATGAGCGAGGCCTTCATGCCTTCGGTCCCCATCGTGACGCCGTCAGAGATGGCGATGGTATTCAACTCCATGGGTGTGCCGCCCGCCGCTCGAATTCCCTCTTTCACCTTCACCGCCAACTCCCGCAAGTGGTAG
>CAYZVR010000057.1:7157-16149 GCA_964481715.1 uncultured Acidobacteriota bacterium | reverse complement strand
CCGCACATGCCGTTTCCGGTGCGCATCTACGTGCCGACGCTGACCGAGATCGGCATCACGGTCGGCGCCCCCAGATAAAGCGGGCAACCCCGTCTGGGATTGCCCGGAAGAAACTCCTCTTCAAAATCGAACCGGCGATTAATCGTCGCGGCGGCGGAGCACTGGCGGCGTGTCGTCGCTGTCCGACTTGTCTTGTTTGTTCTGCTCCGTGGAGGTTGTGGTCTCGCTGGCCTCGGTTTCCTCGCGCTTGCGCAACGTGGGAGCGTTCTTGTCCTTCCCCTTCTTCCGGTTTTTGATCACGGCGTTCAGCCGCGCCTGCACGTCGTCGAACTCAGAGGTCGAAACCAGGTACTGAGGCTTGGCCGGCAGAATTTCCTTCATCTCCCGGTCGAGCGAAACGATGCGGTCGGGGGTGGGCGGATGGTCCATGAAAATTTTCGGAACGCTGCCCGGGCTGCGCCGTTCTTCCTCAATGACCTTCGAGAAGATGGTGAGGTAGCTGTTGGGGTCGTAGCCGGCCTTGTACAGGTATTGCAGGCCCAGGAAATCGGCTTCGGCTTCGTCATTGCGGCTGAACTTCAGGAAAATCAGCGGTACGCCGTTCATGTATGCTTCCATGATGCCGTAGTACACGCCGTAGGTCATCGGGGTGAACATCAGCGGAAGCAAAGCGTACTGAAGAATGGTGGCCTTGGTTTGCTGCGAAGCCCAGTGACGTGCCGCCACGTGGGCCACCTCGTGTGCGATCACTCCGGCAACCTGCGATTCCTCGTTGGCGGCGATCAACAGACCGCTGTTCACATAGAGAAACCCGCCCGGAAGGGCAAAAGCGTTGAGGCCCGGCGAGTCAATCACCTTGACGGTCAGCGGGATCTTCAGGTCGGAATTGCGCGCGATGTTCTGCGCCACGCGGTTCACGTATTCGTTGATTACGGGGTCGGTGATGATCTTGGCGGTGCGGTCAATCTCGGTGGCGTACTGCTTGCCCATGCCGATCTCTTTTTCCTCGGAGATGATGCTCCGGTGCGCCACGCGACGGTCGCCGATCTGGGCGACGTCTTCCTTTTTGTTCTTGTCGGCGCTCCAGCCGGGCAAAATGGCCATCGAGAAAACTGCCATGAGCGCCAGAACCACCAGGCGCGATCTTTGCATGTTTGCCTCCCGGCCCAATTTCCACCCCTATTATACTCCAGATGCGCGGAGAGGGTCGGAGGTTATCTGCATTATCTTGAATCGCCGGTTCGGCAGGGAAAGGCGCTTCCTCGCCGCCGGAATAGCGCCTCCCGCCTGGTCAGTGCCGACGTTGTCGGGGCCTGTGGGAAGCCAGCGGCCGAGGCCGGAGGTGTACGTGCGATTGGGCGTCGGGTCTGCCTGCCGAAAGCACAGTCTTTGCGCTGTAGGCAGGTCGAGCGGGTCTTGCCACCTCGTCGTTTCCGCGTCGCGCTGCTGGAGCGAAGCGAACTGTTCTCCCCACATGGTGCTCCCGATCGCCGACCACCGTCCGCCCCAGGGATAATACAACTCAAGCAGAATCGTCGGCCCGCAGAGATTCATCATGGCCGCCAGACTTTTTCACTGGACGATCAAGGTGACCGTCGTGCTGTGCGACAAGTTGCCGGACGTTGCGGTGATGGTCAGGGTATAAGTTCCAGCCGGCGTGCCTCCTCCAGAGGATGTAGAGTTGAAGCCGCCTCCACCGCCTCCACCACAGGATGCCCACAGCGCGATGAGCACGAGCGTAGCTGCCATCCCGGCCCATGCCTTTCGGCGACGGGCATGGGCACCGGACCGAATTCCCCAGAGCGCGGTCGTTCCAACCAGTGCGGCCAGCAATATCAAAAACCGAAACGGCCATGCGCCCGGTCCCGTGCGCAAGCCAAAAGGAGGAAAGTCCACAGGAAAAGGTCCCGGCGACTCCGAGCGCGCTGTGGTCGAAACGGTCACGTTAACCGTCGCGGGAGCCCCTCCATACACGATAAGTTCTGCCGGAGTAACCGTACACGCCGCTCTCACCGGTACGCCGGTGCATTTCAGTGTCACAAAGTTGCCAAAGTCAGGAGTGGGTTCCAGCGTCAAATTGAAAGTCGCAGACTGGCCCGCACGCACCGTGGAAGAAGAGGTAGAACTGGAAATCGTGAAGTCCACACCGTTTCCCGAAAGGGCGAGTGTTTGCGGGCTGTTTGCGGCATTGTCCACGACCGTCAGCACTCCAGTGCGGAGCCCCAACGCTCGAGGGGTGAAGGTTAGATTGATGGTGCATAACGAATTCCCCTTCAAGGAGCTTGAACAATCGTTGGTTTGGGAAAAATCGCCGGAGGTCGTGATACTCGTGATAGACAGGGGGAGATCCCCGATGTTGGTGAGACGCACCCAGCCGATTTCATAAGGGGTGCCGACGGGTGACGCTACCACATCAACCGTCGATCCTTCAAACCGGGCAGTGGCCGGGTATTGCACGTTCAATCGCACGAAAATCACATGGGGACTATTGGGGGCATCGTCGGTGATCGTAATCTTGCCAGTGATCCCCCCCCGATACAGGGCCTTTATGGTCACGGTAATCGTGCACATGCTTCCCGGGGCTAGCGAGGTAATGCAATCGTTTGTCTGGCTAATCAAAGCGCTGATGAGTACGACACTGCTGACGTTAAGGGGGCGATTTCCGGTGTTGGTCAGGGTTACGATCCGCGGAGGGACAATCGAGTTCACCAAGGCTGAACCGAACTCAAGGTCGGTGGTGGAGAGCAAACCATACGGAGCGTCAATGCCTTTGCCGCTCAGGGTGACGACCTGCGGGCTGCCGGTGGCGTTGTCGGTGATTGTCACCGCGCCGGACTTGCTGACATTCGAAGTGGGGCTGAACGTGATGGAAATCGCGCAAGCGCCCCCGCCCGGGACGCTCGTTCCGCAAGTATTCGTCTGGGCAAACTCGCCGGTGGCCTGGATGGTGGCTATACTGAGCGCCACGCTACCCATGTTCCTCAGGGTCACAATGTGAGGCGGGCTTGTGCTGTTGACGGGCTGATCTCCGAAGTCGATATTATCATCCGTCAGAATAGCAGCAGGAATGTTTGCCGGGCTGATTTTCGAGATAAAAGCGTCGCCGCCACCCGCAATCTTGGGTTGGATCGCACCGATCGTGCTCGGAAAATCCTTCGCGTCTGTCCTTCCGGTGACATAGATATTCCCTTGAGCGTCTACGGCGATGCCTTTTGCCGGTTGGAAGCTGGAAAAGTCGAAATCGGGGCGAGATCCTCCTAAATATGTGGAGAACAAGAGCGTGTTGCCATTGGGGCCCAACTCGGTTACAAAAGCGTTTGCACCCAGGTTGGCGGACTGGATCGGGTGGGCGAGAGGGAAGTCTGTGGAGGTTGTAAGCCCTGACGCGTATGCGCGGCCAGCGGAATCCACCGCAATAGCCAAGCCTTGATCATATTCCGTCCCACCCAGGAGTGTCGAATAGACCAGAGCGCATCCGGCCGGATGGATTTTGCTCACGAAAACGTCAACCCCGCCCGCAATGTTCTTTTGGAACGCATTGAAGGTGGGCAAACCATAGAGACTATTTCCTATTACATAGGCATCCCCAGCCTTATCAACGGCGATCCCTCCGACGCTGATTACTCCGCTCAAATAGGTCGAGTACACAAGACCTGTGCCCGCTAGATTCAACTTGGTGACAAAGGCTGATTGGAAGTCTCTTAAATAGCCGGTCTGAAAAGCACCCGATGTAACCGGGAAATCGAGGGAATTGGTGTGCCCGGCGACGTAAGCGTATCCATTGGTATCGACCGCGATGCCCGAGGCGATGTCAGATTGGTTCCCTCCCAGGTAAGTAGAATAGACCAGGCTCCCGCCTACAGGGTCGATCTTGGTCACAAAGGCATCGCCGCAATAGACGGTGTTGGAAGAGCAGCCGGGGTCATGAGATTTTCCAGCCATGACAGTGCCTGATGTAGTCGGAAAATTCGTAGAGCCAGTTACACCCGCCACGTAAGCTTTTCCGGCCGAGTCCGCGGCAATCCCGAATGCGGCATCTTCGCCGTCTCCGCCCAGATAGGTCGAAAATAAGATCTGGCTGCCTGTGGCGTCGAGTTTGGTAACGAAGGCATCGTACTCATTCACTTCGGACTGCACGGCGTTTACCACCGGGAAATCCTTGGAGATAGTGGTACCGGCCACGTACGCGTTGCCGGAGGCATCAACTGCGATCGCGTTACCTTCGTCCCCAAAGCTGCCCCCGAGATAAGTGGCGTACAGCAATGTCGTGCCGGATGGATTGAGTTTAGCGACAAAGGCATCCAGCCCGTAAGTATTGATATTTGAGCTTGTTGACTGGGCTGCATTGACAGCGGGGAAATCAGGGGAGCTTGTGGTTCCTGTGACATAAACGTTCCGGTTCGCATCGACGGCGATGGCTCTGCCCTCTTCGGCCGATCCACCACCCAAGTACGTGGAGTAACTCAGCACAGGATCGATAATTAAAGCCTCCGACCGGTCATACTTTGCGATTTCAAAAGTCACCTCGTATCCGGGATTGAAATTTGCCACATCTGCGCTTGAGGAGCGAACCCTGCGCAGGATAAAACGGCCGTCCACAAATTGGCGATTGGCAATCGGAGATTGAAGATTGAAACCGTCCGCGTTTTCTGGTTCGTTGTCCATTGCCTTCTTCAACTCTTCACCGACCGCGGCCAACTGACGATGGTCCTGATAAACAACCGGCTTGTGAAAGCGCACCTCACCCGCGATTGTCGAAATGACCAAATCGCCGTTAGGCGCAATTGTTGGCTCGCGCTCCGCGCCGCCGTTCGAGGCTGGCGAGGGCGGCGTCAAAGACAATACAATCTGTTGTGGGTCCGCCCCTGGCGCTACGACAAAGTCGTATTCAAGCTGCCGCTGGTTTCCGTAATAAATCAAATCCACGCCGGGGTAGATGCCTTCGTATCGTACTTTACTGAAGAGCGGCACGTTGGTATGCCACTTGGCGGGATCCTTTCCGATGAAGTAGTTCGCCTTGCCTTGAATCTCGTCAACCCCTTCAATACGCGCCCCGAGATTCGCGCCGAGCAATTTCATACGCACAACGTCCTCGACGAGCGAGCCCGTGGGGCGTGAACGGGTGACGAGATTGGAGCCGCTCTCGCGCTTCCCGTTTTCACCTGCTTCCAGCGGCAGGTTTCGGGCCGAAGACCCCTCTGCGGATTTCTGACTCCCAACATCTGAATCCTTGCTCCAGGCCTGCAACCTCAGCACCGCCTCATCCCCGGTCAAAAACATCGTGTAACCCGTACCGCGTGAGAAAAACTTGACCTGCGAGTCGGTCTGACCCTGGTTCGCGGCAAAACGAATCGGCGGCGTGACCAACCCTGGTTCGGTGCCCGCCTGCGTTACTTGTTGCGGTGGTTGCGGTGAACCGCCGCCAGCCATGGTGGGGTTTATCTCGGGGCCGACAAAAGCCGGCACCGAGGGGCTCACCTGGAGTTTGGCTGTTGCCGCGACTCCTGTGCCCGTCAACGTTATAGTGTGTGGACTGCCCGGAGCGTTGTCGTTAATCGTGATGTGGCCGGTCCTTGTTCCGGACCCTTTTGGCGTAAAGGTGACATTGATTGCGCAAGCCGTGTAAACAGCAACCGAAGTTCCACAGGTATTGGTCTGGGCAAAATCCCCGGAAATCGTGATTCCCCCTATGCTTAAAGTGCTGGTTCCACTGTTGCTGAGGTAGGCCTGCAATGGAGCGCTCTTGGTGCCCACCGTCCTGCTCGAGAAATTCAAACCTTTGGGACAAACAGTCGCTAAGGGCGATTTTACAGGCGTCCCCGCCAAATCCACGAGAGACCATCCTCCCGGGGCCGTGGTGAATACGCCTAGGAAGAATCCACTAGTGCCTATTTGATCGCTAGATGGACGATAAGTAACCTGGATGGTGCAACTCTGCCCAGCATTTAAAACATTAGGACAATTGTTGGTCTGCGCAAAGTCTCCGGATAAAATTACGATCTGCAAGACTTCCATCGGTGCATTCCCGGCGTTCTTCAAGGTGACAGTTTTTGGGGCACTGCTTGTCCTTATGGGTGTGGACGGAAAGCTCAGGGATGTGGGAGACAAACTTGTTACCCCTGAGATGCTGGTTCCGTGCATGGAGGCCCACGTCACCAATTGGAATGATCCGGAGGGGGTGTATTTAACCGCCACCGCAGCCATAATGTCACCGGTTTGAGCGGGCCTAAAAACCAGATCCACCTTGCAACTGCCGGTCGAAGGGAGGGTCAACCCAGAACAGTTGTTGGCAACAATGCTGAAACTGTCGGTGCCGGAACCTGGTACGAATGAGATTTGATTAATAGTGAGGGAACTCGACCCTTTGTTGACCATCGTGAAGGTCCGAGGCGTGCTCGTTGTGCCATAATTCTGCCCGCCGAAGTTCAAATCCGCTGGAGATATCACCAGGGATGGGGGTGAGAATGCCTGTGCGACTGCCGTCCGAAAGTGAGGATCTGGGGAGCCGGCAAATTCCGTAATCAGCCAAACGCTGTCACCCGCCGGATCAGGCGAGACTCCGCTGTAATCGCCCCAGCGCTGTTCCCCTTGCTCAACATAGGCGTCCACTCCCGCCTTGTATATCGACGGGGTGCGCATGGTTCCAAGGGGGTCGGAAGCGGTTCGTCCGGTAAAGCCCGCTGAGGCGAATTGTGTTTTGTTGGATGTCGAAAAAACCACCAGCGTATCGCCGGCGGCATTCGGAGTGGTCGCCGGGTAATAGGCGTTGCCGCTTCCTGTAATCGTTCCCGACTGCGCAAGTGAAAGGGTAGAAAGACTCGTGGCTGAGATCGCGTACCACCTTGCTCCGGCCCCGATGTTGTTTGAGTTCGCCACGTTCTGGCCGCACCACAGCACACCGTCCATCCATACGGCGCCCAGCATCCGAAAGTCGTTGGTGGCAATGAGCACGCTTGTATTTGGCTGCACCGCGTCAGGCGGTACGCCGAAAGAGGGAACCGTCAGGTTTGCCGAGGTCAGCACAGGCGTGCCGGACAAATTGATGGAGAAGAGGTTGAGCGTCGAGCCGGGATTGGCTGAAAATTCCGCGGCAACCAGAAACTCAGATGGCGCGGTGCCGTAGGTCAGGGCCGGTTCGATGGTGAATGCTGCCAGCCCAGTGGCCGTCTTCACGTTCTTGAAAGTTGAGACGCTGAGCGTCGAGTTTCCCGCGAGGAGCGCGGGCAGGCCGACGACCTTGATCCAGGTATCGGAAAACGAGCAGGTGTCCGACTGGAGACAGTTCGGATTAACCACGAACTGGCCGGTTGAAATGTAAACCGCCGACGAGCTCAGGCCCAGCGTCGGAAAATCCGGAATCGTGTCCGCGGTATTCGAAAGGTTGCGGCCCCTGAAATCAATGGCGTATTTGTTCCAGGCGCCGGTCGGATCGGAGGTCTGTGAAACCGCGAGGAGGACGTTACCGCCGGTGAAAGTCGTGAGGTCCACGTTGGCCGCTGAGAGGATAAAGCGATTGTCATTCTGGTCGTAAATCAGCCGTGGGTCATAAATGTCACCCGCCACTCCCAGACTGCTGAAAAATGTGCTGAGTTGTTGATACCCGCCGATTCGGCTGCCGGCCTTGTCGTAAATCGCCATCAGTGAGTTGATGACCACGACGACATGGTTGGGGCCCGCGGCAACCTGCGGGTCGGGCGGGATGAATTGAGTGTCTGATTCACTGGGGCCGTCGAAAACCGTGACCGCGCCGCTGGGCGCCTGGAGAGCGAGTTGCAGGTTTGGCAAAAGGGTGCTGGAACCCTTGGCAGCCTTCAGCCCAGTGCCGTGTTCGACCGCCTGGTTAGCCTTTTCCTTCGCCGCTTTGAAACCTGGATAATGACCGATGAAACGCGCCTGCCGGTGGGTGGTTGGGGCCGCAGATTGGCCCGGCTGATCGAGCTGGGTGGCATGCCAGGACTCGGTGACCTGCGGGACCGCGATGGACTCTGTCTCGCCTTCCACCTCAGTGATCTTCGGGCGCTCTCCCTGCGCCGCGAGCGCTACGGCTTGAGCCTCTCGCGCAGGCAAGTGTTGCGCCGCAAGAAGAACCGTTCCCAATGTTAAGGAACACAGGTCAAGAAAAGCCCTGGAGGAGTTCATGGGCGGCCCCCGCCGGTCAATGGGACGCGACAAGTGTGTTTTGCTTATCCGCGAATCACTTGTCCGGCGAGTATACTTGGAGATTTTAATCTGTCAAGCGGACTCCTCGCTTGCATCGGTTCATGCGATGGCGCGTCCGCGGACGCGGCGCCATGCGGGACGCGCGGTTCGAAAGGGCAGGTCGGCGGGAGCGTTTCGTCAGTCAAGTTCGTAGGATTATTGAGCACGTAGGCGTAACGATTCAGTGATTGTGGGTTCGTGACATCGCCCCCCAGCGGGTCCGGGGAAAGCCACCCTCCGAGGCCGGAGGTGTACAGTCGATTCGGCGTCGGGCCTGCCTGCCGAAAGCACAGTTTTTGCGCTGTAGGCAGGTCGAGCGGGTCTTGCCACGTCGTCGTCTCCGCGTCGCGCTGGCCCAACGAGGCAAACCGTTCGTCTTTCAGCGTCCCTCCGACCGTCCACCGCTGCCCCCACGGGTAGAAGAGTGATTTCTGCGTCACGGCGCCCGTGTGATCGGTCAAAAAGGTCGTCGAACCCAGCGCGTTCGCATGGAAGAACCGCGTCGTCCCGTCCTGATAAACGGCCAGCGGCGTTGCGCCCATGGGAATGATGTGCGCCGTCCAGGTGGTGCGGTCGTGCAGATTGAACAGCTCACCGTAGGCCCCGTAGACGTATTCGGTGTAAACGGACCCGACTTTCTTCTCCACTCGCTGCCCCAGGCTGTTGTAGGTGTAACAGACCGTCGCCCCACTCACACCGCACTCTTGCGTGGGGTTACTCCAGTCAACCCCCGCAATCCGCCCTTCTGCGTCGCACTTATAAGTGTGCGTGCCGAAGCATGTCATTGGAACGC
>CAYZVR010000057.1:0-7147 GCA_964481715.1 uncultured Acidobacteriota bacterium | reverse complement strand
GCAGGCCGTTCGGCTAGCTCAGGGCCGTGAGCGAAGTCGAACGGCGTCCCATTGATAGGTGTGCGCGCCGAAGCCCGTCATCGGAACGCAAGAAACGTGTTCTGCTTATCCACGAACTAATTAACCCGTGAGTATACTGCTGGGTTTTTGACTGTCAAGCGGATGCCGCTTGTATCGGTTCGTGCGCCGGCGCGTCCGCAGACGGGGCGACTTTCGGGACATGCAGTAGGAACAGAAGGGTTGGCGAGACCGTCCCGCCAATTAAATTCAAGGCGATGCAGCGCGAGGGTTTCGGTGACGTCGGCGGCTACGAGAAGTTTGCGCGGCGGGTTTGAAGACGGTAGCGCGAGCGCTGCGCGCAGACGACTCGTCCGCGCCCCAGGGGGTCTTAGAGCCCTCAACTTTCGCTGTTTATTCGCCTAAACTCCTTGGTGCTGATAAAAGTGAAACGGGAGACGCCAGTGACACAACTGACACGGAAACTTTTCGCCGGCCTTTCTGCTCCGCCGCGCCTCGTTCCGCGCCACCTATTGACTCCGCGCCCCCGATAAAGCTAGATTACCTTTGTTACCGCGTCACGTGGGGCATCGCAATCAAATCCTGTACGCAAGGAGCGTGCGTTCGTGCCTGTTCCCTCGATCCTGTTGGGCCAGCTTTGGAAGCTGAACGAAACCGGCGACACCTGGCTGGTCACCAAAATCTACTCGGAAGCATTCTCTTCCTATGCCATGCTCAGGAAAGTGGGCGGAGCAGACTCGGACATCCGTCGCGTCAAGGTGGAGAAGTCTTCCGATGGAGCGACGCTCCCCGGCTACACCTTCGCCCAGGAAGCCGAAGCCTTTTAGTCCGAAAGCATCGCGCCGCTCGGGATTGATCAGCAGCATGGCTGGCGAGGACGCTCCCAGTCTCTTGCCGCTGGCCGCGCGCCGGGCGGTGGCGTGTGCACCGGACGAATCTCCTGCATGGTCACCAAGATCATCGAATTCCTCGGCAGCTTCATCATTGCCGTCATTTCGACGAGCGGCTACGCGGGCGTCCTGCTGCTGATGGCGATCGAATCCGCCTGCATCCCTCTGCCTTCCGAAATCATCATGCCGTTCTCGGGTTATCTGGTTTCGACCGGCCGGTTCAGCTTGTGGGGCGTCGCCGTGGCCGGTGCGCTCGGCTGCAACTTCGGGTCGCTCGTCGCCTATTACGTCGGGGCGTGGGGCGGAAGGCCGCTCGTCGAGCGCTACGGCCGCTACGTGCTCGTCACGCGCCACGATCTCCAAATGGCCGATCACTTCTTTGCCCGCTACGGCGAGTGGGCGGTGTTCATCGCGCGTTTGCTTCCCGTGATTCGAACTTTCATCGCGCTGCCTGCCGGAATCTCGCGCATGAACGTGGTGAAATTCCACGTTTACACCTTCCTCGGCTCGCTCCCCTGGTGCTGGGCGTTGGCTTTCGCCGGGATGAAGCTCGGCCCTCGCTACACCGACCTGCGCGAATATTTCCACCGCTTTGACGCGGCGCTCGGAATTTTGATTTTCGCCGGGGCCGCGTGGTTCATATACAATCGCTGGACGAATCGCCTGCGGGCGTAATTCGATTTTCCCAGACTGCGGGAGGAAACCATGAAACTGCATTCAAGAGTATGGGCCATTGGCGTCTTATTTTTCTTCACCATGTTTCTCTCAACCCGGCCGGCGCGCGGGCAAGCTGCGCCGCCCATCCCACGCATTGAGCAAACGGGACCGCAATTCCGTTTCATCGTGGACGGCAAGCCGTTCCTGATGCTCGGCGGGCAGGCCCACAATTCGAGCGCGTCGAACCCCAAGGACCTCGAGCCGGTTTGGAATTCGCTTGTCGGAATTCACGCCAACACCGCGGAGGTTCCGCTCACCTGGGAGTTGATCGAGCCCCAGCCGGGCCACTTCGATTTTCACCTGATTGACGCGGCGATTGAGGGCGCGCGCGCACACAACTTGCGGCTGGTTTTTCTCTGGTTCGCAAGCTGGAAAAACGGCGAAATGCACTACACGCCCGAGTGGGTCAAGCGCGACACCAAGAAATTCACGCGCGTCGTGAGCGCCGTCGGCCAATCGATGGAAATTCTCTCGCCGCTGTGCGCGGCCTGCCGCGATGCTGACGCGAACGCTTTCGCCAGGGTGATGGAGCACATCAAAAGCGTGGACGAAAATCGGCGCACCGTCATCATGATGCAGGTCGAGAACGAAGCCGGCCATCTCGGCGCCGACCGTGATTATTCCGAAGAGGCCGCGCAGTTGTTTCATCGGCCGGTCCCGGCCGAGCTCGTGAAATATATCGCCGGCCACGAAGCGACGCTCAGCCCCTTCCTGGCGCGCGCTTGGAAATCGGGCCGCCAAACGGGCGCATGGGGCGATGTCTTCGGCGATCTCGCCGCGGAGGCTTTTTCGGCCTGGCACATCGCCCGGTACGTTGACGTCGTGACGGCGGCAGGGAAGCAGGCCTATCCGCTGCCCATGTATGTCAACAACTGGCTGATTAATCCCGGCAACGAGCGCGCCGGACGCTGGCCGAGCGGCGGGCCGACTCGAAACGTCCTGGACATCTGGAAAGCCGCCGCGCCGCACGTTGATTTGCTCGCGCCGGATATTTACCTGCCCGAATTCGAGCGCACCTGCGAAGAATTTACGCGAGTGGACAATGCGCTTTTCGTTCCTGAAACGCGCTTCAGTGAAAGCTACGCGGCTTACGCCTATCTCGCCTTCGCGAAGTTCAACGCCATCGGCTTCAGCCCCTTCGGGATTGACGGCGCCGTCGAAAACGGCAAAGTCACTCCGCGCGCGGCGCCGCTGGAAGATACCTACCGCGTGCTCGAGCCGCTTCTGCCCGTCATCGCAAGGGAGCAATATACCGGGAAGCTCCACGCCATCGTGCAAGACGTCGACTGGGAACAAGCAATTCCGCTCGGCCATGAGTTGGCAGCGGTGGTGCGATTCAACACGCCCTACACTCTCGAAGGCGCGTGGGGGCGCGGCGTCATCATCGAACTTGCGCCCGATGATTACATCGTTGCGGGTTCGGGATTTCAGGTGGATCTCCGCGAGCTGACCGGGCCGCCTCGCGATGCGCGCGTCCTTTCAATTGAAGAGGGAACTTTCGAAAACGGCGAGTGGACCGCCGAACGCCGCCTGAACGGCGACGAACAGCATGTCCGGCTGCCCGACAAAGGCCGCATCCTGCGCGTGCGGCTGATTCGACCGTAGGCGGTTCGTTGGAGATTCTCAGTGAATGCGGTTTTGCTTCGCCAGGCCAGCTTTCCGCACACGCAAACGATGCGCGCGAAGTCGCGGCCCAGGAAACGTTGTCGAAGGGGAAGAAGCGGTGAACGCTAGCGATGCGGTGCGCGCCGAGTCTTACGGCTGGTTTTCCTGTGTGCTGGAGGCTTTCGAGCATGGAGCGAACTCGCCTCAATCGCCCTCGCGTCGGATTCCATTTTCGCCGCTTCGGAAGGGCGATGCGTTTCGCGGAGCATGACCGCGTAGGCCGTCATGGTTCTTGCCATGTTGGGGCTATCGGACCCCTGAGCCTTGCGCGTGGTCTCGAGCGACTTCTTGTAATAATACTCGCTCAGTTCATAGTTGCCCTTTTCGCGATAAAACGTGGCGAGGTGGTTTAGCGCGCGGCCCACCACGGGATTCGAGCTCTGCTCGGTCGGCCAGTGGAGGATGGTGAGCGCGCGGTAGAGCGCCGGCTGGGCGTCGTCGAAATTTCCTTGCGCGATATAAACCTTGCCCAGGTTGCTCAGGCTCAGCGCCACACTCGGATCGCTCCCTCCCAAATTGATTTCCTTGATGGCCAAAGCGCGCTTGTAAAGTTTTTCGGCCTCGTCGTATTTTTTTTGGTTGTCATAGAGCGTCCCGAGGTTGTTGAGGCTGATGGCTACGCTGAAATCGTTGGGGCCCTGGGTTTTTTCCCAGATCTGGAGCGATTGCTTGTAAAGGGGTTCAGCATCGGTGTACTTGCCCTCGTCGCTGTAAAGCTCCGCCAGGTTATTGAGGCCGATGGCCACGTCGGGGCTTGCCGGCCCAAGCGCCTTGCGGACAATGTGCAGCGATTGTTTGTAGAGGGCTTCGGCGCGATCGTAGCGGCCTTCGTCGCGATAAAGTGTCGCCAGGTTATTGATGTTGGCGGCGACGTCCGGATGGGCGGGCCCCAGGGCCTTTTGGGTCAGCGTAAGTGAGCGCTTGTAAAGGGGCTCCGCCTGAGAGTATTTTCCCTGGTCGTGATAAACCTGCGCGAGTCGGTTCAGCGTGCTCGACAGGCGCGGGTCCCTGGGGCCGAATTTTTCGGCGTTGGCGAGTGCACCCTTGAGCAGCGATTCGGCCTCGTTGAAGCGCCCCGCCTCATAGGCGAGCTGTCCGGCCGCCATCGAGTGGGTCCACCGCCGGTCGCGTTCCGAAGCCCGGGCAGGCGCCGTCACCAGCGCCGCGCATGCTAGAGCAAGAAACTGCGCGAGACGTTTTCTAAGAATCACCCTCTGACCTTTTCCCTTGGGCAGAAAGGAACGCGCCGTCGGGTTATTCACAGGATAGCATTCTGGCCGGAACTGCGCACCTGAAAAAGTATGCAGGTGGAGTCGCGCGACAGCCCGGCTGGCCGCCGCCGGGCGGCTGTCCGCTCCCATAGCAGTTTTCCGCTTCGTTTTGGGTTCGTTTCAGGTTCGTTACTGGTTCTATTTCGGCTCGTCATTTTGCTAAGTCCTTTGGTTTCAGCAAACCTTCAGCTTCGTTCATTCAAAAACGTCCCTTTTTTTCTTGCCCTCCCTGTTGCTTCGCCGGGTCTTCGCCTTGCGACCCTTTTTTGAGCCGCGGGTCCCGTGGGCCCTCCAAACCTAGTCTACTCATGTAGTCTACACCCGGGAGCGCGGTTTGTCAAGGGAGAAGTTCCCCTATCGCCCGGTGAAGGGCCGCAAGGGGCCGCGCGGGGGGGCTAAATCATACCAGCCGCCCGCTACTTAGCAGGCGGAGGCACGGCCACCGTCATGCCATGACGCCGGAAGACGTCCATCATCTTCGCGCGGTCGGGCGGGCCGCCGGCGGCGGCACCGATTACTTCGGCAGCTTCGCGGAAGTACGCGGGGCCCATTATCGCAGGGGTTATGACGGCGAGCTGTTTCACATCCTCGCTGCCGAGGTTATCGAAGCGGTGCACCGCGCCTCGGGGGATGCACAGCGCCTGCCCGGGACCAACCTCGATGGGCGTGCCGTCAACCGTCCAGGTAAGGACGCCCTCGATACCGTAGAGGATCTCCTCGTAGGCGTCGTTCTTGTGGGCCGGCGCCGCCAGCTTCTGCCCGACGGGGACGAGAACCTCGAACACTGACACGCTGCCGTTAGAATCATCGCCCGTGAGGAGGAACCGGATCCCTAGCGGACCAATCTTGATGGTCTCTTCCGAAGGATTGACTCTGGTCGTACGCTGCTCCATATTCGCCCCCCTTTGAATAAAGTTGCTGGCCACAGCATGTTCATGATGTCCGTCAGCTGACGGATTCGTCATGTGACGGCCCTGAAAAAGCCCACGGTACAAAACCCGTGCCGTGGCTACTCGCTCCGGGCCTGAGCTGCAGGGGCACGCCATGGCGTGCCCCTACTACCCGCTTTTGCGGGTGGGGAATATTCACCGCAGCACGACGCTGAAGAGGAAATAAAAGAACAGAACAACAAATAGCCCCTCACCCTTCATGTCCACAGGCGAGACCAGTTCTTCCTGAGCAAGGCTGAGGAAAACCGTCGTCGCCAAGAGGGCGCCCAAAAGCGAAACGCCTACGATCTGCTGCTCCCTCTTCTCTTTCGACATGGGATCCTCACTTTGTCAGCAAGGTAGCGCAGAGTTCGGTAATTTCGTACTCTGCGCTACCCGCTACCCGCTTGTAGCCCCTACCAACCGCACACATCGCAAGAGGCGCGATGTATGCGCCACCAGCGCAGCACGTCCTGTTGCCCCGCCGGGGTGTTCGGAAATTCGCGGCATGAGGCGGGTCCTTCTGCCGCCCCCAGCGCCACCACCAGTGTTTGGGCGCTGACTTCGAGGCCACAAGAAACCAAAGTCGAAAGCGAGTTGTTCATGGCTGCCTCCTGCGATAGGCTGAGGCTTCGGCTCCCCGACCCTGTGCCCTCTCCCGCCGGGCTTGTGAATGCAGGCTCATGTGGCCTGAGATTCTTCCTCGGCGTGGGAGAAGAGGGCGGGGGGCCGATCTACTCGACAGGCTCTCGCTCTGGCTCGCGCCCGACCGGGCCTCAGCGCAGAACGGCCTCCCCGAAACCTCCTCCGCCCATCGGAAAAGGTTTTCTCCCATCGCTGGGGAAGATACAAGCGCAGAGTCCAGTTTTTAGGACTCTGCGGTTCGTGTTCAAGATTAGTGCCGCAGAGTCTTTGGAGATCAAGACTCTGCGCTACCCGCTGCGGCGCGCAGACCTGAAAAGCAAGGTCTGCGCCAGCCGCGGTATGCAGGGGCGATATTGTTTTGAATTTCCTCTATCCACAAATAACGATAAATATATATTGACAAACGATAAGCACTAAATTAAGATGAAAGTATAAGAATTCATGAGAACCACCCATGAAAAGAAGCTCAACAATATTTCTTCAAATAGTTATTGTGCTCATCGGCATCGGCGCTCTTGCCCTCATGCTTTGGGAGCCCCACCTCGAAGGCAGGAACGCGCACGCCACGCTCTTTGAGATCTATTTCAAAGATCCCTTTCTAGCATATGCGTATATAGCGTCCATTCCGTTTTTCGTGGCGCTCTATCAGGCATTCAAGGTCTTGGGACATGCCGGACAAAATAAGGTGTTCTCGCAAGCGGCCGTGAAAGCTTTGCGGACTATAAAGTACTGCGCTATATCCATCATTGGTTTTGTTGCGGTAGGAGAGATTTTCATTATGTTGGGCAATAGTGATGATCGTTCAGGCGGGGTTTTCATGGGCATCCTCATCACCTTCGGCTCGGTCGTGATTGCCACTGCGACGGCGGTGTTTGAAAGGATTTTACAAAATGCCGTGGATATAAAATCCGAGAACGACTTAACAGTGTAACCAGACCCGCATGGCAATCATCATTACCATCGACGTCATGTTGGCGAAGCGTAAAATGAGCGTCACTGAGCTTTCCGACAA
>CAYZVR010000056.1:0-16149 GCA_964481715.1 uncultured Acidobacteriota bacterium | reverse complement strand
GTCGAAAAGCCCGGCGGAATCTTTTTTACACCGGAACTGCCTCTGTCAGCCCCCGGATCTGCCTCCGCCCCAACCACTCCGCAGGGAAGCTATTCGCAGGTGACTGGACTGGTTCAGCAAATCGTGGCAGGAAGCCGCGCGCCGAAGGTTTTGTTGCTGTTCGATGCAAATCCGGTTTTTGCCGCGCCGAATGGCGCAGACATTGGCGCGGTTCTTGAAAAGATCCCGTTCATCGCGAGTTTCGGGAGCTTTATCAACGAAACGAGCTCGCTCGCCGACCTGATCCTGCCCGACCATTCGCCGCTCGAGTCATGGCTCGACGGCGTGCCTGAATCCGGAAGCGCGCAGGCAGTCGTAAACCTCGCGCCGCCCGCGGTGCGCCCGCTCCATTCGACGCGTGCCATGGCCGACGTTCTGCTCGACGTTGCGCACCAACTGGGCGGCGAAACCGCGCAGGCGCTCCCGTGGAAGAATTCAGAAGAGATGCTGCACTCAGCGTACGCCGGGTTGCGCAACCAAAAAAGGTCGGTCGAAGCGGGAGAATCGGAGGACGATTTCTGGGACGCGCTCGAAGAGCAAGGCGGATGGTGGAGCGCAGAAATAAAAAGCCCGCCGCCCAAACCGATTTCCCGCGAGCCGTCTCAAACCATTCCGTCAGTGGACGGACGTTCCGTCGAGGCGGAATTCGACGGACCGGAGAATCAATACCCGTTTCATTTTTTACCCTTCGCCTCGCCGATGCTGTATGACGGCTCGCTCGCGCACCTGCCGTGGATGCAGGAAGTCCCCGACGTGCTCTCGACGGCAATGTGGTCGAGCTGGGTGGAAATCAATCCGAAAACCGCCGAGCGGCTGGGCATTAAGCAGGGCGACCTCGTGGAAGTCGCATCGCAACATGGCACGGTCCGTGCGCCGGCGGTTTTGACGCCCGGCATCGCGCCCGACGTGATTGCCATGCCGGTCGGGCAGGGCCACGAGAACTTCACGCGCTACGCGAGTGGCCGCGGCGCGAATCCCATAGCGATTCTCGCGCCTAAGACCGATGCGGAAACTGGCGCGCTCGCCTGGGCAGCGACGCGCGTCAAGATTTCGCGAGTGGGCGAGGGCAAACTGGCGTTATTTGGTGGCGGGATGAGCGGCTTCCCGCATGAGGCAGTGCAAAGGTAATTTTCGATTGCCGATTGATGATTGCCGATTGTTGGATTCCATAGGGAATCAATCCTGTTCGGGGATTTAAGAATTTCGGGCTCTAAATCGGCAATCACAAATCGACATTCGACAATTCAAGAAGGGGACAACGGAATTCTGATGGCACACAAATGGGGCATGGTGATTGACCTCGACCGCTGCACGGGCTGCGAAGCCTGTGTCGCGGCGTGTCACGCCGAGAACAACATTCCGACCGTGGGCGAAGATCAGGCGGCGCGCGGCCGCGCCATGCACTGGATCCGCGTGGAGCGCACCTGGGAAGGCGAATTCCCCGACGCGCGCGTCAAATACACGCCGGTGCTTTGCCAGCAGTGTGACGCGGCGCCCTGCGAGCCCGTCTGCCCGACCTACGCGAGCTATCACAACCCGGAAGGCTTGAACGCGCAAGTTTACAATCGCTGCATCGCCACGCGTTATTGCGCCAACGCCTGCCCGTACACAGTCCGGTTCTTCAACTTCTACAATCCCGCCTGGGACAAGCCGCTGAATCTCCAATTGAACCCCGACGTTTCGGTGCGCGAAGTCGGCGTGATGGAGAAATGCACGTTCTGCATCCAGCGCATCAAGGCGGCGGAGATTCAGGCGGACGCGGAGAAACGGGAACTGAAGGACGGCGAGTTCAATCCGGCGTGCGTGCAATCGTGCCCGCCGAAGGCCATGGTCTTCGGAGACCTGAACGACCCGAAGAGCGAAGTCTCACGCCTGGCCAAGTCGAATCGCGCCACGAAGCTCCTGGAAGAAGTGGGAACTCAGCCCAAGGTGGTTTATCTCGAACGTGAATCCTGGCATGACGAAAACTCCTGAGCAGATCAACAACGACCTGCTGCGCCCGCTGTTTCGCACCACGCCGCGGTTTTATCTCGCCGTGTTGTTGCTGGGCACGCTGGTCGTCGCGGCCTTTGCCGCCTGGGGCTACCAGGTGTGGAACGGCATTGGGGTCTGGGGTATTGACCGGCCGGTGTTCTGGGCCTTCGATATCACCAACTTTGTTTTCTGGATCGGCATCAGCCACGCCGGCACGCTGATTTCCGCCATCCTGCGCCTAGCCAACGCCACCTGGCGGCGGCCGGTGACGCGCTGCGCCGAGGTCATTACAGTGTTTGCGCTCTCCATCGGCGCCATGTTCCCGATCATTCACCTCGGCAGGCCCTGGCTGTTCTTCTGGCTGATTCCTTACCCGAGCGAGCGGCTGATCTGGCCGAATTTCCGTTCCCCGCTGCTGTGGGATTTCTTTGCCATCAACACTTATCTAATCGGCAGCGTTACTTTCCTGACGCTCCCCATCCTGCCGGACTGGGCGCTGGTGCGCGACAAGGCCACCGGCTGGCGGCGAAAAGTTTACGGCATACTCTCGCTCGGCTGGCGCGGCTCGCCAAAGCAATGGGCGCGCCTCGAATCGGCCATGCACATCATGGCGGTCGCCATCATTCCGGTGGCGGTTTCGGTGCACACCATCGTTTCCTGGGACTTCGCCATGACGCCGGTGCCGATGTGGCACTCCACGATTTTCGGCCCCTACTTCGTGGCAGGAGCCATTTTCAGCGGCATCGCCGCGCTCATCATCGCCATGGCATTCCTGCGCAGATTCCTTCACCTCGAGGAATACCTGCTGCCGCTGCATTTCGATAACCTCGGCAAGCTCCTGCTGATGATGAGCCTGCTGTGGTTTTATTTCATTTTTGCCGAGCGCCTGACCGTCTGGTACGGTAACGACCCCTCGGAGATGGCGGTGTTTGTCGCGACGCAGCGCGGCGCGTTTGCTCCGCTGTTTTGGACGATGGTCTTTTGCAATTTCGTCATCCCGTTCATTTTTCTTTCGATCAAACGGCTGCGCACCATCACCGGAACGGTCATCGCGTCCTCAACGGTCGTGGTCGGAATGTGGCTCGAGCGCTTTTTGATTATCGTTCCCTCGCTCGCCCGCAAACATCTGCCCTACGCCTGGGGCTCGTATAGCCCGACGTGGGTTGAAATCACCATCACGGTGGGAACTTTTGCAGGCATGGCGCTGCTCTATCTTCTGTTTTCAAAGGCTGTCCCCATCATTTCGATTTGGGAATTGAAGCTGGGCGGGCATAAAAAGCCGGAAACCGCGGCCGTATTGGTCGAAAGTAGCGAACCGGCGACTGGCACTTAGAAGTAGTTTGTTGTCAGTTGTCAGTTGTCAGTGGCCGGCCGAAAGAGGTTAAGACCCATGAGAGGGATATACGCGCTTTATTCCGACCCGGCATCCGCCCAGCGCGCCGTCAACTCTCTGCGGGCGGCGGCGGCGGAGCTCGGCATCAGCCCCGGGGACATCCGCGTGCATTCCTCCGAACCTTGCGAAGAGCAGGAATTCAGCATACGCGAATCGCCTACGGCGATGCCGTGGATTGCGGTGCTGGGCGGCCTGCTGGGCGGTTTGGCCGCCTACTCTCTGACCACGCTCACCCAGCGCGCCTATCCCTTGCCCACAGGCGGGATGCCCCTCGCGCCGATGTGGACGAACGGCATCATCATCTACGAGCTCACCATGCTGGGCGCCATCCTTGCGACCGTCGTCACACTGGTCGTTTCCGCGCGCCTTCCCAACCTCAGGACCCAGCTCTATGATTCTGCGGTCTCCGACGGCAAGATTCTGGTGGGTGTGGTCAATCCGCCCGAGGGAGCGCGCGCCGGCACAGAAGCCCGCTTGAAAGAAGCAGGAGCGCGTGAAGTCAAAGTGTTTGAATCCGCCGGAAGATGAACAGCATCAAGAAAGGTATGGAACCCGAGAAGAAAGTACGTGCAGAGGGACTTTTGTTAAAAAGTTCATGGATCGTCCATGCCTTGATGCTCCCGCTCGTTCTGTTTTCGTCGGCCAAAGAGAAAAAGGCGTCGGTACCCTCCACCAAAGGCTCGGTGGCAGAGGGCGAAAAACTGTTCAAGGAAAACTGCAAGCTGTGCCACTACCCCGACAAATCGGACGCCAGAATCGGCCCTGGTTTAAAAGACCTCTTCAAGAACCAGGAGCTTCCAGCCACCCACCGGCCGGTGACGGAAGCCAACGTTCGCAAGCAAATCCTGGAAGGCAACCCTAAAGCCGAGCCCATGCCCATGCCGGGCTTCGCCGACAAGCTGAAACCCCAACAGGTTGAGAAATTAATTCAATACTTGAAGACGCTCTGAAGGCGAGGTCGAGAATAAGGTCCGTTGGCGCGCCGCACGGCTTTGCGCCGAGGACGCTGAGTCTCAGGGCGCCAGCGCAACGGTGGGTGGGGCGCCGCCCCTGCTTCCGCGCGGGCAACGCCCCCGTCCAAATTGATTCCTGCAACCGAAGGCTAGTCCGACCAGGCCAGATAGCCCGGCACGATGATATTCACGAATGGCACAAGCAACAAAATTCCCCACCAACTTGGTTTGCCTCGCGCCTCTGCGATCGCCATCCAAACGATGATCAAGATCACGATGCTTACCAGGGGAATAAAGCATAGAACGATCCACCACAGGGGCTTCTTGGCGATGTTCAGCATCAGGATGATGTTGATAATTGGAATCCAGGCCATCCAGGCGTTTTCGGTGTTGGTCTTTTTTGCGATGGTCTGAAGCGCCAGCGACATGTATACGTAAAACACGGCGACGATCGCCAGTAGAACGAACAGCATGCCGCCAAGCACAGCGATTCCCGCCGCCGCTCCTTCGTTGTCCGACATCTGCGCAAGGAGCGCGCTGGTTGGAACCACTCCCAAAGCCAATAGCAGACCCCAGAGGCCGGCCAACCGAAGAATTCTTTTTTTCATTCCCATCCCCTCCTGCAGAGAATTTTTTGATTTATTCCGAGTCGCTATACATCGAGCAAGTCACGGCGCTTAAATCCGCCCCATTCCGGAATTCGACGCCCGGGCGCTCACCCTGCTATGACATTGGATCTGAATCGCCACTACCTGAACTGTGCGGAATGTACGCCTGAGGCGCTGTACTTGTCAAGGACAGTTATGCATCGCAGTACTTGCGGTCCCTCTCCTAAAATCAGAGGCGCCCCGGTCGGTAACCCTCACCGGATACCTAAAACGAAGCGTCAAGGGCCCTTGCGGCCGGAGTGTGGGATGGCGGTGTGGAGCTCTGCCGCCTTCGCTCCACCGGGGACGAATCCTTCCGACCGCGCGACAAACGCCGCGGCGATCATGTCTCCGGTAACGTTGACGGTGGTGCGGCACATGTCGAGCAGGCGGTCCACGCCGATGACCAGGGCGATTCCCTCGCCCGGCACTCCCACCGCTTCGAGCACCAGAATCAGCAGCGGAATCGCTCCGCTCGGCACGCCCGCCGTTCCCACGGCGGCGAGAACCGACATGGCCACGACGATCGCCTGCGCGGGCAGGCTGAGCGACACGCCAAAGACCTGCGCGATAAAAAGCGCCGTCACCCCTTCGAAAAGCGCCGTGCCGTTCATACACATGGTGGCGCCGATGGGCAGGACGAAACCGCAAATATCGGGCGGCAGACCGAGCGTCGTTTCGCTTACGCGAATCGTGGTGGGAAGTGTGGCGTTCGAAGAGCTGGTGGAGAATGCCGTTACCATGGCGTCGCGCGCACGGCGGAAAAAATCCAGGGGCGAAAACCCCGTCAACCCACGAATCAGAACCCCGTAGACACCCACTTGAAAAATCACGAGGCCCGTAATGACTGTCAAGACATACCAGCCGAGTTTTTCCAGGAGGTCCAGCCCAAAGCGCGCGGCCACCGTAAACACCAGGGCAAAAACGCCGTAGGGCGCAGCCTTCATCACCAGATCAATGATGACCGTCATGGCTTCGCCGAGCACCCGCACAACCTCAACCAGTGGCTTGGAGCGCGCCGCCGGCATCAGGCCCATCGCCACGCCGAAGATCAGCGAAAAGAAAATCAGCCCCAGCATGTCGCCCTGCGCTGCGGCGGCCAGGGGATTGCGAGGGACAATGTTGACGAGTGTCGAGACGCCGAACCGGGCCCCTCCGGCGGCTTCCTTTTTCTCCTGCGCTTCCGTGGAGTAGGCGGCAAGCAGCCGCTCGCGCGTTTCGGGGCTCAGCCCCGCGCCGGGCCTGACCCAGTCGACAAGCACCAATCCCAGGCACGCCGCAAGACCCGCCACCAGCAGGAAAAACAAAAGGGTCTTCAGGCCAATGCGCCCTACCTTGCGGAAATCACCCAGGCCCACCACACCCGTGCTGATCGAGGCAAAGATCAGCGGCACCACAATCATGATCAGGGCACGCAGCCAGATTTGCCCGAGGGGTTCGGCGCCAAAGTGGATAAACGCTTCGAGCGGACGACTGCCTCCCCAAAGCAGATTGGCCGCAACGCCCGTGACGGCCCCAGCCGCAAGCCCTGTCAGAATCGAGCGGGTCTTCGGGCCTTTGCGGCGCCCGGGGTCCCGGTCTGTGGTTTGATCGGCCACGATTTACAAGATTGCCCGGGCGTGCAAAGGATCTCCTCGCCCGGCGCGACGGGCGAGTTTATCATTTTGAACGAGTGCGGCGCTAACCTGAGTTGGCGGGACTTTAAGGCGCGGCAGGATGGATACCTCTCCACCCTAGCGCAAGGGACGGAGGTATCCGGCGGAATGATAGAGCCGGATCAGCGTGTTCACGTCGCGCGCGCTCGGATCTTTCACGAGCGACCGCCAAAAGAAGGGCATGGGCAAAATGGGCGTCGGAATCTGGCGGATTGTTTCCTGCATTTCCCAGTACATGATGTCCTTTTTGCTGTCGCTGTGGGCCTTGATGCCGAGCGCGTGCCCGAATTCGTGCAGCATGATGGCGCGCATTTCGTCCTTCGACCAGCGGCGCGAAACGTCCACGGTAATCACCGCGGCGCGGCGGCCGGTCATCTGATCGCCCACACGCTCGATGCGAAGCCATTCGGTTTCCTCTCCCGCGTGCCCTGCCTCGTCAACCGATTCCTGCCAGCCAATACGAATGTCCGCGCGGCCGGGGTCCACCACCAATTGCAAGGGAAAAACCGCGGCCCAAATGTTGAAGGCCTCGCGAGTTCCCTGCTGCCACTTGATTTCCGGCGCGCTGCCCAGAAAAACTTTGACGGGAAAAACGCGCCACTGCGAGCCGTCGGATTCCTGAGCTACGGTCCGGTAGTAATCGCCCGCAGCGGCGTCGTAATGCGCAGGAGAAAGTCCTTCGGGAAGTGCGGGCATGTGCTCGAGCAATTGGATGCGGGCCTGCGCGCGCGCCACCTCCCACTTGAAGCGGTCGTCCTCGCCCGCCTCTTCGGCGAAGCGCTTCCAGTCCTCGAGCGCGATTGCGCGGTCAACCATCTCGTTCGCAAGCGCGCGGTTGAAATAGGCTTTAGCAAAATGCGGGTCGGCGGCGAGGGACTTCCCGTAGTCCGCCGCGGCTTCCGCAAAACGGCCCTGGTCGAGCAAGCCGTTCGCATCGCGGAAAAGCTGCTGCGCGTCTTCCTGGCCGGCCGCGCCCAGAGCGGGCGCGCCCGCCGGATGGGCGAGACCCATCGCCGCAATCAATAGCGCGGCGCAGATGCCCAGAGGCTTGTCACGGACCATGGTCAATCCCCCCATTCCGACCCAACGCCTCCGTGCAGGAGGTCGAAAACGCATGATAGCGCCGAATGCGAAGGGTTGCTTGACAAAAGGCCTAGCCTGTGATAGGCTACTAATGTAGGCTCACGAAAGGGGCGCGCAGTGGTTTGCACCAACAGTTTTCGAGCCCGCAGGCGGTCCCTTGACGGGCTCCGTGCGGCTCGGCTCCCGAAAACGGCCAAATGCAAAACAATCCATTATTTCGAGGACGAAGCCACCAAATCGTTGATTCCAAAGGGTTGAGGCTTGAAACGAACCCAAACGAACCCACCTGAAAAGCATCCGGCTATCTCGCCGTGCCCTGCCCCACCGCAGCGCAGACTTCCGCGGTCTTCACCAGGCGCGCGCCAGCGGCGACCATCTCGTCGATCGCCTTGCGGCCGTCTTCGGGCTTGATTTCCTTGATGGCGTCGGTCACGAGGTCAACCGGCATCCCGCGCTTGCGAAGTCCCAGCGCCGTTCCGCCCACGCAATAATCGGTGGCCACTCCGAACACCACGAAGCGGCGCGGGCCGAGAGACTTCAGGATGGCGTCGAAGTTCACGGTGGTGGTGGCGTCGTATTCCTGCTTTTCTATGATGAACTGCCCCACCCACTCGCGCGGCGGCTTGAATGCTCCCCGCCGATTCGGAATCACGGTGGCAATGGGAAGCTGCGTTTCAGGGATGCGCTTCTGGCCGGGCGTACCGACCACACAGTGAGGAGGCCACTGGGCGAACGACGGGTCATCGGGCGGGTGAGCGTCGGCGGAAGAAAGCACCGGAATGCGGTGCTTCTGCGCGTAAGCCATGAGCTGTTTCAAATGGGGGACGATTTCTTCCGCGCCTTTGACGTAAAGGCTGCCGGTCGGAAGCATGAAGTCAGCTTGCGTATCAACGTCAAAGAAAACCAGCGGCTCGTTCATGACTCGATTCCCTTTTCCTCATCCGGGGTTCGAGGCCTTGGGGGCGCCGAGGTACCGTTCGCGCACGTCCTCGAGCAATTGGTCGAGCGCCGCGCTCTTCTCGACCGGATAAGCCGGCGCATCTCGAAGCGCGTGGTACGGCTCGGGAAGTCGGTTCAGGTTGGCCAGAGCGCGCGCCCTGATCTCCGGAAGCGGTTCGCGTTTCATCACACGGCGACCGTTGCGGAGGGCAGGCTTCAGGAGCGGCGCGGCCGCGGGATAAGATTCGTCGGCGCGCGCCAGAAGGTCGTGATCGTATTTGCCTTCGCTCGAAAAGCGGAACACCTGTTTGCGCCCCGGCCAGTAGGCCTTCTCCTCGCTGAACTTGGTGGTGTATTCCACGCGCCCGTCGCGGAAAATCTCGACGAGTTTATAAACCACGCTGAGCGCCGGAACGTCGCGCGAAGTGGCAAGGTCGGTGCCCACCCCGAAGAAGTCAATCGGCGCGCCCTGCGCTACGAGTTCTTCAATCTTGAATTCGTTCAGGTCGCCGCTCGCCACGATTTTGGTTTTCTGAAGGCCGTGCCGGTCGAGAATGTTACGGACGTGGCGGCTCTTGTCGAGCAGGTCGCCGCTATCGAGGCGCACGCCCGAGACAGGACGGCCGAGCGTGGCGGCGATTTCCGCGCCCGCCAGCGAGTCGTATGTGTCAATCAGCAGGATGGCAGTGTCAGGGAAAGTCTCGACCAGCGCTTCAAAGCTGCGCCGCTCGGTGGGAAAGACCTGCGTCCAGGAGTGCGCCGCCGTGCCCGCGATGGGCACGCCGTAGCGAAGCCCGGCGAGCACGTTGGACGTGGCGACGCAACCGCCCACAAAAGCCGCCCGCGCGGCGCGCACTCCCGCTTCCGGCCCGTGGGCGCGGCGCGTTCCGAACTCGAGCACCTTCCGGTCGCGTGCCGCCCGCACAACGCGCGCGGACTTGGAGGCTACGAGGGTTTCGAAATTAACCACCGAAAGCAAAAACGTTTCGACAATTTGCGCTTCCGCTACCGGGCCCGTTACTTGCAGCAAGGGCTCTTCAGCGAAGACGAGCGTTCCCTCTTCCACGGCGTCCACGTCGCCGGTAAATTGGAAACGGCGCAGGTAGTCGAAAAAAGCATCCGAGACGTTGTGGAAGGCGGCTTGTTTGCGCAGAAAGCGGACGTCCTCTTCCGTGAAGCGGAGGTTTTCCAGATAGTCGAGGGCCGCCTCAATCCCCGCCGCCACCAGGTAGGAGCGGGCGGGTGGCAGTTGCCGCACAAAAAGCTCAAAGGTAGCGCTCGCGTCAACGCCGTGCTCGAAGTAGCCAGCCGCCATGGTCAGCTCGTAGAGGTCCACGAGCAAGGCGCGATGCAAATCGGAATTTTCCATTCACGCTCCCGGAAGGATTTTCACAAACTAAATTCCAGTATGTCTGCGCGCGGCGAGAGAGTCAAGTTGGGGCGGAAAAATGCGCGCCGGCTCAGCGCCCCGCCCCGGCCTCACGCAGCGCCTGGAGGAGCGCCTCGGGCGGCTGGGCCATGCCGCGAGAATCAACGACCACGAAATTGAGGTTGGTCCCGTCCTTCATGCGGATATGAAAAGCGCCGAAAATCGCCAGGTACATGGGGTTTTTCTTGACGTCCTTGACATCATTGAGAGACAGCGTATAGGCGTGAACCGGCGCCTGACTGCCTGTCGAAGACGTGCCCGTTTCACCCAGGAAAAGGATTCTTCCTCCCACCACGGTCATCCATCCGGTGCAATAACCTGGCATGGAAATTCCGTGGTCGTGATTCACCCGGAAGCGCATAACCCTGGCCATGATTTCGGGCCCGGCAAGTTGAACTTGTTTGGTCTGAACTATTTCTCCTTGCTTAATAGTTACCTCGACGATATCTCCGGCATGATGGGAACTCAAGGCGCTGCTCACGTCCTGGGGCGCTGCGACAGGTTGGCCGGCAATGCTCAAAACCGTATCGCCCGGGCGGAAGCCGGATCGGTCGGCGGGGCTGCCCGGTACGACCGCCTGAATCGCCATGCCGGTGGCGGCGCCCTGGATCTGGTTAACGAACATACCCAGGGCTCCGGGAGGCGACCCACCTGCGGGGTTGGAGCTCGCCCGCGGCGGTGCAGACTCGGGCGCCAGCGGATTGCTCGACTGAGCGGGTACGAGGCTGGCGAAGACCGTGACGCTTTTCCCCGCCACGAGCTGGGATGTTTGTTCGACATCACGGAAGCCCGCATGCGCGATGCGAACCTTGTGCTCGCCGGCAGCCAACCGGGTCAGCTTTAGCCGCCCGTCCGGGCTGGTCGTCCCCACCGGTTCGTCGTCAACATAGACTGAGGCACTTCCAGGGGCCGATAGGATTTCGAGCCCGGCGGACGTCGAGAGCGGGTTTGCAGGGCCTGCCTCGGGCGCGTGTGCGGTGGGGTTGGGCGCAACTTCCGCGATAACTTTTAACAGGTTCTCATCGGCGCCGGCTTCTTTCAGGTCACGTTCCGTGTCGTGCGTCATCTGGAACGAGACGCCGCGCTGCCGCACGAGGTCCTGCAAGCGCGTGGAGGAAACCGCGTTGTGCAGCAGGTCAATGATCACCGCCTCGGTGAGCGGCCGTTGAGCGTCCTGCGCCGGGCGAGCGAAGGGTATCGGCAGGGCGAAATTCAACAGGAGTGTGAGGACCGCAAGCGGGCGGAAGATCCTCTGTGCCGCTGAAATTCTGGACGCCTGCCGTGTGAAAGATGGCTTCACGTTTCCCTATATAGTCCGCTGCTTTTTGTGCGTCAAGCTCCGAGCGAAGGCAAGAGAACAAATTCGCGCACCGGGAGATGGGTCAGCGGAGCAGCCTTTCCTCGGCGGCTTTGGCCTTGCGCGTGGCGTCGATTTTGGAGCGAAGGGTTGGATTCGATGGATCGGCGCGAAGGCCTTTCTGATATTCAGAGATGGCGGTGTCGTAATCTCCGCGGTCGTAAAACAGGTCGCCCATGGCAAGCGCCGCCTTGACCGCTTTGAGATCCACTGCAGGCGGATTTGCCGCCGTTTTTTCCGGTTCACGCACGCTTACGCCGCGCGAGGGGCCGGAAGGTTTTTGTTCGCTCGCGGCCAAACCCCGCTGCGAGGCAGGCTTGTTACCGGCAAGCGGATTGGGAACATTGGAGGCCGGACGAAAGCCATCCTGGTTGGAAGTATCCGATTGGGCCGGATTCGTTTCCGTGGGAGATTTCTCCTCGGGGATCGCATTCTGATCCGACGCCTTCTCCTTCGGCTTGTCTTCTCCTGAAGTCACGAGTGGCTTTGTCTGAGTTGCGGGATTTTCGGGAGAAGTATTCTGAGGAGGTGTTTGAAACAAGCGCCAGTACACGACGCCGCCCACGAGGCCGACAATCAGGAAGCCCAGGACGGCCCACAGCGCCGGGCTCGACTTGCGGGGCTCGGCCGCGGGGATTCGCGGGCTTGCGGGCCGTGGCGCCGGCGGAGAGGGCCGCACAACAGGCGCGGGCGGCCTGGGCGCTGGGGGCGAAACCTCTGCCGCCGGCGGAGGGACCTGCGGTGATATCCGAGGTCGCCCTCCCGACGGACGCACGCTGGCTTTGCCCGGTGCTTGGCCGAGCGATTGCGCCAGGGCCTTCGCTGCCTCCAGGGGTGAATAAACGATGGGCGACGAAGTGACGCGTGTCTGATCGAGCCGAACGGGCTGCTTCTCGGCTCGCTCAATTTCCTGGATGAGTGCCTCAGCGTTCGCCTGGCGCTGCTCGGGGGTTTTTTCCAATAATTTCATGACCACGGCCACGAGAGCAGACGGAACTTGCAACTCCGGATTCAGCTCGTGAATGGGCGTGGGAGGCGTCTGGAGATGCGCGAGCAAAACCGACATGGTGGTATCCGCTTTGAACGGCAGCTCACCGGTCAGCAACTGATACATGACAACACCGAGAGAGTAGAGGTCCGAGCGCCCGTCAAGGTCGTCGCCGCGCTTGCCCATTGCCTGCTCGGGCGACATGTATTGCGGCGTGCCGATGACGACGCCGGTACCGGTCAGCGTGCTGCCCGCCACTTCCTTGGCGCGGGCCTCTTTGACTTTGGCGATTCCGAAGTCGAGTACTTTGACCTGCTCGCCCTCCGGCGTTTCAATGAGCACAATGTTCTCCGGCTTGATGTCGCGATGCACCATGCCGAGCTGGTGCGAGGCGCTGAGCGCCGCGGCAACCTGTTTCACGATGGAGCAGACACGTGGCGCCGGAACTGCGCCCTGCTCCTGGATGAGCGACTTCAGGCTACGCCCTTCGATGTACTCCATGACGATGAACGGGCGGCCGTCTTCGGCTTCGTCAATGTCGTCCACGCGGACGGCGTTCGGGTGCTGAAGTTTTCGGGTGATGATGGCTTCGTGCTTGAAGCGCTTCAGGAAGAGCTCATCGTCCACCATGCTCGTATTGATGACCTTCAGCGCGCGGAGCTCATCGAAGGCCACGTGCAGCGCCTTATAAACCGTGCCCATGCCGCCCTGCCCGAGCTTGCTCAGGATGCGATATTTGCCGCGAATGACCGTGCCCTCGTCCCACATTCCCACTTCGACAAGCGGCGTTCCGTCCCTCGGGCAGATGGAATATTTCGTTGGATAGCTGGCTTGGCAGGAGGGACAATTCTTCATTAGACTCAATGCCCGGGCGCGAGATGTGATGAGTATAGCACAGCGCCCGAGGGTCTAATTCAGCGGAACGAAGCGCCTAACTTTCTTTGTGATATAAGACTTCCGCCATGAATCGCCAGGAGGTTGAGGCTTGGCTCAAAGCGTATGGGCGCGCGTGGGAGACGCGCGATCCGCGCGCGGCGGCGGAACTCTTTAGCGAGGACGCCACCTATCAGGAGACGCCCTTCGTCGAGCCGGCGCGCGGGCGAGCCGCCATCTTCGATTACTGGACGAATGTCGCCCGCACCCAACAAGACATCCACTTTGAATTCGAAGTCCTTGCGGTCACCGAAATGGGAAGTTTTGCGCGGTGGCACTCGACTTTCCTTCGCCTGCCGCAAAAAATCCGGCTCGAATTGGACGGAATTTTTCTGCTGGCGTTTGGCGCTGATAACCGCTGCACGGCTTTGCGTGAATGGTGGCACCGAAAAGAAATCGGAGCGGGCGACTAACGGATTGAACCGCTCATTCCTTTTCAATCACCGGCCTTGGAATCGGCGCGCGATATTCCCAGTCGGCGCCTCGCGCCACGCGGTATCGAAACAGCTTGCAGATTTCGCACACTTCCGCGGTCTCGTAGGGGACTTCCACCTTTTGCCAGCGATGGTGGCACGTGCCCGCCAGAGGTTTGGCCAGTGGGTTGACATCGGATGGACTGCCCATTGTTCTCCCGCGCGGCGTGCCCTGATTGTGAGCCAGCCGGCGTTCTTGGCAATGCCCTGGCCGAGCTAAGGCGTGCTCGCGACCGCTGCCTCAACGAGTTTCCGCACGGGCGCGACGACCATCAGCAACAATTCCGCCTGAGGCTGGGCAGCCCGGTCGAGCAGCGTGGTCTTCTCCGCCACCCAGGACTTAGGTGCGGGCTTTCCCGCGTCGAGGTGATCGAGTGCTTCGAGCCCTACCGCGGCCACGGCGGACAGATTCTCCGCGAGCGGAACGTCCTCCTGCAAGAGCCCGTTCTGCCGCATCAGCGGAACTAGCGCGTCCGCGCTTTCGCGCCACGCTACGAGCCGCTTTCTGATTTCGGCCTTGTTGGGGCGCCAGTTGGCCACCAGTTTTGAGAACTCGCGCCCTGCGTCGCTCTCCGGCCGCACCGCGTCTACCAGCCGGTTGAGCGGTGTAACGCTGGTATATTCGCGGACCTGCTCGCGTCCGTATTCCTTTATCGGTTCGACGAGGTCCGTCAGTGTCTTCAGATTATCCGTGGGTTGGGACGCGGTGAGGCGTTCGAGCATCATGGGGTAGCTCGAGCGATGCGTCAGGCCCAGCCAATCGAGCCGGCGGCTCTCGACGGCCAGCCGGCGGTACATCGAGTCAACGTCTTTCACTTCCTGCGGCGACCACAGCCTTTCGGCAATCGCCGCCAGGCGCGGCCAAATGCGCGAGTCCACGTTTTCCGTCGTCGCATATTCCGCCCAACTGCACGCCTCACCACCCAGAATGCGGGATTTCTCTTCCGGCGTAAGGCCGGCAGTTGCGCCTTCCATGGGGTCAACCGCGTAATGCTGAGACGCGGGAAACATCATGTCGAGATAATAGCCGGAAGACAAAATCCCCTTGTACCCCTGCCGTGCGGCTTCCGCCAGCGATTTTTGCCCGCGCCAGGACTGGATCATGACGTCTTGGGGCACGCCGGGATGCAGGACTTCGTCCCAGCCGATCATTTTCTTGCCGTGCTTCTGAACGAGCGGAAACAGATTCTGGTTGAAATAAGCCTGGAGGTCTTCCGTGCTCTTCATGGCGTGCTCGCGCATGAAGGCTTGTATGCGCGGATTCGCTCCCCACTCTTTTCCGTTCACCTCATCGCCGCCGACGTGGAAATACTCATCCGGAAAGAGCGCCGCCATCTCGCCGATAAAAGCGTCCAGAAATTTGTAAGTTTCCTCGCGCGTCGGGTCCATGGCCGGATCAAAAATGCCCCAGCGGCGCTCGATCGAATACGGACCGGGCCCGCTCGCCAGCTCGGGATATCCGACAAACCACGCCGTGGTGTGGCCCGGCATGTCGAACTCCGGCACCACGCGGATGCCTCGCGCGCGGGCGTAGGCGATCAGATCCTTCACTTCCGCTTGTGTGTAGTAGTGCCCGTCGGATCCCATCTTATGAAGCTTGGGAAACACTTTGCTCTCGACGCGAAATCCTTGATTGTCCGAAAGGTGCCAGTGGAAGACGTTGAGCTTCACCGCCGCCATGCCATCCAGGTTGCGCTTGAGGATATCCAGGGGCATCCAGTGGCGGCTCGCGTCAATCATCAAGCCTCGCCACGCAAAGCGCGGCCGGTCCTGAATCCGCACGGCGGGCGCGGCAAAGCCCTGCGAGTCCGGGACAACAAGTTGGAGAAATGTTTCCATGCCGCGCAGCGCGCCGACCGGATTCGGAGCCGCGATGCGCGCCTGCTTCGACGTGACTTCGAGGGTGTAGGATTCGTCTTCCTGAACGGAGGGGACGGCTTCGCCCGCGTGGTCGCACTGAATAACCAGCGTCGCCTGCGCGGCGTCGCGCTCGAGCTCATCGCTCATCAGAATCCCGGTTTGATGCGACAGCCGGCTCGTGATAGCCGGCTATGGTGGTTCGAAACGATCCATCAATCGCGAGCCTTCCCTCACCCGCGGAAAGCTCCGCCGGCTGTGGCATCAGGTTCAAGTCGTTCGTCTGGGCTTTCAATATCACGGTGGATGACAAGTATGTTATCAGAAGAAAAACCGTAGTTTTCAAGATGTGCATGTCCGACACCGCTTCCTTCCCGTAGAAATGCGCCTGTAACAACTCGGGTGATGTGACTTTGCCTCAGCGCCGGG
>CAYZVR010000055.1:0-16186 GCA_964481715.1 uncultured Acidobacteriota bacterium | reverse complement strand
GCTTGCGCAGGCACTTGAGCAGAATCCTGTCGAGCTCCGTCGGGGCGGCGGGGTTCAAATCCCGAACCGGGCGAGGCTCCTGCTTGAGAATGTTAGCAATTGTCGAAGGGGCTGTTTTGCCGACGAAGGGATTCAACCCGACTGCCATCTCGTAAAGAACCAAACCCAACGAGTAGATATCGGTTCGCCCATCTGCGGGCTCGCCATCCAGTTGCTCCGGAGCCATGTAGTTCACCGTCCCAACCAGCGCCCCTGCCACGGTTGAGACGGAGGTCGTATCAGCCATGCTCCCGGGTGCGGAAGGTTCTTGCGATAACGGTTTACGAATCTTGGCAAGCCCGAAGTCGAGAATCTTCACTTGGCCGGATCGGGCGGTTTCCTGCTTCAGCATGATGTTTTCAGGCTTGAGGTCGCGATGAACGACGCCGTGTTCGTGTGCGGTTGCCAAGGCATCGGCGAGCTGCGCGGCAACTTCGAGAATCGCCTCGATAGTCCAGCGCGACTTGCGAAGCTGCTCGCGCAGCGTTGTTCCCTCAACGAATTCATAGACAATGAACGCGTCCTCACCGCGTTCTTCGAAGTCGAAAACGGTTGCGAGGTTGGGGTGGGAAAGCGCCGACGCGGCACGCGCCTCCTGCGCCAGCCGGCGCCGCCGGTCCGGGTCGCGGGTTAAGTCCGCCGGAAGCATTTTGAGGGCAACCGTACGCCCCAGGCGGATGTCCCGCGCGCGAAACACCACGCCCATTCCGCCCCGCCCGACTTCCTTTTCGACTTCGTACCTTTCTCCAATGATTCTTCCGGACATATTGCTTGAAGTTTGTTATGGAATTGACCTGAGCCTGGCGAAATCATACGCCCGCTATTTCTGTGATTCAAGCCCGCTGGTTGCTGCCTCCCTTTGACCCATTCTCCGGCGGCTCATCCGTACGGGCCAAATTCGCCTCCGGCTTGTATTCTTCCCTTTTTCGTCCCTTTGATGCCGGAACTGTCAGTCACTGTCGTCTAATTCCAGCAATCTCCTGACCCTCCGAACTTACCGGCGCCTGTTCATCTTGTTGATTATGCGAGTGGTTAACAGAGTTCGTCGACCGGTAGGCAAAGTGCGCATTGGTCCCCAGAGGCGTTATGTCGCCCAAAACTTCGCAAGGAGCTTTCAAATGAGAATTGAATCAGCGCTCTTTCAAAGAACGCGCCTGCGGCGATATCACCGGTGTCTCGAAATGCTTCAGGCCTATGCGAATCTTGCACCCTGGTGGGAACGCCTCGCTCTGGCCGCCTACTGTGGCGTCGGCACCTGGGTAGCCGGGTGCTTCGGCGTGGATACCCTGGCCTTGTGGGGAAAAGGAGAGAGCATCCTGGAAGATGTCTTTGCCGCTTCCCAGTGTTCACCACAAGAGATCGCTGAACTTCTCCGGCAGCACGTCAGGATTCGGCTGAAGGCTTCCCACGCAATGCCTTTCGAGGAGGCAAAGGTCTGCATCTACGACCAGTTGTTTTATCCTATCGCCGCGCACATAGCCTTCGCCATGCAGCCTTCCGCAGGCGCTCGTCTGAGATTTGTAACGCAGGCCGCCGTGACGAGCGGCCTCGAACAAGGTTGCGTGGCGGACCTCGGGTGCGGTCCCGGTGTAATGCTGAGCGAAATCCTGCTCAGCCGACCTCGATGGACAGGCTGCGGATTGGATATCAGTCAATCGACAGTGAACTACGCACGGCGCCTTGCCGGGCGAAAAGGGGTCGGCGACCGAGCGCAATTTCGTGTCGGTGACGTATCCGACCTCCCGTACGCGACGGGATCCATGGACCTGGTGGTGGCGTCTGAGGTCCTGGAGCATGTCCCTGATATTGCCCGAGCGCTCCACGAGGTGGCTCGTGTCTTGAGGCCTGGTGGACGGGCGGCCATTACACTGCCCATGGAAACCCACACGCCCGCCCATCTTCATTCCGTCAATAAACTAGAATTTGCCCACGCCTTCGTCCGAAGGGCGGGAATGACGGTTGTGCACTCCGAGGTGCGCAGGGAGCGCGTCAGATATGGTGACGATCCCGCACACCTGTTTCTGTTGGCGGAAACTCGTTCGGACCGAACGACCGATTTTTTGATGCCGCCGGTCTTCAATGCCGACCGACTGGCTCCGCCCGCGGTTGCCCGATAGGAGTAAAGTGAAGGAAATGGGTTTCCTGATGCTGGACTTCACCCAGAACCACTAGAATGCCGTGAACCGGGCGTTCTCGAATCAAGCTTGAGGACGCTGAACGAGAGGTTGAGAAAGTGGCAGAACAAGCGTCACGGCACTGCCAACCCGATGGAAGTTGGGTCGGGGGCCGGTCAAGAACGATTTGACGCCGGTTCGCAGTCGAGCCATCGCAGCGGAATGAAGTTGAGAGACTCGTGACTCATCGATTTCAAACCTGGCGCCGATTTGCTTCATGGTCATGCCCCGCGTGTGATAAAGCATGATGATTTGCCGGTCGCGGTCGGCAAGGCAGCCCAGCGCCCGGTTCATAATCTCCCTTTGTTCCCCGCGATAACACAGTTCGAATTGGCTCTTTTGATTCTCATCTACCAGAGTGTCTTCACTGACATATTTAGAGCCAATCCTTTGCATGGGACGCAGCCAATCAACTCCGGTGGTCTCCAGGTCTTGCACGAGGCGGTGCCATTTCTTCAGACCCACGCCCAGGGCTTCGGCCATCTCCTCATCGCTCGGCGAGCGGCCCAATTTTATTTGCAGCTGGCGGAGCGCCTGCTCCACCCGTTTGTTTTTCTTCCGCGCTTCCCTCGAAGCGGTGTCGAGGGTTCGCAGTCCATCGAGGATCGCTCCTCGGATCCGATGCCGCGCGTAACTCTCAATCTTGACGCGCTTCTGCGCGTCAAATTTTCGAACCGCATCCAAAAGGCCCAGCATGCCCGCCCCAACCAAATCGTCCAACTCAACATGAACTGGGAGACGCTTGCGAATTTTAAGAGCCATCGTCCTCACCAACGGCAGAAGTTCCACCGCCACTCGTCGATGCTCATCCCTAGCCCACTGAGGTGCAGGCCGAATGACGCCCTGCTTGCCCGTCGCAAGCTCAGAATCGGCCCCTCGTGTCAAACAACGATTGGTCAGCCGCGCTCGGAGTTGGGAACCACGGAAGGCTGTTTGCCGGCTGGGCGTCAACATCGGTGTTGCCATTTGGTGCCTCGCTTCTAGCGATCTAGCCTCGAAACGTCTCTAGCCTGTAGGCTACAAATGCACGTCTCCTGCCAGACGTTTGCGGGGTACCCGTTGGCACGTCAATAGAGGCCAGGATTAAATTGTGCGAAATGAATTGCGCTTCGCGAGGATGCTTGAGGGCGCCCGTTTGGACGCGGAGGCCGCGTACGATGTGTTTCCCGGCACGGCCTAAATCACTGCATAACAACAAGTTAGATTAGTATTTTAAATAGGACTGAAGCAGCGCTGACATTTTGCGGCGCGTGAAAATTCGCGTCGGGCGCCCCACCGTCCTACAAAACGCTCGGCCGAACCGCTGTCCTTATCTCTTGAGAGTAATCAGCTTTCGTACAAACCAAGTGACATCAATTGGTATCAGTCCCATAATGGGAATCACAAGATTGGTCCTTCGGGATGGAGATTCAGGACCGTGCACAGAGCGCTCTTGATTCACCTAACGAATGAGACGCGATTGGAACAATTACCCCGGTGCGCACAAGCCATGATCGACTCGCGTCTACGTCGCCAAAGGTGCTTCATTATTGAGCCGAAAGGGGTCGGGATGTTATTGAGTCTCTCATGTGCGAAAGGCGCCCTGCCGATATCTTAACTTGTCGGCTTAGGAATGGCGCACTGACGGACCCCGCTCGCTTGATTGTTGAGCGCTCCCAGGGGAGTTTTCATTTCGGGTGGGCCAGTTCCAAAATGGGACTGTCCGAGGAGTGCTCGCACAATCTACTGGGTCTTCGTGCTTTGGCCACACCAAAAATATCTGCTCACTCCTGCCGCAATAAACCTTGAAGTCACAGAATGTTACTCAATCCTTATCTTGCGAGCCTGGAGGAGGGGGCGGTCCATCCTGGGGGATAGGGGCGGGCCTAATTAGCGGACGGCGTGGGGGCACTCATCAAGTTTACGAACATTCGGTAAAACTTTTCAGCATCTAGATCAATTTGGATCTCGACTTGCTGTGCGCCGAGTTTCGACTTGTCCTCTTCAGTCCAGGTGAGCGTGTTCCCGTAGCCCGCCCCTCGGTCGAGGTTCACATCCATGTAGCGTGTCTCCCGCTTGGTGATCAGGGTCGGGTCAATCCACGCGACTGCAGCAAGCTCGTCCCACATATAATCGGCCCCCGGGCCAGGCTGAAAGTAGCGGGCAACGTAGCGTGCTAGAGCGGTACCGCTCGCTTCGATCTGCTTGATCATTTCGGGTGTCAGGCGCGTTTTGATCGAAATATCTGTCGGTGTGCAAACGATTTTCTTCCAGGGCGCGCGCAGCACGATGTGCGCAGCCTCCGGGTCGAACCAGAAATTAAACTCGTGCCGGGGATTGTTGACAAACTCGGGATCGTCGGTCTGGGGACTCAGGCTTCCTCCCATAAAGACGAGTTCTTGCGCCAACTCGGCGAACTGGGGATCGAGTGAGATGGCGAGCGCCAGGTTGGTCATCGGCCCTCCCTCGTAGATCGTCACCTGGTGAGGATACTGGTGCACCATGCGAATCAAGAAATGCGCGGCATCTTCCGCAGAAGGCTTGGTCGTAGGCGGCCCTTCCGGGAGCGACGGGACGACAGTGGGCTCGTGCCACCAGCGCTCATCCCAGGCGCCTCCGTAGGCTACTTTTCCGTAGCGCTCCTGCCACATCAGCGCATCCTCGCGGCGGCGCACGAGCGGGAAAACCGCCCCCGGCACCACTGGAATGTCTGTGCGGCCGATGATCTCGAGCATTCGCAGCGTGTGCGCCACTTCTTCGTCGCGCCACTGGTCCCCGCTCACAACCGTAATTCCGAGGACCTCAACCTGCGGGGACTGGATCAACACGAGCGGGGTCTGGAGGTTACTTCCGCCGGGCCCTGCGCAGTCCTGGTCTACGATTACCTTACGCCGCGCGGCGGCCCAGCTTGGTACCGCGACCAGGAAACACAGGATTGGCAAAAGGCATTTGGTTTGGTTCATGAGGATCTGTTCTCCCTGGAGGAGTCGGAAGGCTGCCTCCAAGGTCCGGCCATGGCGAGGCACTCGCAGCAACCGATCAATCAGGTCAAGGGCGAGGCGGACGCGTCATTAATTCGATGTAGAGCTTGTAAAATTTTTCTTTATTCAAGTCAAACTGGACCGTCGCCAGTCGCTCGTACGGCGGGACGTCCGTGCCGGGCTCCCAGAAGAGCGTCTTGCCGTAACTTGCCCCGTGATCAACGTCAATATCCATGTAGAGTTGCTTCTGCTCGGTGATGATCGACGGATCGATCAGGGCCATGCCGGCGATTTCGTCCCACATGTAACCGAGCAGAGAATATTTGTCGAGATAGCGCGTGACAGGTGTGTTCCCCTTGGAGACGGCGGCGCGAAGTTCCGAACTCAATTCCGTCTTGACCGATATATCGATGGGCGTAATGGTGACTTTCTTCCACGGTGCGCGCAGAACGATGCGCGTGGCTTCGGGATCGAACCACCAATTGAATTCACGGCGTGAATCGGTGACGTTGATCCCGCCCTTGTCGGCGTACAACCCGCCACCCATCATGACGAACTCTTTGGCGAGCGTCGCAACCGACGGGTCTAAGCGCAGCGCCAGCGCGTAGTTGGTCAGCGGGCCGCCCGCCCAAAGCACCACCTGGCCGGGATATTGGTGAACCATCTTTACAATGAATTCGGCGGCGGTGCCGGGAAGAGGTTTCGTGTGCGGTTCGCCTTCGGGCATGGGTGGAACAACGTCCGGCGCATGGTAGCGCATCTCGAAGACGGCGGAGCGCCCCGGCTCAAAGTTGTCGGTCCAGGCGCCTTTGTATTCGATCTTCCCGTAGAGCCCTTCCCAGCGCTCGGTTTCCTCTTTTGAATTGAGAAGAGGAAATTCGGCTCCCTGAATAACCGGGATGTCCGTTCTTCCGGCGATCTCGAGCAAGCGCAGGACGTGCTGGGTCTCTTCCCTTACCCACATGTCGCCGCTGACCGTGGTTATCCCCAGGACTTCAAATTTGTCCGACTGAAGAAAGACCAGGAGAGCCTGCATGTCGCTCGTTCCCGGCCCGCGGGCGTCCTGGTCAACGATGATCTTGATTTTCTGGGCCGTCGCGGGCGTGCCGATGGCGAGCACCAACAGGAACGCCAACAAGAGCTTCCACACACACTGACCCATCACTCCCCCTGCGGGGTTTTCAATTGTAAGTTGAGGTCGCTCAATCACAGCCTGCCCTAGAATCGAAGCTTAAGGGCAAACTGAATCAAGCGGGGATTGTTCACGATCTTGGTAATGGCTCCATAGTTTCCCGCCGGGGGCGGGGGGGTGTCGATGTCTGTGCCAGGCTGAAAGAACTGAGGGTGGTTGAACAAGTTGAAGAACTCAGCGCGGAATTCCAACTCCGTACCCTCGCGGAATGGCAGCCGGAAGTACTTATTGACCGAGAAATCGGTGTTCACAAAGCCGGGGCCGGTGAGCGGCGTGCGGGAGGAGTTTCCGAGTTGTCCGGAGGCCGAGTCAACAAAACAACTCGTATCGAAAAATTTCTCGACGGTTGGGTTGTTAATCCGGCCATTACAAACTCGGTCGGGGCGATTGACACCGCTTGCGAAATTCACCCCGGAATTGTTGCTGCTCGCGACCAGGAATAGCGGAAACCCCGAAGTGATGTGTTCAATCACATTGACTCCCCAATTTCCCAGAACCGCGTCCGCAGGTCCGCTCCAGTTGCTGCCAAAGTGCCTGCCCTTCCCGAAGGGCAGGTCGTAGATCACGCTGGCAGTGAAGTTGTGATTGAGCTGCATTTGCGACAGACCCCGGTCCGCCTTTCGAGTCCCCGGCAGGGGATAGTAAATCGCACCCGAGCTAGTCCCCAAGCCGTCGTTGAACCCAGTGTCAAAGTTCCGCGCGTACGTATAGCCCAAGAGGGCGTAGAGGCCGTGCTTGGTGCTCTTCGTTTCGGCCTTGATCTGAAGAGAATCGTACCGAGAGAAACCGGCGTCATTGATGTTAGCGATCGTCCCGAATTGCGGGTACGGTGCGCTGGTAATCCCGCAGCCAAACGTGTATCCGGGTGTGGTTACGCAAGCGGTGGGTGATGCCACATTCAAGTTCAAGCCGTCCACCAGAATGTGTGTGCTGCGAGACCCCGCGTACCCCACCGTCAGCAGAACCTCGCCGGGCATCTGGTGTTCAACGTTAAGGTTGAACTGCTGAACCATCCCCTGCTTGAAATTAAGATTCTGCGACTGAATGTTCCCGCCGAATGTGGAGGGATCGGTGGGTTGGGTGAGAATTGGGAACCCTTGCGACATGCTTCTTACCTGGGTTGGGAAAAGGTCAGGGAAGAAGCCAAAGAAAGCCGACTCTGCAAAGTAGGGAGGGTTTTCCCACAGGCCCTGCCCACCTTGATTCCAAGAGGAATCGTGGAAGATCGCATAACCCGCGCGGATCGCCGTCTTTTGACTTCCACGCGGCCTCCAGGCCAGCCCGAAACGCGGCTCGATGGCGGTCTTGTCCATTTTGACACCGACGCGCGAGTCGGAACCCTGTCCCGCTATGTGCCACGTGCCGGTCGCGAAGTCAAAGTTCGCCTGGCGATCGTGATTTTCAGTGGTGGGGGTCACCAAAGCCCAGGCCAGGCCGAGATTCAGGGTCAGATTGCTCGTCACGCGCCAATCGTCCTGGATGTACGGGCGAAACAATTTCCAGCGGCGGCCAGTGGTAGAGCCCTGAAACGTCTGGTCATGAAGTCCCAGGTC
The DNA here is from genome assembly GCA_964481715.1 of uncultured Acidobacteriota bacterium. Classification (GTDB taxonomy): domain Bacteria; phylum Acidobacteriota; class Terriglobia; order UBA7540; family UBA7540; genus JAHEKS01. Next base: position 8,268 of record CAYZVR010000055.1, on the reverse strand, counting down.
GGGCAGCCCCAAGAGGAAATCGGCCATATTGTTGCCGCCGGCGAAAGAACTAAAGCAGAAAGTCCCAAAACAGTCCACTCGCGACGTCCAAGCGTTGGTAAAGACCCAGAACCCGTCCTGGAATGCGTTGGTTGCCACATTCATCTGATTGGCACGAATTTCACCGCCGATTTTGATGTCGTGATTGCCTCGAATCATATCGAACGAGTCAGCGATGGTGAAAACGTTGGTGCCGCCCTGGAAGGGGGCAAAGCCGCGATCGCCGAGGGACCAGAAACCCCCGCCGACAATGGTCGACGTCAATCCGCAACTGATATCGCCGAGGTTTGCGCCCGGAATCCCGAGTTCTGCGGACTTGCAACTGCCACTGCCGAAAGACTGAATGAAGTTGAAGATCCGGTTGAAGCCCAGGTTGAGTTGGTTGATGGTGTTACCGGAAAAAATGTGGGTTTCGGACAGCGCCGCATTCCGCCCGTGGTTGGCAAAATTCTGAGTGCTTCCGAAGGCATTCTCCTCGGCGAATCCCGGCGAACCGCCCGGGTTGAACACCGTCGCCTGATCGTAGCTGAAGCGCGCAAACAAGGAGTCCTTACTCGAAAAATTGTGATCCAGGCGGATGTCGAACTCCCCTTCGTCGAGCTTCCTAACCGGCGTATTGACGAAGTTTCCGACAAGCGTGCCCGGCACATTAGGTTCTGGATAAAGATTGATCATTTGCCGTCCGACCGGGCTGAACAGGCTCTGCGGAATTTTGTTGCAGGCGACGTCTGTGCCGCCCGGCGTCTGCAAGCCGCCGGTTTCAGGTAATGGGTTGCCGGCACTATCGCAGAAGAACGGGTCACGGACAACCGCGCCGCTGGCGACGGTCCGTGAGCTGAAAGGGTTAAAAAGTTGGGTCACGCCGGCGAAGGGTTCGGAGAAATCACCCTGCCGCATGGCGACCGTGGGCACTTGACCAACAAAGTTTATCCCCCGCCGGAGCCTCTTGCCCTGATAATCGGCGAAGAAGAAAGTCTTGTTCTTCTTAATCGGCCCACCCAAGGATCCACCAAACTGGTTCTGAATGAACACCTCGCGTTCGGGGGCGAAAAAGCTGCGCGCATCCAGTTTGGTATTGCGAAGGAATTCGAACGCGCTCCCGTGAAATTCGTTCGAGCCCGATTTCGTCGTCACCAGAACAGTCGGGCCGGCGCGGGTCCCATATTGCGCCGAGTAATTGTAGGTCAGAACTTTGAATTCCTGGATGGCATCGATCGAGGGCAAAATCGCGATCGCCCCGGCGGTCAGTTCGTTATTGTCAACCCCGTCGAGCAGCCAGTCCGTGCTCGAGGCCCGCGAGCCTCCGACCGAAAGCGAATAAGACCCGCGGATCGAGACCTCACTGCTGGCGCCGCCGTTGAAAAAGCTGTCCGGGTTGGTTTCCTGAACTGTACCGGGCGTCAAGGTGGCCAGTTGGACGAAGTTGCGACCATTTAAGGGGAGCTGGGCGACCTGCTGGGATGTGATGACCTGGCCTAAGGTCGGGTTCGCCGTCTGCACGGCGACTGCGGTCCCAGTCACTTCGACGGTCTGCGTGAGAGAAGCGGGGGCGAGGGCGAAATCCAGTTCGCGATGCTCATCCACTTGCAGCCGAACGTCCTTTTGTTCGGCGGCCTGAAAACCCTGGAACTCCACTCGAATCGTGTACTCCGAGACGGGTAGCAAAGGCACAAGGTAATGTCCCGTGTCGTCGGTTTTCGCCTCGCGAGACGCACCCGTGGCTTGAGAAGTGACGGACACCTTTGCTCCGGGAATCACCGATCCCGTAGCGTCTGAAACGGTGCCCGACAGACTCCCCGTTGCCTGGCCATACAGAAGTGAGCAAATGGGAAATACAAGCGAACAGAAAACTACACCGAGCAGCGTCTTCTTCGTCAGCATCGAAGCCCCCTTAGGCGCTCCCATCATCGAGTGATGAATGGAATTCGCCCGTTTACGTCTGAAATTTGGAGATCCCCGGTCAGAGCCAGTCCATATAACTGGACACGCAGCCCAAAGTCAAGTCCTTTTGTGACGGAGTTTAGTAAGTTCCGCGGTTGAATAATTCCAAAGCCACTTAGTCGCCACAGCAACCAATCGGATGATTTACTGGAGCCCGTCGAATCCCGGGGCCAGACGGTCGGCTTCCTTTTGTTCAGCCGCTGCCTGCGCCGGACGGCCCGTTAGTTTGTAAATCTCGGCCATGCGGCGGTGCGGCTCGGGCTCTTGAGGCCGCAGTTCTGACGCATCTTCAAGATAGCGAAGAGATTCGGCATACTCCCGCGCGCCCTGGCTTTTGCTCGCAAGACCAAGCGTGGTGACGTAAAGCAAATCCGCCGTTACGGAATCCTGCGGATTAAGCTGGTGCGCGTGGCGGAGAGCCTGATATGCCGGAAGGTCTTCGCCCAGCTTCAAGAGAACGGCTCCATAGAGGGCGTTCAGCTGAAACAAGTCTGGCCACCGCTTGAGGACATCGGCAAGCGGTGCGCGCGCCTCTTCAAACCGATTCAAGTGGACATAGGCGAATGCAAGGTTGTATTGCATCTGCGGCGATTGCGGGGCCAGCTCCGCGGCCCGGCGCAAGGGCTTCAGCGCTGCCTCAAAGTCCCCATGCTGGCCGTAGATGGTGCCCAGCGCCGTCAGTTTTTCTGCGTTGTCGGGATCATACAATCGTTCGCAAACGGCGCGCGCTTCCTCCCGCGGACCCTGATCCAGCTTTTGCCCGCATTCCATCCTGAGCTTGCTTTCATCGGCGTCGCGCTGGCGCATCACCTCCGACAGCGCCAGGGCCTTTTTCGCCTCCTCTTCTCGCCCCTCCTTGCGGTACACCAACCCCAACTGGTACTGAATGCGAGCGTCCCGCGGATTCAATTGGGCGGCATCTTTCAACCACTTTTCAGCGGCTGCCAAATCACCCTGTTTGAGATAAGCGTACCCGAGATAATAAGCGGTATCGGGAAAGGGCGGCTTGACGGCGGCCTTGTTCAAATTCCGAACAGCATCCTCGAAGTTGCCGTCCGTCAGGTCCAGCCTCCCCAGGTAATACTGAATGTTCGGATGGTCCCCCACTTCGCGGCGCACGGCCTCAAACTCCCAGCGCGCTTCATCAGGTTTATGAAGTTCGAAAAGCGCGACGGCCAGAGGAAATCGCGCCCTCAGAACCAGCCGGGGGTCGAGCGCCAACGCAGCTCGAAACTCACCGGCCGCGGCTTCGTACCTGTCCTGCTTTAAGTCGTCGTAGCCCTTGCCGAGGTGTGCTTCCGGCGTGTCCACTGTGGCCGCGTTCCCGGCAGAGGGCTCTTGACCCACAGCCCTCTCCGCCCCGGGGGCGACCAGCACCAGCGCGGCTACGAATACCAACCGGCTAGTCCGAATCCGGTACCGAGTTTGGCGAGTCACCATGGCTTGCCCGCACCGCTCCGTCGTGAAGATTGGGTTTATTATAACTGCGAGTCCCGGCCGGCGGCAGGCGATCAATCAGACAGGTTCGCAAGCTTCCGCTCGATGTGCTTGCGCGCGCCACGATAGTCGCCGCGATAAATCGCTTCACAATAAGCACGGTAAGCGGGAGTTACGACAGGAGGCACCTGATATTTCGGCAGCGTCTGGCGCTGCTGCACGAGGAGTTCGAGCACTCGCACAGCCGCTTCAACCGCTTCAATAAATTCAGTCCGCTCCGAAGGTATGGACGGATGCAGGAAACGCGTGGCGACCTGGCCAGTGCGCGTGGAAATCGAGGAAATCAACCGATGGCCGAAATCCAGGCTGGCTTTGCCTCGCGGGTCGTCTCCTATAACTCCCTCCAGCGGTTTGTCCGGCGGAACGGCGGCGAGCCGAACAAGGTCAGGCCGGATGGCCCACAGGAGCGATGTTTCACCAACAGCCGCATGGTCTCCGCTGTAGCCAACGTCCGTGGTCAAATCGTATTCCGTAAGCGGCAGGACAACCGCATGTGACTCTCGCATGGCCTTGACCGCCGCTCGCTTCAGCGTCAGAGTTTGCTCGAGGCCGAAGTGGCCCGTGAAGCCGACGATGACTCGAAAGCCCATGCCCGCAAACTGCTCAAATGCGGAAACCAGCAGCGGTTCAATCACCTGCGGGGTCATCTTGAGGGTGAAAGGATACGCCACCCCGCCGACGGCCCAATAAGAAACCGGCGCGAGGATAGCGCCACATTCATCGGCGACGCGCTCGCACAGGGCTTCGGCCACGATCCCATCGAGCCCCACAGGCAAATGATGGCTGTGCCATTCAATCGTCCCGAAAGGCAAAATCAGGATCGGAGTCTCCGCGATCCGTTCCTGCAATTGCTCCGGGAACAGCTCTTCCAGTCTGTAAACGCTCATGAGGGGCCGTCAAATTCTATGATGGTTCGAATCCCGCTGTGCTCCGCAGGGCGCGCAAAGATTTCGGGTACCGCTGCGAGGGAAACTCGTTCGCCGGCGAGGCTGTCCAGGTTGAGGCGTCCTTCCTGATACCAGTCGGCGAATTTCGGAAGATCTTCCTCCGGCCGAATGTTGCCGTAAATGCACCCGCGAATATTCTTCTGCTGGCTCATGAATCGCCGCGGATGGAAGGACAACTTTTCATCGCGGGCTGCCGCACCGATCAGAGTCAGCGTGCCGCCACGGCAGAGCATTTCAATGCCCTGGCGCATCAAATCGGGCGCGCCAACAACTTCGAATACGTGTTCAACACCCCGGCCATCTGTTAGTACCGTGACCTCCTTCACCATATCTTTGTCGCGGTTGTTGAGTTGGTGCGTTGCGCCGAATTCACCCGCCAGTCGAAGCCGCTCCTCACTTAGGTCTATCGCGATGATGGGGTTAGCGCCGACCAGGCGCGCTCCCTGCACCACATTCAGGCCAACGCCCCCTGTGCCGATGACCGCGACACCCTCACCCGGCTGAACTCCCGCCGTGTAAAGAACCGCGCCTACCCCTGTCGCCACGGCGCAACCCAGCACCGCAGCCTTGGCGAGAGGAATGTCACGACGAATGGGGATCGCTCCCGACGCCGGCACAACCACCAGCGGACAAAACGTGCCCGCGTTGAGCATCACGCTTATCGGCTGCCCTTCCCAGAAAACGCGCGGCGACTCCGTGCCCAGAACGTTTTCACAAAGGTCGGGACGGCCGGTGGCGCAGCGGCGGCAGGTCCCACACTTGGCCTGCCAGTTGATGACCACGTGATCGCCGGGACGAACGTGTGCGACATTCGTCCCGACCTCTTCGACGATTCCTGCTCCCTCGTGCCCCAGGACGACCGGACACGCGCGCGCGTCCCGAACGGCGCTCAGGTCCGTGTGGCAAATCCCGCTCGCAACCATTCGAACCAGGACTTCATTTGCGCCGGGAGATTCAACCGTGACCTCTTCAAGCCTCGGCAGGCGGCCCAATTCGGCGAGAACGATAGCTCTGGTCTGGCGACGAAGTGACGGCGTGCCGCTTGAGTCTCCGATCATTTCACGGCCTTCGGGCCGCTTTGGCCATGAGCGCGCTTGCTACCTTCTTGATTTCGGCCACTTCCTCGGCTGTCGCCGTGCTCACATAATCGCTCACCAGTTTCCCGCAGCGTTCCCGCACTTGATCGTGGGCCGCAGGGTCTTCGCCTCGAATAGCAAGCAGTTCTTTCAGCCAGCGCTTACCGTACCCGGCATGAATCGTTTCGTCCGCCCAGTCAAAATCCATGTCGTGCTCGCTCAAGGCGTCGCCGTAGGCGTGGAAGAGTTGGGCGCGGACGGGCTTATGCCGGATGTTCTTCGTCTCAAAGAAATAGAGCATCCCCAAACGATAGATGGGATCTTGCCCCGAAGCGCTCTCGTAGATGTAAGTTCCCAGGGGGATTTCCGCAGGCTCCAAGCCCCACGCCATCAGCCGCTCGTAGCCCATCCGGCAGTGGCGCGATTCATCGTAGGTCCACCGAGCAGAATTATGAATCCACTCCCACGGCAAGACGTCCGCAAAGGCGCTCAAAATCACGCCGCCGGCCTCGATCGCCCACACTTCATTCAAGTGGCTGATGGCCGAGCGAAGTTGAAGTTGCATCCCTTCTCCATACGGATAAGAGGGATCAACCACGTCCGGCCAATAGAATCGGCACGGCCAAAAACGCGGGTCTCGGGCGGGCCGGTCGGGAATGGCGTAGGCCTGAGAGCCCGGCAAGGGTCCTGATGCCGCAGCGGAAGCAGCCGGCCCGACTCCCACGCCACCCAACTCCGATAGCCGATCCGCAACCGCTTGCGTCCAGGCGAGCGCGCCCTCGCGCAACTCAGGATTCCGGGAGAGCGCAGATTCCGCCCACTTCTCGAAGGCGCCAATCTGTTCCGCCTTCTCGGAAAGCGCCAGAGACAGAAAACGGTGAGTGGGCCCGTCCGCGATCGCGTCCGACCCTTCGAGATACGCCCGGTAGGAATCGCGCAGCGCCGGCAGAAGAACCTTTCCGACGCTCACCAAAAACGCTGGAACCGAGGGCGAATTTTTGACGCTGCCGAAGAGCTCGATCAATGCGCGGTCTGCTCCTTCTTCTTCGAGCAGGCGGCTCGGGAAACGAAGCTCGAACACTCGGTCGCGCAAGGCGTGAGTGGTTTCGGCGCTCTGCCAGATGAAACGCGCAAGGCCGGTCTTGATTTCTAGGGGAGCGACCCAGGGAATCCACGCCGCTTCGCTCACCAGAAGCGAGCGCTCGCAAAAGAAAAATCGTTTGAGAAGCTGCGCGGTATCGAGCCGCATCCAGCGGGCCCGGGGCTGCACGCTCAACAAATACGCCGAAGCCTCTGACATGGTTCCCCCTTTCGCCAGCGTGAGGCAATTCCAGCGGGTTCGCCTGAGTCTGGACTCGGCCTTGCGGCTCTCCGATTCTAACACTCGAGCCCCGCCGGCGCTCCGCCTGCCGGTCAGAAGGAATTACTGAGTGCGACTGTAATCACCGCTGCAATCAGGACAACCAGGCCTTTATTCAGCAGCCGGCGGGCGGGGGCAGGCGCGTCCCGCCATTCACCCCTCCACAATCCCCAGATGTTACCCATGACAATGGAGAGAGAAATGAAAAGCGGCCAGCCTACCACCACGCCCCAGCGCCCGAGCTTTGCGGCGCCGGCCCCGTAAAGATAAAAGCTCCCGATCCACATCAAAGCCATCAGAGCGCTCAAGCCCAAATTGCGGGCTGTTTCGGAATTCCAGTATCGGCTGAGATTTTTCCTCTTCGTCATCAGGAACAGGCAGTAACCGAAGTTGACGACGAAACCCATGGTAAACAGGAGCGCCCAGACGGTGTTCCCCGATGAAGCCTGCGATATCCCCAGCGACTCCGCCGCGTGAACGACATTCCCCGCGAAGGCGACTCCGACATTGGGCAGGCAGGACAGGACTCCCGCAAAGATGGCGATGACGAGGCCTGTTGTGAAAGCGTCTGAACTTCTGGCCGCAGACCCACTGGAAGATGGCTGCCGGCGCGACCCGGCGACAGAGCACAGCACGATGCCAAAAATAACCAGCGCGGTTCCGGCGAGCAGTATGAGCCCCTTGGTTGTCAAGAGTGTCTGTGGGAAAAACACCAGCAGCGGAATCAGCGCGCCAAGGCTCGCGATGAGTCCCATGATGATGGGATATCCCAGCGCCATCCCGAGCCGGTCCATTCCCAGCCCAAACAGCACGGCGCCCACTCCCCAGCCCGCGCCGAAAAGCGCGAGGACGGCAAGATCCCGCAGCGGCGACGAACCATACACGGCAAAAATATTGGGGACTAACAGCAGGGTGATGATCCAATTGAAGACGAACATGCCAAACAGCGAAAACGTCGCCCAGGTGTGTTCCCACGACCATTGCCTTACGAGCGTCATGGGAAGAATGAAAGTTCCCTGCAGCAAGCCCGCTAGCAGCACGAGCAAAAGGCCAATCAGCAAGGGCATTTGTGCCTCTCAACCCAACGCGGTACGGGCCACATAAAACTGTGGCCGTCTCGGCCGGGGAATCTGCAGGGCTGGGCAACGCAAACCTGTCTCAGTAGTGAGAAGGATTCTCCAGCGGCTCCCGGTCGCCGCTGCCCTGGAGTTCCTGCATGATTTGAACTCCTGCGCTTGTTCCAACCAAGTCGGCTCCGGCTTCCAAAAGTTCCCGCACCTGCTTCGCTGTCTTGATCCCGCCGGAAGCTTTGATGCGGATGTTTGATGGCGCCAGGCGTCGCAGGAAGCGGATTTCTTCGGGCTTCGCAACGCCGACCATTCCGCTGCTGATGTTTTTCAAATACGCC
>CAYZVR010000054.1:0-16242 GCA_964481715.1 uncultured Acidobacteriota bacterium | reverse complement strand
ACGCGATGGGTCAAGCGCACTTCCGAGCGCACGACCGGCTGCGCCTTTATTTCCATCTACCCAGACGGGAATAATTCCATCGTTGTGGACGCCGCGGCCAATTACACACTGACGCCGCGCGACATCGAGCGCGCGCGCGGTGTCATCGCCCGCGCCGACGCGCTGTGCACGGTGCTCGAGCTTCCGATGGAAACCGTGGAGGCTGCGCTGCGCCTTGCCCGCAAGGCGGGAAAGCTAACGGTACTCGACGCCGGCCCGCCGCGCGATTGCCCGCCAAAAGTCTTGAAGCTCGCCGACATCGTTTCGCCCAACGAGACGGAGCTGGAATCGCTGACCGGAGTTCACGTTTCGGGCCGCGAGTCGGCCGAGCAGGCGGCAGAGAAGCTGCTCGCCCTCGGCGTCAAGACGCTGGTATTAAAACTAGGGAGCGCCGGCGCAATGTTGGTTACGGCGAACGGTTCGAAACATTTTCCCCCGCGAAAGATCAGGGTCGTTGACCCAACCGCCGCAGGCGACGCTTTTACCGCGGCGCTCACTGTTCAACTGGCGTCTGGCTCGAGTATTGAAACCGCCATCCGCTACGCCAACTGCGCCGGCGCGCTCGCGGTGTCAAAGCTCGGCGCGCAGCCTTCACTTCCGACGGCGGAAGAGGTCGAGGCTTTTGCGTCGCGGTTGAAGGCTCCTATTCCAGGTTGTCCTTGAGGGATCCGAGCTTAGTCTGCCATAACACGTGTCAGACATCCTCACACCGCCAAGGTGATAGCGGATGGTTCCCGGCTATTTCTGGATTTTCCCTATTGCTGAAATAAGCTTCACATATCCCGAAGATCCCCTGGTTAGTGCGAGAGCGCAACTGGGTGACAACACCCACCGCCCAAGACAAATTGACCGACCCTCTAACGCCCTTGAATGCGTATCAAGAACTTTTTCGTTTCTGATTTGAATAATAAGTTCCCACGCAGAAGGTCGTTAGCTCACAGGTTACACGACGAGATGTTGTTTGGCAGACCAATTGCTCCTTGTCTTGTATCTGCGTTATTGACCCTAATGAGAGTTTAAGCGATCGGAGGCGAGTTATGACCACCCGGCGTAGCTTCCTAAGACTAGCCGCTTTGGCAGGCGCATCGTTTGGCCTGCCATTGAAGTGGGCCAAGCGTACCTTTGCAGAAGTCCTGGGGGGCAATCTGGACCCCAGCTCGATCCCCAAATACACGGTGCCTTTGCTCATCCCACCAGCAATGCCACGCGCGGGTCGAAGCAGGCGCGCGCCGTTTGACTACTACGAGATTGCGGTCCGGCAGTTCCAGCAATATATCCTGCCGCAAGGCATGGGATTGCCGCCGACCACCGCCTGGGGCTATGGCTCTATTGCTTTCCCAGGAACTGTGGCGCAAGGTGGCAGTTTCAACTACCCCTCTTTTACAATCGAGGCGCGGCACGGTCGACCCGTACGCGTCAATTGGATCAACGGCCTCGTGAAGAAGAACGGGCACTTCCTGCCTCATATCCTTCCGGTTGACCAGACGCTCCACTGGGCCAACCCACCGGGGGGCCTTGAGATGCGCGATATGCGGGGGATTGACCCGACACCCTATCGCGGTCCAGTTCCGATTGTGACCCACGTGCACGGCGCGCACGCTCACGAAGAGAGTGATGGTTACCCCGAGGCGTGGTTCTTACCCGCAGCAAAAAACATTCCGCGGGGCTATGCTACAACGGGCACGTGGTACGACACGTTCGCGGCTAAATTCCGGTCGACGTTCCGTCAGGGCTGGGATCCGGGCGCGGCGGTGTTCCAGTATCCCAACGACCAGCGCGCAAGCACGCTCTGGTACCACGACCACACTCTGGGGATGACACGGCTCAATGTTTATGCTGGGCCGGCAGGTTTCTACCTTCTCCGAGGCGGGCCGAATGACCTGCCCGGCGGGGTCCTGCCCGGACCCGCTCCGGCGCTGGGCGATCCGCCGGGGTTGAGGTACCACGAGATTCCCATCGCCATTCAAGACCGGTCGTTCAACTCCGACGGCTCGCTATTCTTCCCCAGTTCCCGTCAGTTCTTCGATGATTTCGAAGGGCCCTATGTACCCGACAGCGACATCTCGCCGATCTGGAATCCCGAATTCTTCGGCAACACCATGGTGGTTAACGGGCGGACCTGGCCGGAACTGGAAGTCGAGCCGCGCCGGTATCGCTTCCGCCTCCTGAATGGTTGCAACGCCCGGTTCCTAGTCCTCAAGATGGTCACCAACCCCTACGCCGATCGGCCGACCTCCCCGGCGCTCGCCTTCTGGCAGATCGGGTCGGAAGGCGGCTTCCTGCCCGTTCCGGTCGAGCTTGGCCAACTGCTTTTGTCGCCGGCGGAACGCGCCGACGTGATTGTGGACTTCACGGGCTTCTCCCCCGGGACCGAGATCTATCTGATCAACGAAGGCCCGGACGAGCCTTTCGGAGGTTTCGATGGTCTTACACCCTCGGACATCGAAACCACTGGCCAGGTAATGAAATTCAAAGTAGTGCCGCTTGCTTCCGTGGACCCGAGCACTCCGCCTGAGCTACTGACCTTGCCGTCCTTCGTGGGCCTCGGTCCCGCCAGCGTCACGCGCAAGGTGTCCCTGAACGAGGAGGTCTCTGAGGTGCTGGAAGAGGTTGGACCGAGGGAGGCCGTGCTCGGCTCCGTCGACGATTCCGGAAATCCCGTGCCCAAACTCTGGATGGATGACATCACGGAAAACCCCGCCTTGGGCGCCACAGAAATCTGGGAGATCTATAACTTCACCGCCGACGCTCACCCGATTCACATTCACGAGGTACAGTTTCAGGTCGTGAACCGGCAGGGGCTGGAGACTGACGGCGAGGGAATGAGTTTCGCTCCTGCACAACTGGTTGGTTCTCCGACGCCTCCAGAAACCTGGGAGGCCGGATACAAAGACACCGTCATCGCCTTCCCGGGGCAGGTAACCCGCATTAAGGCCAAGTTCGATCTCGCGGGTCTCTACGTATGGCATTGCCACATCGTGGACCACGAAGACAACGAGATGATGCGGCCGTACCGGGTCGGTCCGTGAGCATCTGAAACGAGAAATTCACACAGGGCCATGAGGGCCGCGCGCGGGCGCGGCCCTCGTGCTTTGTCTTCCATCTCGCTTCCGATTTGACACCTAGAGCCGCTGGCCGACACAGGCTTGCGGCTTCAACTCTGAGTTGTGCGTAGGAGGCAAGATGATCTCAGATGTTTCGAAGCGATCCGCCGGCGCGCTCGTGGTGTCCAAGCTCGGCGCACAGCCTTCCATGCCCACCTGGAGGGACGTGGAAAAATTTAAGGGAAGTTCTCCGTGAAAGCTATTCGCCCGATGGGAGGCGGCGCTGCCGCCAGGCCGTAAACACCGCCAGAGTCACGACAATGATGTTGGCGACGATGACAGGGAGCGAGTGGATGAGCACACCGTAAGTCGCCCAGGTGGCCGCCGCGACGGCCTGAACCATCCTCAAGCGCGCCCCCTTGTAGAAATAGGAAACCGCGAAGATGGCCGTGGCGGCCCAGCCCACACTATCAGGAATCCAGTGCATTGATGAGGCTCCTCGATTCGGTTACGGCCTCGGACGTGGTTTGACCGATGGTCAGCCAGTCGGTGCGGCTCTTGTCCCATTCGCGGATCAGCAAGCCGTGCGCTTCAAAGAAGGCGCGAATGCGCGCGGAATCCCAGCCGGCGATTTCCTCCAGGATGGGAATCAGAACGCTCAGGGCATTATCGCTCGAAACGGTTCGCTTGGCGATTTGGGCGATCTGCTTTGACTCCGACACCGCGATGGTGAAGCCGCCTCGGCGGTTGACGTGCAGCATGACGTGGATATCCGAGCTGCCGTCGCCGACGTAGATAATGCGGTCGGCGCCGATTTGAAGTTTGGCCTGCAAGTCGTCGAGCGTCGCCACCTTGCCGTAGCCGGCCGTGGCGCGGACGATGGACTCGACACGTCCGGATTTGTCGAAGATCATTTGCGTGCCATGGATGTGGTCCGCGGGCACGATGTTTTCGAGCGCCGACTCGATGACCATCTGCGGCGCGGCGGAAATCACATGAAAGTCGAACTCGTGCCCGTCGATCGCATTTTTGAGAAGCTCGGAAAGCTGGTGGATGTTTTTCTTCAGGCGAATTCGCTTGCCGGTATGAACCAGGTGCTCCTTTCGAACCCGCGAGTGGTACTCCGGGTCATGGAGAAGCAGGTAGGCGAGCTCCGCCCCTTGCTGAACCAGATTTTGGACGGCGAGTACGGCTGTCTTTTTCTCGAATTCTCTGGCCGGAATTCCGACCAGCTCGCTCAAGACATGGCCGGAATCGTGAAAGCTCAGCGTCTGATCAAAGTCGCTCGCGAGCAGATACTTTTTTACACTTATCATTGCGTCCTGCATTTTGCCCCTTTCTTCATTAAATGTGTCGGAATCGAACAACCAGTGGAGGGCAGGATAAAACTGCTTCAGTTGATTAGATGCGGGTCAAACGATAAGGGTTTTTGGAGTCGCATAACAGCTTATGATTTCATGGTCTTACGTGATGCCCTCGTGGGATCTCCCTCCCCTAGTCCGTCGCGCCATTTTGAGTTTAAAGTGAGAAAGGTCGAAACGTCCAATCGTACTTTTTGATGGCGTGTATAAGGCTTGCATTCCCGGACAATGCTACGGGAAATGAAGGCTGAGGCTTATTTCAAAATTACGTTACCCAGAAACCCGCGGTTTTCGCCGCTCGCGTCGAGCAGGCGGACGCTCACGCGGAAAGCGGCCTTCGGTAGAGCGACGGTTTTGTCGAATCTCACCACTTCGCGCGGGTCAACCGCCACGAGAGTTTCTCGTGACAATTCTTCGCCCGGCGCGCTGTAGAAGACCGCTTCGAGTGTTCCGGGGATGAACACCCCGAAGACGCCTTTCAGGTTGACCTGCGCGCCCGAAACCTTTCCGCTCAAATCCTCGCTGATGGCGCCGACGCTGGTTGTGTTCTGGATGGGATTGGGCGCGCGTGTCGGCGACCACTGCACCGTAAAAGTGTATTCTTCGCCCGGGTCGAGCTCAGCAAAGGGGCTGAGGACTTCCGATTCGAAAAAGTAGGGAGTTTTCTTTGGGTCGTCCTCAAGCGTCTGGTCAAACGGCCCGCGCGAAATAATTCCCGGCCCGTCGTTCCACGATTCAACAGAAGCGTTGTCGGGGTATTCGAGGCCGGGGAAGTATTTGAAAGTTTCGATCAGGCAAGTATTTTTCTGGCCGTTCACCACCGCGTACCAGCCCGCATTAGAATCCAGCGCGACTTTTCCGACGCGGTAAAGATAATGAATGCGCAGCATGCGCCCGTTGTCCGTGACCTGGTAGCTCGGATGTCGCACGTTGCCGTATGGATTGTAATAACCTTCCGGAAACATGCTGTGCGGGTTGATGGGCACGTACATGTAGAGGTCGGGGTTGGGCTTGGAAGCGTCGTTCGCGTCCGCGGCGTCGTTCTGGATGAGGTGCCAGATGCCCCAGCGAACCTCGCGCCGGCTGATGTTGCGTATCGTCTGCTCGACCTTGACGCGAGTCGTTCCCGCGTAAACGTGGAAAGTCCGGATAAACTGCACGCCCGAGCGCGGGTCCTTGGGACTCGTCACGCGCACGGCGACTTCAGCGGAATTATTCGCGACCACCTCCGCGTCGAACTTGCTGCCATCGAGAACGAAATAAGGAACGCTCGGCCACTGGTTGTCGTCCGTCCAGCCTTCCGGCGCGGGCCAGACCTTGTCGCCTCCGTAATTCGCCCAGCCGGCCTTCGGGTTGTTCTCGCTTTCCGGCAGGACTCTACCCGCCAGATCTTTGTTCACGAAAAATAATTCCTGGTTCCCGAGCGCGAGCTGGATGGCGCGGCCGCCGATATCGGGCGCAATGTCGAGGGTGACGAGGCCGTTCGTCAGGCGAAAAACTTTCCAGCCAAGGTATTCGGTTCTTTCAACCTTCGCGGCGTAGGACGGGAGCGGATTGGTCATGGCAAACCTCGATGGGAGAAAGAGACACAATGCGAGAAAGAAAACTTGAAATTGTGGATTGTCGATTGACGATTTTCGATTTCTGATTTTATCTGTCATGCCGACTGTTTCCTTCCGGGATGTTCGAGGGACCCGATGTTTGAAATCGACAATCTTCACTCGTCAATCGAAAATTCAAAATCCGCTCGGCACAATCCAAAACGTCGCCTCAAAAGTATTGTCCGGCTTGAGGACGACCAGTCCCGGAAATTTTCCTTGGTGATTCAGGTTGAAGGCATTGGTCGGGCCGGTTTCCGGCTCAAAGCAAATCAAAGTGTTGTCGAGCGGCGCGTAGACGTGCCCGAAGTCGTACCCCTTTCCGAAAATCACTTCCACTTTTTGTGTTTGGCCTTTCACCCAGTAATGCGCGAGCCCCTGCGCGTCGCGAACGAGTCCCGAGAAACCGTCATCAATGAAAATCTTTTCCAGCTTGAAATCGTCATGGTGAGACAGAAACGACCCGGCCGGCTCGGTTTCGCCGGTAGGAATCAGACGCTCGTGGCTGTCCACCTTCCAGTGGTCCCGGGCGTTGATCGAGACTTGCCAATCCTCGCGGGGGCCGTCAGGACGGAAATAGGGATGGTACCCGAAGTGGACGGGAAGGTCGCTTTTGCTGTGATTGATAACGCGCGTGGTGTTTTCGAGCTTGCCGTCTTTCAGCCGGTAAGTGATTTCGTAAGTCAGCGCAAACGGGAACTGGGCCATCAGGTCGGGATATCTGAAAAAATGGAGCCGCGAGGTGATAAAGGCGCCCTCGGTTTTGGACGCGCCCGACGCGACCACATTCCAATGCGTGTCGAACACGAGAAGTCCGTGAATGACCAGGTTGAACGGCGGAACATGCAGCAGGTTCCCGAGGTCACTATTCAAAAGGTATTTTTTCCCCTCAAAGTAGTAATAGTCCTGGTCAATGCGGTTGGCCCAGGGCGCGAGAAAAGGAATGCCGCAGCAGAACCAGTGTTTTTCCGAATATTCTTTGAATGAATCCGGAGGGATGAGAACATCCTTGCCGTTTACTTTGAACTGGTAAGCGAAATTCCCCATGTCCGGCACGACGCCGAAATCCATTTTGCGCGAGGCGTCGAGCAGGTGATAGGTCGTGTGGCCTTCCACGTCTTGCTTTGAAACCGAATAGTTTCCCGCCGCCAAGCCCGAGGGCATTGCGCACGCCATGCATAAAAAAGCGAGAAAAACGCGACGCATAAATTTCCCCTTTTCCAGGCGGGCCGGTTGCCCGGACTTCACTTTCAATTTTTCTCGGAAGAAGCCGCTCCCCGATCCATCTCCGCCAACTGATGAATCAAGGGCTGGACGGTCCCATAAAGATTTCGATAGACCTCGTAATAACGGTCGTAGATTGCAACGGCGTCGGGCCGCGGCGACACGCGTTCTTTAACCTGGATGGCCTCGCGCGCCGACTCCTCGACGGAAGCGTAGATTTTGGCGCCCACCCCGGCGAGCAACGCCGCGCCGAGCGCCGAGCCCTCCGAGGTTCGAAGCGTGACCAGTTCCTTGCCGTAGATGTCCGCCTGAATTTCGCGCCACAAGGAGCCTCGCGAGCCGCCACCCGAGGCGCGAATCTCGTGAACGGGAATTTCGAGCTCCCTGAAGATTTCGAGCGAGTCGCGCAGGCTGAAGGCTACGCCCTCGAGGATGGAGCGGATCATGTGGCCGCGCGTGTGGGCCGCGGTGAGGCCAATCCACAATCCGCGCGCCTGCGGGTCAAGAACCGGCGTGCGCTCGCCCATCAGATAGGGAAGGAACAGCAGGCCACCGCTTCCCGGAGAAATTTTTTCCGCCTCGTGGCAAATCAAATCGTAAACGTCTGCGCCGGTCCGGCTCGCGTAAGCGGTTTCGGCGTCGCCGAAGTTTTCCCGGAACCAGCGCAGCGAAAGTCCCGCGCCTTGCGTGACGCCCATCACGTGCCATTTGCCGGGTACGGCGTGGCAGAAGGTGTGGATGCGCCCGCGAGGATCGAGCTTGGGCGCGTCGGTGTAGGAAAAAATCACACCCGACGTCCCGATGGTTGCCGAGGCAAGGCCGGTCAGGACGATGCCGTTTCCAACCGCGCTTGCGGCCTGGTCTCCGGCTCCGGCGACCACGGGCGTTCCGGCCTTGAGCCCCGTCACGAGTGCTGTCTGGACGGTGATCTTGCCGGTGATTTCGGGAGACTCATAGGCCCGAGGCAGGAGTTTGGCGTCGAGCCCAAGCGCGGAGAGCATTTCCTTCGACCAGCAGCGGTGGGTCACGTCAAAGAGCAAAGTTCCTGAGGCGTCGGAGACGTCGGTTGCGAATTCACCCGTCAATCGGAAGCGCACGAAATCTTTGGGCAGTAGGAAGTGCGCGGCGCGCGCGAAAATCTGCGGTTCCTCGTCCCGGACCCAGAGGATTTTGGGAGCGCTGAAGCCGGTCAGGGCGGGATTCGAAACGAGCTGAATCAGGCGGTCGGCGCCGACCTGCGCTGTGATCCAATCGCATTGAGCCTGGCTGCGCTGATCGCACCAAATCAGCGAAGGGCGCAGAACGGCGTGCGTTTTGTCGAGCAGGATGACGCCGTGCATCTGGCCGGAAAGGCCTATCGCCGCAATGTCGCCGCCTCGCAGGTTCGCGGCGTCGAGCGCCGCGCGCACCGCGAGCACCGTGGCTTGCCACCAGTTTTCCGGGTCCTGCTCGGCCCAGCCGGGCTTGGGCATGCGCATGGGCGCGTGCTCGCCCGTGGCCGCACCCACCACGTGCCCGTCCGGGCGGACAATTATGGCTCGCGTGCCGCCGGTTCCAACGTCGATGCCCATGAGAAAGGACATAGTTGAAAGTTGAAGGTCGAAAGTTGAAAGTTCAAAGCCGAGGGTACCAACTTCGGTCCCCCTCTTGAACTTTCGACTTTCGACGTTGAACTTCTAGTTTCCGGGCACGTGCTCCCATTTGCCAGACCGAGCCGAGCGCTCAACGGCATCCAGCACGGATTGATTCTTGACGCCGTCGCGGAAATTCGGCGAGGGCATGCGGTCCTTTTCGAGTGCTTCGAGAAAATCGTGCACGGCGTGAACGAACGTGTGCTCGTAGCCGATGATGTGTCCGGGGGGCCACCAGGCGCCCACGTAAGGGTGCGCGCCCTCGGTCACCAGCAGAGTTTGGAAACCCTGCTCGGTTGATTTCTGCGTGCCATCGTAAAACTCCAGTTCGTTCATCCGTTCAAGGTTGAACGCCAGGCTGCCTTTGCTTCCGTAAATCTGGAACGTGTTAAAGTTTCGTCGCCCGCCGCAGAAGCGCGAGGATTCGAAAACGCCCTGGCTCGTATTTTTGAAGCGCGCGAGGAAATTGGCTTCGTCGTCCACGGTGACTTTGCCTTTTCCCTTGCCCCCCTTGGCGCCCCAGGAGCCCGCGCCGGTACCGACCAGCGGGCGTTCCTTGATAAAAGTCGTCATCTGGCTGACGACCGAGGTGATGTCACTATTCAGGTATTGCGCAAAATCAATAGCGTGCGCGCCGATATCTCCGAGCGCTCCGGAACCCGCTATCTTTTTGTCAAAACGCCAGACGAGCGGAAACTTGGGATCAATAATCCAGTCCTGAAGATACGCGCCGTGATAGTGGTAGACTTCTCCGACTTTGCCTTCCTCGATGAGCTTTTTGGCGAACGCCACCGCAGGCACCTTGCGGTAGTTGTGCATGATCATGTGCTTGACGCCGGCTTTTTGCACGGCGCGCAGCATGTCGCGAGCCTCGGCGAGCGTATTGGCGAGAGGTTTTTCGCAGATGATGTGTTTGCCCGCCGCCGCCGCAGCAAGCGCCATGGGGTGGTGGAGATTTCCGGGCGTCGAGATGTCCACGACGTCGATGTCATCGCGCTCGACCACGCGCCGCCAGTCGGTTTCGGCTTCATCCCAGCCGAATTGCACCGCGGCGGCTTCCAAGGCTGCGCGGTCGCGCCCGCAGATGACCTTCAGGCGCGGCTGAAGCTTGCCGGGAAAGAACCGCTGCACCTGGCGAAAGGCGTTTGAATGCGCCTTGCCCATGAATTTGTAACCGATCAATGCGATGTTGATTTTAGTCATGGATTGCTCCACTGTCTCTGGACTTTTGTCTTCTGTGAGTTGCGACGGACGACTGACAACTGACTACTGACAACCGCAGTTCAGACCCACCACATTTCCCGCATTTTTTCTTTAATCACGATCTGGTTTAGAAAAGTGGCGGCTTTGGTCAGGCCTTCCTCGACCGACATCAGGCTGTCTTCGTGCTCGATGGAGAGCACGTCGTCGTAGCCGATCATTTGCAGCGTCGAGACCAGGTCGCACCAGAAGTCCTGGTCGTGGCCGTAACCCACCGTGCGGAAAATCCAGGAGCGATTGCGTTCGTCCGTATAAGATTTGGCATCCACTACGCCGTTGACCTTGATGTTCATGTCGTAAAGGCGCGTGTCTTTGGCGTGGACGTGGAAGACCGCTTCGCCGAGCGCGCGAACGGCGGCGCAGGGATCGATGCCTTGCCAGAACATGTGGCTGGGATCGAAATTGCACCCGATGGCGGCGCCGGCGGCGGCGCGAAGCTTCAGCATGGTCTCCGGGTTGTAGACCACAAAGCCCGGATGCATTTCGATGGCGACGCGCACGCCGTGGTCTTCGGCGAACTTGGCGCGTTTTTTCCAATAGGGAATCACTTTCTTTTCCCACTGCCATTTGAGCAACTCGGGATAATCGGGAGGCCAGGCAGCCGTCACCCAGTTGGGGTAGGTCGCGCGGTCGGAATCGCCCGGGCATCCGGAAAAATCAATCACAGTTCGCACGCCCAGCTTTTCCGCGAGCAGAATCGTCTTGTGATTGACCTCGGCGTGGTCGTCGGCGATTTTCTTGTTCGGGTGCAGGGGATTGCCGTGGCAACTCAGCGCGCTGATCGCGATTCCCTGGTCGTCGAGTTTTTTCTTGAATTCCTTGAGTCTGGCCGAAGAACTCAGCCAGTCGAGATTCACGTGCGGCGAGCCGGGATAATTTCCCGTTCCCAGCTCGAGGGTGCGGATGCCCAGCGGCTTTATTTTTTTGATGACTTCGTCCAGGCTCAGCTTGGCAAGCAGTACGGCGAAAAGTCCGACCTTCATTGGCGTCTCCCTTTGTGCGGCGCGTCGGGCATCGCTCACGGGTCTGCCACCTGTGACGCGGCGCTCCCCACGGCTGGCACCACAGAAATTCCAACGGAAGAGAGGGTAAATCTATCGGCGGCTTGTCCTTGCGTCAACTGAAAAAACACGGGGCGGAGACTCCGAGCGCGGTCCCAGGCGCGGAGCCTTCGGGCCCGCGGCCACAACGATCGTGCCGCGACACGGGAACGCCTGGCGGTTGACATTTATCGTTACAACGAATATCGTTCCTTCTATGAAGCTTCGCGACGAAATCAAACAAACCAAACCGTTTGCGAGCCTGGAAGAAGAAGCGCTCCTCAACCTTCAGCGGTCCGCCGAACACCTCAACTGGAGGTGGGCGGAGATGCTCAAGCCGTGGGACCTAACGCCCGCCCAGTACAACGCCTTGCGCATCCTGCGCGGGGCGGGGAAGGCGGGCCTCGCCTGCAGCGAAATCGGCGCGCGCATGGTTACGCAGGATTCGGACATCACGCGCCTGCTCGACCGCCTGGAGAAGAAGGGATGGGTCGTTCGCGCCAGGGATGTCGAGGACCGGCGTGTGGTCACGGCGCGCGCCACAAAAAAGGCCCTCGGGCTTCTCGCCGAATTGGACGGACCTGCGACGGAGTTCGCGAAAAAGTGCATGAAAGGTCTTAACTCGCGCCGCCTCGAGGAATTGAATGAGTCACTCGAACGCTTGCGCGAGTAGCGCTCGTCCCCATTGCCGCTTCCTAACTCTTAACTCCTAACACTTAACTCATAACTCATAACTGCTAACCCCTATTTCTTCAGCGGCACCGAAGCGGCGTACCGCCGGGCCCAGTTTTTGGGGTCGGCGGAAAGCTCGGTGATCTCGATGCAACTTCGCCGCCCGACCGAGCGAAACTGACTGCGGGGGTTGCCGCTGCGATAGACGACCAGCAGCCGCAGCATGCGCTCGACCTCACCGACCAGCGTCCTCGAGCGCCGGTGGAGCCCTCCCTTGTTCAACAGCCTCATCATCAGCCAGTAGGCGCGATGGCGGGTCTCTTCGTCGTCCACGCGGGGAAGCTCGGGAAACTGCCCGACGATTCTTCGGATTTGCGCGAGCTCAAAGCGCGCCATGGCGTGGAAGACGCGCACGTGCCGCCACACGGCCTCGACAAGGCGGCGGACCAACGTCCTCTCGGTGACGTCGTGCGGCGCGAACATCCGCTCGAGCAGCGCGTGGAATTTTGCGAACTCGCCCGGGTCTTCGTTGAGGCGCTGGAAGGAGTTTGCCAGTTGCTGGACGAACAGGCCGTGTTTGGTGGCGTTGTGGCGCGAGCGGAGGTAGCTTGCGGGAGTGCGCGGGGTGCGGCGCGCCTTGGCCAGGTTGAGAAAGATCGCGGTGCGCTTGCGCGCGCTCATGGGTTTCTTGGAGCCGGGATCTTTCACAGTGCCCTCCGGAGTTGTTGCGCCGGGTCCTTCTGTAGCGCCGGTCCCGCCCTGCGGGACCGGCGGGCCGGATGTAGGGGCACGGCTTGCCGAGCCCGAGCAAGTTCAGCGCTTCATTGGCCAGAGCCTAGACATCTGGCCTACAGGCGATGATAGCCGGGGAGGTGGAGGTTGTCAAGTGACCGCGCCTGCAGAGGCGCATTCCCGCCCGGCGGGATCCCTCACCCGACGGACGCGCGGTTTTGCGGGGTAGGGGCAGGGCTTGCCCTGCCCAGGGGGCGCAGCAAGCAGCGCCCCTACAATTCGCGCGGCTCGCACGTGGCGTAATCCCGCGCTGGGGGGTTGGGGCGTTCCATTTAATCCGACCGAGGGGTGTGGGTCACCCCACGAACCAACAATTGGAAGGACCGCAGGTCCGGAGAGCGGGACCTGCGCTACAATTGCGGGCATGTCACGCCTGAGGCGGTTGTTCGTCACTGGTAAAATCTTTTTTGTTACGTGCAATGTGCTGCGGACGCGCACGGACCTCCGCGAGGCGGAATTCGACATTCTTGCCAGGGTTTTTGACGCGGTCAGGGAACGCAGACATTTCTTGCTCGGCGGGTATGTCTTCATGCCGGACCACTGGCACGCGCTGATCGTTCTTTCCCCGGGCGACACGCTCCCCAGACTTATGGGATCGCTGAAAGTCGCTGCGATGCAAGCGATCAACCGGTTTACACGCAGGCGTGGCGATTTCTGGCAGGCTCGGTATTATGACCACGCCATTCGGACCGTGAAGGAATTCCGCGATGCGTTACGTTATATGCACCTGAACCCCGTTCAGAAAGGGCTCGTCAAGAGGCCCGAGGAGTGGTTGTGGTCGAGTTTCCAGTCTTTCGGCGGCCCCGGACCGGCACGCCTGCGTGTCGACGATTTAAACCTGTCCGCCGACCAGACAACGCACTTGTAGCGCAACTCCCGCTCTTTGGAGTTGCGGCATTTCCAATTGACCGCGTGCCAGGCATGCGACTTGGAAGAACCGCAGGCCGGAGGTCGGGACCTGCGGCACATGGTGTGGTTTCGGACCAGGCTGGGGCATGGTAGGTTTTGTAGCGCAACTCCCGCTCTTTGGAGTTGCGGCATTTCCAATTGACCGCGTGCCAGGCACGCGACCTGGAAGAACCGCAGGTCCGGAGAGCGGGACCTGCGCTACTTGCTTTGGAGTTGCGGCATTTCCTGCCCGTGCGGTCTGGGGATTGCACGAACCAACTAATGGAAGAACCGCAGGTCCGGAGAGGGGGACCTGCGCTACTCGCTTTGGAGTTGCGGCATTTCCTGCCCGTGCGGTCTGGGGATTGCACGAACCAACTAATGGAAGAACCGCAGGTCCGGAGAGCGGGACCTGCGCTACTCGCTTTGGAGTTGCGGCATTTCCTACCCGCGCGGTCTGGGGATTGCACGAACCAACAAATGGAAGAACCGCAGGTCCGGAGAGCGGGACCTGCGCTACTTGCTGCGCGGGGGGCGGACGCGCGGGTCCGCACCTACAAAAACGCGGCTGGCGCAACTCAAATGCCCACCGCAGACCCGAAGGGTCTGATGCCATGAAGGGGGCGCCAGCCTCCGTGTAAAGGAGAATTGCGATGAGCAAACTGGAAGTAAGCGCCCGGATGACAATTCGCAAGGGGAAGCTCGAGGGGTTCAAGCAACAAGCGGCCGAATGCATCAGGCAGACCAAAGAGAAGGACACGAAAACGATCCGCTATGACTGGTTTATCAGCAGGGATGGGACCGAGTGCGAGATCCGTGAGGCCTATGTAGGCTCGGAGGGTTTGATTGAGCATCGCATGCACATTGGCGAAGCTCTGGACAAGCTCTTCAACGAATTCGCCGATGCTCATGCGGTCGCGGTGTACGGAGACGCGTCGCCCAAGCTTGTTGAAATGGGGGACGCCCAGATGGCGGGGAGGATTAAGTGGTATTCATTCCTCCAGGGACTTGAGTCTTGAGTGAGGTTGAGGACCGCCGGCCGGCGTTCCGTTGGGCGCGGAGGGCGGGTCAAGACCCGCCCCTACAGGAGAGAGCCGCGCGGCGGGCGGGTCCGATCCTGGGACGGTCACGGATCAATATGAACGAGTCCAGGGATGCCACCCCGTCGAGTGGGGGAGGATTCCTGCCTCGACGGATTTTGCGCGCCCTTGGGAATTTAATTTTTTGCTTTGTGGCTGGATTCAACCATGACCAGGCCGGAACGGACAGCTTCGGGCAATTTCAAGACGGATCCCAAATCTCCCAGGTTGAAGCCTTCGCGGATTTTCCCCTTCACTGCGACGCGCGCGCCATCCCTCGGCACGCCGGTCTTAGAGACCACCCACAGCTTGCCTGTCCCGTCATCAATTTGATAAAACCCATTACCCAAGACCGAGTAGCTCTTGACCACCGTGCCCACCACCCCGACTTCACGGTTCGCATAGCGTTGCGGGTCGGCCAAGATTTGGTTGATGCTCTTCTGTTCGCAGCTTGTCAGAAACAAAACCGTTCCCGCCAAAGCCACAAACGCCCACCGGTAATTTCCAGATCGTTTCCGCATGGTGTCACCTCCCGATCCGAACTGAACAGGGATTTCGATTCTTATATCACAAGTCCTTGGAAAGTCTGACAGGTCGAGACTTGAGCTGTCTGTTCAAAAAGGGACATCTGCCCGCTTGAAAAGAAACGCGTCAGTCCCAGCCCGTTTTGGCACGCGCTTGGCGCAACTATCGCGCAGCTTGCGATGTGTGCGGTCGGAATGGGTAGGGGAGTGCATCGGGCTGGCCGAGGCGGGCGGGTTGAGGGACACGGGCGGACATGATCGCGTGGGCGGACACGTGGGTGCGCCCCTACGAATTCGGCTTGACAAGCGCGAATTTCTCCTATAATCTTTGAAATTGCCCTGTACAGGAATCTCCTTACAGAGTATCCGGCGACAGAGGTTGGAAGATTGACCTTTGCGTAGGGCGAAACATCGCCGGACCCACCCCGATTTTGGGGATCCCGCCGTGGCGAGAAGGCCCGACCGGCCAGCGAAAGCTGCACTGGCAGGCCAGTAAGCGGCGCGCGGGAGAACTCGCTCTTTGACAACTGAGTTGAGCAAGCCACGTCAATGCGCAAGTGCAGGGACGAGGGGCTAGGGATTAGGGGTTAGCCGAAAGGCCGATCGCGAGTCCCGAAAACCGAGTCCCGAATCTTGTGCAAAGCTGAGCGACAGAATCTTCTGCGGGATAGCCTCGCGGAAGGTTCAAAACCTTTTGTCCCGTTTTGGCGGAACGAGAGGACTCACAAAATAGAACGACGCGCCGGTGTAGGGCCGGGCTTGAGCCCGGCATTTGCCGCCCTGAAGGGCGGCGCTACAAAGACGCGAGAGCCGATTTCAAATGAGAGTTTGATCCTGGCTCAGAATCAACGCTGGCGGCGTGCCTAACACATGCAAGTCGAACGAGAAAGTTCGGGTGTAGCAATACATTCGGGCGAGTAAAGTGGCGTCCGGGTGAGTAACACGTAGCTAACCTACCCTCGAGCGGGGGATAACCTGGGGAAACTCGGGCTAATACCGCATAACGTCCCGGCTACATATGTAGCTGGGATCAAAGGCCCGCAAGGGTCACTGGAGGAGGGGGCTGCGGCCGATTAGCTAGTTGGTGGGG
>CAYZVR010000053.1:0-16420 GCA_964481715.1 uncultured Acidobacteriota bacterium | reverse complement strand
GTGTCCCAGATCCAGTGCCAGTTGTAGTGGAAGCGATTCTTGGTGAAAGGCTTCATGGGAGCCGGGCCGGTCCAGAGGTCGTAATTGACCCCCGCGGGGATGGATTCCTCCGACGCACGGCCGATTGTGTTCCGCCGCTTGGTACACAGGGCGCGCGCCAGGTAGATATCTCCCACCAGGCCGTCGCGCATCTTCTGGATGCCTTCGATGATTCCTCGATGGGATCGGCTCTGCGTCCCGTGCTGCACGATGCGGTTGTATTTTTCCGCAGCGCGCACGAGCTGCCGGCCCTCCCACAGATTGTGCGAGCAAGGCTTTTCGACATAAACATCTTTGCCGGCCTGGCACGCCCAAATGGATTGCAGGGTGTGCCAGTGATTGGGCGTGGCGATGGTGACCGCGTCAAGTGACTTTTCTTCGAGCATCTTGCGGAAATCCGTGAACGTCGCGGGTTTCGGCAATTTCAACTTTTCGGCCTCGGCCAGCCTCTGGTTGATTACGTTTTCATCGACGTCGCAGAAAGCCGCAATCTCCACGTTCTTCAGCGGTGAGATTTCCGTCACGTGATCCCAGCCGCGACCGTGCAGTCCTGTAACCCCAATGCGCACGCGGTCGTTGGCGCCGAAGACCCTTTCCGGGTGGGCGATAAACGAAATCCCTCCCAGAGCAGCCAGCCCCGCGCCTGTTTTGGCGCCGGTCTTCAAGAAATCACGGCGAGAAACTTCCTTATCATGGCTCATAAATTCCTCCGTGTGCGGCCAATCGGGCCGCCCTTTTGATGACCGCGAGGCCGCCGCAAGAAGCCGCGCTTCACTCGCGGTACTTATAAACTCCGAACAAGTTTCAACAGCCCTTCGAGTGACTCCCGCGTACTCTCGACCGTGTTGCCGTCTCCCCGCAGGTAATGCGTCTCGAGAGACATGGTGCCTTCGTACCCGTCAATTCGCAGCGCCTCCAGCTGGCCTTTCCAATCGATGAACCCTCCACCGACCGGCGCCCAGGAGAGCTTACCCGTTTTCGAGTCCTTCTTGACATCTTTGACGTGCACATGGGCGAACCAATCGCGTACGTGGCGGTAGCCCTCGGGAAAAGGAATCTCGTCAAGCATTGCGGCGTTAGCAGGATCCCAGTTGCCCTGCAAGTGAGGTGAGTTGATGTCTTTCAGTACTCGTCCAAGTTCCTTGCCCGTACCGATGTTGCATTCGGGTTCGTTTTCCAGAACCAGCAGCATGCTGTTTTGGCGCGCGATTTCAGCGGCATTTGCCAGCCGATCTCGAACGTACGGATAGGCTTTCTCCGGATCGTCAACGCGCCAGTAGCTGAAAACCCGGATCTTGCGCGTGCCGAAGAATCTCGCCAGGTCAAATGCCTTGTGGAGAAGGCGCTGGGTGTCTTCCTCCGCGAAGTTAGCGTGAAAGGTGTCGCGCTTCTCCGCCCGCGCGGGCATTTCTGGAAGATTGTACTTCATGATGGGCGACCCGATGTCGCTGACCTGAAGGCGATGTTTTTCAATCAAGTCCCGGGCGCGACTGAGCTCATCCTCGGAAAGATTCATGATGTTCTTACTCCAAAGCCCGCGCAACTCGCAGTACTCGAGCGAATAACTCGAAATGAAGTCAAGGGCCTGGCCGACATCCTCTGTGATTTCGTCGGTGATGATTCCGAGTTTGAAAGGCAGCGCGGCCAAAGAGATTCGGGCCGATGAAAGAAAGGCTGCGGCTCCCGGGACAGCCGCGATCGTCACCTGAAGTAATTTTCTCCGCGTCCATCGCCCCGTCATGATTCACTCCCCGGCCACGCCGTCTCGGTGCAGCAATTATAATCGCAATCCCAGCTTCTCGATGGCGCTCTTATTCATTTCCGCGCTTTCGTCGGGACCGCCAGGCCGGCGCTCAGAGTCGTCGAGCTCGACAATGACCCATCCGTTGAACGCAATCTCACGAAATGTCCGGACGATCGCCGGAAAGTTTACGATTCCGGCTCCAATCTCGGTGAACTGAAATTTCGTCTGGCGCAAAGCGTCAGGGTTTTTCTGATGCAGCTCGGCCGCATCCTTGCGGATATCCTTGAAATGGCAAAAAAGCAGCCGCTCGCGGTAGGTGGATATGACCTCAGCGGGGTCCGAACCGCCGAGCGTGAGGTGGGCGACGTCGGCAATCAGTTTCACGTAACGCGGGTCGGTTGCATCCAGAACTCGTCCCAGGCCTTCGCGCGTTTCCCCGAGCGTCCCGACGTGCGGGTGATATCCCATGGCAAGACCGGCGTCTCGCGCGATCTTCCCGAGTTGATTCATTCCTTGGCCGAAAGCTTTTATCTGAGTTGCGGTGTATTTCGCGTCGGGCCGGCCGCCGTCGGTCATCTGCAAGTATCTACCGTTCAATTGCTTGAAAAAGGTTGCGTAGCTGTGAAACTTTTCACTCACATCGGCCAAGTTGGCGGGGTCCAGATCTAAATCCGAACAAGAAAGCGTGACCGGCTGGAGGTGTAAGGCGCTCAACTGCTCGCGAAGATCGCCACTCTTTCCGCCCGCGAACGCGTCACTTGTCCAGCCAAGCAACTGAACGCCTTTGAAGCCAAGGCGCGAGATCGTCTGCAAGGCATGATCGAATTTACTCCTAGGCCACGAAATAGTTGCGTAGCCGATGGGATTCGAAAGTTCGACTCCAACGGCAGAAAGAAGGCGCGAGAAGACGAAGCCGCCGAATACCAAGCAGCTCGCTCGCTTGAAAAAATCTCGTCTTGGTAACCGTGTCGTTTGCGCCAAAGGACCCTAACTCGACGACTGAAACTTTCGCGCCAGGCGAATTTGAAAAAGCTTCAGCTGCACATTTGAACAAACTCGCCGATAGGGGTCAAGGATTGTTTACAGGGCGAAACAAACTTCCGCTCGAAACGCTCACCCGGATTCATTCTGGATATTCGCGAGTGCACGCCGAACCGGAAAATGCGACAAACTAAAAGGGAAAAGCCAAAGAGGAGAATATCTTAAACTCGAACGGTGGGCTGGGGTTGAGACGGCACGAGGGGTTTAATGCCCACCAGATTACTTGTGGGCTTGCCCCTGCCGAAACTCAGGACATCCATCGGGCAAACGGTGACACAAACGCCGCAACCGATGCAACAGGAGTTGCCATTGGTGATGGGTTCCTGCTTGAGCGCGAAGCTCATCACGTCAATTCCCACCAGACAATTGCGGGTGCACTCCGTGCAGGCAATGCATTTGTCGTTAGATTCGATGCGATATCGGCTGATGCCGAGCTTGGCGTAAGCGTGGCTGAACATTTCCATCATCTTGGCCAGCGGGCACCAGTAACGGCACCAAACCTTGCCTCCCAGGAAGGGATAGAGCGTAACGGGCAGGATGCCGACCAGCCAGACGTCGGCGGCGACGTGATAAAAGTTCAGGGCGGTAGCCGACGGACCGCCCAGCCATGAAAATACATCACGCAAAACCACCGCGAGCGTGACGACGACGGCAGCCGCCAGCACGATGATGTTCATCGCCTCCCAGCGCTTGCTTGCCTTCCCTTTGGGCGCCAGGTGCCGCCAGCGGTCTCCCAAAGTCTCCGCCAGGCCGCCGCACCCGCAAATCCACGAGCAGTAGCGCTTGCCATTCCACAAAACGAAAAGCGGAATGATGCCGAAGGCGAGCGCCAAGCCCCAGATAATCCAGATTTTGTGAGGGTCACCGAAAAAAGTGTAGAAAAACAACGGCCAGGCGTAAACGATGCCGTAGCTTCTCCAAGCCTGCCCGGTGAAAGTTGGATCGTTTGCGAGGCGCGCGCCCACCCATTGATATTTGACGGCCCACTGAAAAAGAAACTCGGGTATCAGGAAAAAGAAAATCCACTGGAAACCGATCAGGCTTACGTAACGCCAGATCTGGAATTTGTCTTTGCGGTCCAGGCCCCACCGTTTCAATGCCTGAATGCCGAAAACGGTCATGACCGCCGTGTAGAGAATCGTGTACCAAAACGATGGCGGCCGTCCGAAAAACGAGACCAGCTCATACCCCCAGCCGCGGTAAGGCCAGTATTCCTGACCCGGCCCGCCAATCTTGATTCCGTAAATCGAATAGCAGATGAAAAACGATACTCCAAACCAGGCAAAACGGTCATTCTTCAAACCGGTTGCGAGGAGCCCTGCAAACGCGGTCAGGGCTATCAGTCCGCCGGCCCAGGGCGGCAAATGCTGGATGGTATCGACCGAAGCCTCACCACCCAGGATCCAAAGGCCGAGGAATAAGGCGAGGGTTAGTCCTGCAGCGCGCAGCCAGTTTCCGCTCCATTCGTTCTCGAGCTTGAGGCCCAGCGATTTCAGAAATTTCCCGGGGAACTCCGAGCCGATCAGAACGAATGCATGATCGAAGTCCACTTTCTCGCGAATCTTGTGGCCGCCCTTTTCGACTTCGAGCGTGGTCTGCCGTTCGCCGAATTCAACGACGTTGGAGTTAAAGATGGGTTTGACCCGGCCGCTCGCGATCGCTTCGTTGATGAGGGCTTCGTTGTCCTTGAAAAGCCGGTAGAATTGCTCGCCCCGATAACTGACCGTGACCTGATTTTGCTCGCTGAGCGTGAGGGCGGCCTCCGCGGCGCTGTTGCCTCCACCGACCACCAGGATCTTCTCTCCGTGATAATGCCTGGGACTGTAGACGCGGTGATAGACGCGCTCCTGGTCCTCACCCGGAACTTTCAGTTTGCGCGGATTTCCGCGTTGCCCGGACGCCAGGATCACGCGGCGCGCACGATATTCAGCCTTCTCGCTGATGACACGAAAAGTCTCATCATTTTGTTTTTCGAGTGACTTCAGTCCTTCCTCGGTGTGAAGCTCAAGGGCATTTTCCTTCACAATCTGGTGCCACCGTTCAATCAAATCCTCTTTGCGCGCGCCGTCGAGCCACAATTTGCCCTTGGGCGGAGACTGGTCCGGCTCGGCATACACCCACTTGCCTTCTGGAAAATTTTCGATGGTGTTCGCGACTTTGCTCTTTTCGAGGACCAGAGTGCGGAGTCCCATTTCCTTGGCGGCGAGCGCGGCGTTCAGTCCAGCGGCGCCGGCGCCGACTACCAGGATGTCAAATACATTCGGACTTCCGATTCGGGCGTCAGGTTTGGAGGCGATGTGTTGAACAACGTTATAGCCCTGCTCCATGGCCAGTTTGATAACCGGAGCCCCGGACAGATCGCCGATCACGTACAACCCCGGCACAAGGCTCTCGAAGTGCGCGTCCACGACTGGACGGCGCTCGGTCATGTCCGCGCTTTCAAAAATCGCCCGCAGAAAGTTTTTGATCTTGTCCAGCATTCCTTGTCGCCCCTCAGCTCGAGCGCAACCCGGCCTTTCCGACTTCCGAGATGACTGCCGATTGAAGTTTTTGTCCGCAGGCGGCGCATTGCTTCGCCGCAGGATGGTTCAACTCTCCACACTTGGGACAAGGAAGAGGCGCGAAAGTCGTCGCCACTTTCCCCAGGCCTTCGGGCACGCCGCCCGGAGCGTGGACCTCCAGTTTGGGCCGGGTAAGCAACAGAAGATATCCAAACGCGTTCAGCACCATGCCCAAGCCAAACCAGGTCGCGGGATTTCGCCCTGAGTTCATGGCACGCTGCGCACAAAGTGCGGCGAAAACCAACCCCAGCAAAACGTAAAGTCCCGCCAGAAACCATGTGAAAGAAAGTTCTTGCTCCTGGTTGCTGGCTCCCAGAAAAGCTCCCTGCGGACGGAGAAGCACCAGGAACTTCGAGGGCACCTTTTGGAACAAGGCGTAGCAGCGGGCCGCATGCAGCGCGACCCTTTGGCCATTTACAAGATAAACGACGTCCTCACTGCCGATGGGCTTGTCGCAAACCAGGCAGAATTCTCCTGCGCGCCGGGAAACCTTTTCGCCAAGAACTTTGCCGTTTACGATTAGTTGGGGACCGGGCTGCTGGGGCTCAGCGGAAACCGCCGCTGGCGGCTCACCTGTCCGGACGGTCCCTTTCTCCTGTGCCGGGGCGGGGACAACCGAGAGAATCACCAGGAAAGGAATGAAAAACCATCGATCCATGGTCGCGCCCCCCTTTCGAACACAATTGAAATCGCGGGGAAACTTCGTTCTCACGTTACACCTTTTCGGCGCACTTTGCTTCCGGACAAGGCGAACAATTAATGGGATGTTTTATCTTGCGGGAAGGGTTCGCCAAAACGCGGGCGATATTCTGCAAAAAAGACGCCGCCCGCAAATCCATTGGGATCGCGAGCGGCGCGGGTTTTGCGAAAGGTTCTAGTTGTCGAAGCTTCCTGTTACACCGTGGAAGCCATGGCGCGCCTGCTTGAACATCCACTTGGTGACGCGGCGGGCGCTATAACAGTGGGACAGGATGAAATTGCAGGTCGAGAGGCAGTGCGTGGAACACTCCTTTTTCATTTCGTCGAGTTGTTTGACCTCGAACTTATGGTTTCCAACCGTCCCCCAGTCGTAGCTCGCCGAATACATGGGGAAGCACGGCGCAAGCGTCCCGTCCGGGCGGATAATCAAGTTGTTCTGCCCGGCGCGGCAGGGCCAGGCAGGCACCGCCCCGCGCATCAGCTTTTTCATCTCGTGCATGTGCTGGATGGGGTTCGCCATCTTGTAGCCCTGGCGTTGCTTGTCCATCAGATAGTCGAGCAGCGCTTCCACCTTGGGATAGTCTTCGGGGGTGAGGTAGGTCTCGTTGCGGTCCATGTGCTTGAAGTGTGATTGCTCGGTAAGCGGCGCCTCATTCAAGTGATAGTCCGTGGCGAGGCCGTTTGCGCGCGCGATCTCTGTGAGCTCGACGACGTCGTCCTGGTTGATGTGCGTGATGTTGATGTTAATAAACGCCGTGTAGCCGTAGCGATGCTGCATTTTGACCATGTAATCGAAGTACGGCTGGATACGATTGAGCGCCTTGGGCAACCCGGGCTTTTCGTTCACGCAATCAATGGCCAGATTGATGGTACTCACGCCCGCATCGCCGATGTGGTCGAGAACCTCGGGGCGCATCAGGCGGCCGTTGGTGGGTAGATAGACGAAAAATCCCTTCTTCGCCGCGTAGTAAATGATCTTGTGGAGGTAATCGGGGCGCAACAACGGCTCTCCGCCCATCAGCGCCAGCACGCGGCAGCCAATCGATTCCAGCCAGTCGATCGCGCGCCGACCTGTGTCCTCCGACATGCCTTTCACGTTGTTGTTGAAGGACCAGCAGTAGTGGCAGTCAATGTTGCACTTAAACTCGGTAAAGAGGTAGGCGATGATCGGCCGAAGCTCGTTCCGGTAATACAGCGACTTGACGAATGGCCAGCCCCAGGACATGAACGCGCGCTTGGTATTCAGCCGGTGATACTCGCGCTCCGTCATGTTGCGCTCGTAGGACCGTTGCGGGTATACCGGCGTGGGCAGGGTCAATTCCTCCGTTTTGGGCTGGAGGACTGGCGGTACTTGCGGCCTCGCTCCAGGATTCATCAGCAAGTCGTGCAGCTGGACATCCACTCGAAAAGGGGTGGCCGGCTTTGCCGATTTCTGCTGCTCTTGTCCCGTCATACTTCCTCCTGAACTGATTTTGCGATGCCTTCAGGCTCCCTTTGAGCCAAACCTGCCCCATGCGGGTGGAAATAGGAATCCGGCAAACGAACTACAAATTCTACACGATTTTTTATTAGATGTCAGCTACCCGGGCCGGTTGCACAAATCCGGCCCCGCAGGCCCCTGAAACTCCAACGCTTATACCACGGCGGCGACGGTCTCGTCTACCCCCGATTACCGGTTAGGTCTGAGGATTCGTTTCCAGCAGGGCTTCGCTCCGAAGGCCCACGTGGTTGGATTGCTTAGTTCCGGCATTTGACGAAGGATCTTGCTGAAAATCTGTAACTTTCTGGACATCAACCGCTCGCTATGCGATACTAGATCGAATCCCTCTGGAGGCATATCTAATGCGCATCAATCGAGTGCGCGCCGGGTTCGGAATCGCCCTCTTGCTCGTCCTTTTGAGTCCTGTTCGATACGAACTGAACGCCCAGGAGCAGCCGAATTCCGGGCAGACCGTCATTCAATCCGGTGCAGCAGAAGTTCTGGTTGATGTGGTTGTTACGGATCGCAAGAATCGGGTCGTCACGGACCTGACGCAGGACGATTTTCAGGTACGCGAAGACGAAGTGCCTCAAGAAATCACTTCATTCCATCTCTATCGCGGCACGCCCAGGACGGTCATGCCGTCAGAGGCACCTCCTCAGCAAGTCGTCTTGCAGGAGGCCCCCGCCACGGGAAACCAGGAACCCAGCCTGACCATTTTCCTACTGGACTATTCAACCACGCAATTTGAGAATCAGTTGCGAGTGCGCGAGGCGTCGACCAAATACATTGAAGAAAACTTGCACCCCAACGAGCTGCTTGCAGTCTTCGTCCTAGGCTCGGGGTTGCGGTTCTTGACCGATTTCACCAACAACAAGTCACTTCTCCTGGCGGCACTCAGGACCACAGACGTAAGCGGATCGGCCCTGGCGGGCGATCGCGCCGCTCTCAGCCAGGGCATCGCAGGAGGCCAGATCGCGTCCAGCCAGGTCGACACGTTTTCCACGCCCACGGGCATTTCGGGTCCCGGCGCGGGGGCTGCGGCGTCGGCCGTGGCAGCGCAAGGTTCACAACACGGGGCAGCCATGCTGGCCCAGCGGATCGCCGATCAGTATTACGCCATGAGTTCTTCGATGGATCAGTGGCAGACCCGGAAAGTTCTGACCGCCATCCGCGCCATTGCTCTGGGTGTGAAAGAAATCCCAGGACGGAAGTCGCTCATCCTTTTCTCCGGCGGGTTTGTGGTCGGAGGTACGATGGAAGGCGAACTGCACTCGGTTGTGGACTTGGCACATCGCTCACGCATGGCGATTTATTCCATCGAGCCGCAGGGGCTCGAAACCAGGGCCATCAGCAGTGACGCCCTGCCGCAGGACGAGCTCTCCAGCATTAACGCCGTCAACCAGAGTCAGCGACAGCGCATGCAATCCCATGGGGGAGAAACCAACTTCGATCGAGCCAGACAGGTTGGAAGCGACCTTCGCGAGAGCGCTCTGCGCTTCGTCGCGAATGCCACGGGCGGATTCCTGATCCGAAATACCAACGACATCAACAACGCCCTCGAGCGTGTGGGCGAAGAGATGCACAGTTATTATTTGCTTTCCTATCGTCCGCTGAAAAGTAATTTCGACGGTGAATTCCGGAAAATCACTGTGGATGTCCGCGGTTCGGGACTCCAGGTAAGGGCCCGCAATGGATATTACGCGATTCCTCCCGGGTACGAATTCCTGACTCCAGAAGAATTTGTCCTTCTCAATCAATCGCGTAATCAGGAATCCGCTGCCCCGCTGTATTTGCAGGCGGCGGGTTTTCAGGACGCGGGTGGGAGTTACCGAGTCCCCGTCATCGTGGAGTTGCCCACGAATTCGATCCAGTTCAACCAAGTCGAGAAAACGCACGTCGCGCGCCTGCAAATACTCGGGTTGATCATTGACAGCGAGGGTCAGTTCGTTTTCCGATTTGATGAGCCCCGTGTGTACAGTATTACCGATCAGGAATTCGATCTCCTCCAGACCGGTAGCGTAAGCTTTATGGACGTTTTACAGCTTCCGCCGGGGAAATACTCCTTCGAAGTCGCGGTGAAAGACGTTTCCTCGGGCGCGCTGTTTTATCGCGCGCAGGGTCTCGAACTGCGCGCGCCGGTCGATCAACTTTCGGTCAGTCCGATCTTGCTCAGCAAGGAAGTTAACAAGGTTTCCGAAGCCGGGCAGGGATTTCTGACCGTTAAGGGAGTCAAGATACTCCCTTCCGCGCGTTGCCATTTCCGCAATGGCGACAACCTGATTTTCTATTTCGATATTTACAACGCCCAGTCAGACACGCACAGCAAGAAGGCGGATGTCGCGGTCCAATTATCCCTGATGCGGGATGGACGACCGATGAACGTACATCTTCCGGACTACCGGTTGAACGATTATCTCGCCGAACCCATTCCGCACATCACCTTGGCTCGGTATTTGCAACTCGCCAACCTGCAACCCGGCGACTACGTGCTCATTGCAACGGTCCGCGATAGTCTCTCTGGCGAGACCGCAATGTCCCGCGCGGCCTTTAAGGTGGAAAACTGAGGATCAGGGCCTTGGGGCTTCGAGAGAACTATGCGGAGCATCGGGCGCCCTCTTGCGCTCCGCCGCTTTCAGGTCGCGGTAACGGGCCAGCGCCGCTTGGGCTTCGTCGGAGCGGCCCAACTTGAGATAGGCTTGCGAAAGCTGGTATTGGATATAGGACTTATCGGGAGAAAGCTGAGCTGCTTTCGCAAGGTATTTGAGCGACTCTTCAACCTTCCCTCGCTTCAATTGCAATTTGCCAATCTCGTAATATGCTTCGGCGTAGGTGGGATCGAGGCGGATGGCCTCTTCGAACCTGCCGAGACCTTCTTCGAGCCGGTCCATCGACATAAGAGCCAATCCCAAATGGTATTGGGCTTTGGCGTGGCGAGGATTCCGTTCAATTTCCTGCCGGAATTGGTCGGAGGCCGCTTGAAATTTCGACTGCATGAACAACGCCAGGCCCATGTAATAGTGGCCGTCCGGTAAGTCCGGATTGATTTCCAGAGCCTTGGAAAATTCCCCGGCTGCGTCGGCATACATGCCCCCCAGTGCCTGAACCTGGC
Source organism: uncultured Acidobacteriota bacterium (assembly GCA_964481715.1). Classification (GTDB taxonomy): domain Bacteria; phylum Acidobacteriota; class Terriglobia; order UBA7540; family UBA7540; genus JAHEKS01. The sequence continues at coordinate 5,744 of CAYZVR010000053.1, read as the reverse complement.
CCAATCCCTGATGCAACTCCGCCGCCCGCGGTTGTTGTTCGACCATTCGTCGAAGGATTTGCTCGCCCCGCGCCACGTCGCCAGTATGGCCCATGGAAAGGGCGAGCGCGTACATCACTTGCGGATCCTGTCCGGCGCTGCCTGTTAATGACTCAAGGCGTTCGCGGGCGTGCCGATAGTCATCGGCGAAGTAATAACTCAGTCCAAGCAGGACCTGCGCCGGAGTTCGCGCGGGTTCTTTGGAGCAAACACGTTCGAGAGGAGGAATGGCGTTCTTATATTTCTGAGCTTTGAAGTAGGCCAGGCCCAGATTGTAATTCAGGTCGGTCAAATCAGGACTCCACAGCGCCGCGTGCTCCCAAAATTCCGCGGCGCGCGCAAAGTCCTTCCGGGCGACCGCCATATGACCCAACTGGTAGAAGGCGTCTCCAGCCACTTCCACGTAAAATTTCTCCAGCTTTTCCATGTCTGCCCGCTCACGCTCGCTGGGCGGATTTTGTTCGAGAAAAATCATGACGTCTTCGGAGGGTTTTGCCAACTCTCCAATATCAGGGTCTTGCCGTCCGGACTCTCCCGTGCCCAGAAAAGCTTGCATTCTCTCTTGATCACTCTGTGCCAGTTTATTCTTCAACTCTTTCGCCTCGGCAAACTGCGTTTGGGCGTCACCGGTTCTTCCAAAATGACGATACACCTGACCGAGCATGTAGTGTGCGCTGGAGATTCTGTAATTATTGATTGATGGGTCCGGGCTCAGCGCGATGGCCTTCTCCAGCGCGGGTTCGGCACGCTCGTACTGCTGGGACAGTGTCAGGGCCTGGCCGAGGAAGTTGAAAGCGTCTGCACTCTTTGGATTCAGTTGCGAGGCCTTTTCCAGATACTTGACCGCATCCGGCAGATTTCTCTCCAGCAGACAGACGACTCCGCTGAAGTAATTGGCCAGATATTCATTGGGGTCACGTTGGAGCTCAAGCTGGAATTGCTCACGGGCCCCCGCCAGTTTGGTCGTTCCTTCTCGCAACAGATATGCCAGGCCGAGGTAATAGTGGACGCGGGGATAGTGCGGATCGAGCGCCGCGGCCCGCTCGAACTCGCTGGTGGCTTCCGAAATAAACTCGGCCTCGCGATATACACGGCCGAACAGCATGTGCAATTGAGGCGAGTCGCCGAGCTGCTCCTGCATCCCGGCGAAGATTTTGCGGGCCGAATCGAGCTGTTTGTTTTCGAGGTACGCGTACCCGAGCATGTACGCGATGTCGAAGCTTTCCGGGTCGAGCCGGTGTGCCTCTTCCAGCTCGTAGGTGGCGCCCTTGTAGTTGCGCGATCCGAGGTACAGTTCGCCGAGCAACTGCCGCGCTTTGGGATTGAAGGGATTCTGGTCGAGCAGCCTGCGCGCCGCAGCGATGCCTTTGTCGGCCTGCGCCGTGCGCAGATAGACGATGCCCAGGCCGATCAGCGCGTCGTCGGAATTAGCAAAGGCTTCGGTCGCCTGCTGGTAGGCTTCTTCGGAGCGCTTCATCTGGTCGAGCGCGTTGTAGATTCCCCCGAGTTGCGTCAGCGCCAGCCCTAGCGCCTCGCGGTATTCACTCTCAGCGCGAATCGAATCGCCCGCCTGCTGGGCCTGGCGGGCCAGGCTCAAGTGGTCAGCAACGATTTCGCTCGGGCCTCGTGCGGCTTTGCGGGCGGTTTGAGCCCACGATAGAGACACCGCTACAAGCAGAGTCCCGAAGTAAGACGGAGCGATTCTTCCCCACCGGAATGGCATCACTCATCCATTAAGCCAAAAGAAAAAGGGGCGTGCAAGTCATCCTTGCACGCCCCATGGAAGAGAAACCCGCGCTGCCTTAGAACAGGACCTTGATGGCGAATTGAATCTCCCGCCCATCGCGGGCGCGGTTGATTCGTCCAAAATCCGTATTCACGTTGCACTGCGGGAAGGAGGCGCCGGCACCACAGGAGGTGTACTTGCCGGTGGCCGCGTCACCATCCAGTTGGTCCACTTGCCAGTTCGTGTTGGGGTTCATGAACTGGGTATGGTTCAGGAAGTTGAAGAATTCCCCACGAAACTGGATGGCCATGCCCTCCCGGAAACCCAACGGGAAGTTCTTGTAGAAAGCCATGTCCCAGTTGTTGATAGGCGGGTTTCGGGTTTGATTCTTCGCCGAGAAACCCAGCCGGCCCATTTCGACGGGCAATGCGAAGGCATTGGCGTCGAGCCAGACCGTCTTGTCCGACGGGTTTGCGAGGCGCGGATCGCCGACTTGGTCAGGCCGCAAGCTCTGCGTTCCGATGCCGCCCCCCGACATGTTGATCGTGATCGGGTTACCCGTCGAGTAAGAGTATATGCTTGCCAGTTCCCAGTTGCCGAAGACCCCGCGAGTCGCCCAATGGCGATTCGCGAGCGCCGGCAAGCGGTAGATACCGTTCACGGTAAGAATGTGCGTACGGTCGAAGTTCGCCAACCCCCGATCGTACTTGGCATCCTGGAAGTCCGTAAGGTACTGGTCGGTCAGGTAGCCGAGGTTCGAGGTCCCCAATACCTTCGAGAAGCTGTAGGACAACTGGTACGAGAAGTTACGGGCGAACCGCTTGACCAGGTAAAGCTGGAAGGCATGGTAGCTCGAATTGCCGCCCCGCTGATACCATTGAACCTCACCAGAGCCCCGCTTCAAGGCAAACAGATTGCGGAGGTTGTTGCCGTCGCCGGCATCACCGCAAGGCGTCTGATCGCCAATGTCCAACTGGCACTCGACGTATTGCCTCCGATCAGCACCAGGTACCTGGTTAAGGTTGAAGGTGAGCGGCAAGTGGTGCCCGCGGTTGCCCACGTAGCCAATCTCGATCTTGGTATCACTCCAGATCTCCCGCTCGATCGTGAAGTGCCACTGGTAACTGCCGGGCGTGTTGGACTGAAGGTCCTTGCCCCGGGTAGCAGTGCCCACACCCGCCGTTGGAATCAGGGAAGGATCCAGGGTATCGAGCGGCCGCCCGTTACCGATGTTCACAATGGCGGAAAAAGGCGGGTTGCCACCGAGAGCCAAAACGTCGCTAATGGCTTCACGGTTGTGGAACATGCCGGTTCCCACTCGGATCGCCCACTTGCCGCTTCCCGTCGGGTCCCAGGCGAAACCGACGCGCGGGCTGAAGTCGTCCCAATGGTTATGAACCAGCGAACTGCCGTTGACATTCAGACCCTTCAGGTTTGCAGAGCCTCCGGTGATCCCGCGATCCGAATTCACATACCCGGTCGGGAAGATCATCCCATTGCTGAACACACTGCCCTGTGCGGGATCGAAGATTTCCGGCACGAAGTTGCCCATAAGGTCCAGCGCGTCAAAGGCGTTGGGCAAGTAACTCCAGCGCACACCCAAATCAATGGTGAGCCTCGGGGTGGCGCGCCATGTATCACGGGCATAGAGTTCGTAGTCGCGCCAGCGGGTTCTCGCCCGAGGCGTTGCATCTCGTTCGTCGGAACCCCAAAAGGACCCTGCCAAGAGGAGGTCCGCAATGTTGTTCCCCGTAACCACATCGCCATTGCCCGGGGCTGCTGCCGGACCCCAGCCTCCGCCAGAGGTAGCATTTACGCCGCCTGTTCCGGGTATGGCAGTGGGCCCCCAAAATTGCGGCGAGATCTGGTTGTCAATGTCTTCATCTTTCTTGTTGCGGCTGAAGAGGCCACCCAACTTCAAAGCATGGTTGCCCTTAACGAAAGAGAAGTCATCCTTCCAAACGTAGAGGTCCTGCCCGTTCGTCCAGGGGAATTGATTCCACAGATCGGGCCCGATGGGCGCACCCCAGAAGATGGAGTGCGGCCGGTCAGGCGATTTGTTCGCAAAGGCCACGGGAATCGCATCGTTAATCTTTGTGTTGATGTCTTGTCCAATTCCCGGCGTGACGATGATCCGATTGTTGGAGTAGGAGAATTGGAACTGGTTGACCATGCTCGGACCAATGGTGTTGGTCAACTGGATGGCCAAGCTCTTGGAAGGCTGGTCCCAGTTCGAATCCACCGTCGGAAAACCCGTGTCTCCCCACAGGCCGCCCTCCGAGGCGTAATTGGGCGCGTTATTGACCCAATAATCTTGCGTGTAACGGCCCATCAGGCTCATGGTTGGCGTGATGTTGTAATCCACGCGAAGCTGTTCCTGGCGTGTGCTGATGGGTGTGGTCACCGGCTGGAGCCAGCGCCACCCGGGGTTGGGCCCATTATCAAAGAAAGTGGGCAAGGGGTAGAGATCCATAATTGCCAGGCCAGCTGGACTCAGCTTGCTGGGATCGTTCCGCATGTCGTTGCCCGGGAATGGTAGGCCCGTGTAAGGATCAATCGGCACACCGCCCGAAAAAGGGTTGATCACGCCGCTGAAGTCGCCGACCCGCTCGGCGGGGGAAGGAACCAGTGACTGGCGCGTGATACCGCGTTTTTCGTGGCGCCACTCCTCCGACCAGAAGAAGAATGCCTTGTCCTTCTTGATAGGTCCGCCCACCGTGTAGCCGAAGTCGTTATAACGGAGCTTCCCGACCGGGGAGGCGCGCGTGCCGTCCGCGTTTCGAGGCACCGAGTTTAGAAAATAGTTGACGGCGTTCAGGGCATCGTTGCGAAGGAATTCGTAACCAGAGCCGTGGAAGGCGTTGGTTCCGGATTTTGTCACAAGGTTGATTTGCGCCCCGCCGGAAGCTCCCATCTCAGGCCCGTACGAATTGCGCTCGATTTTGAATTCGGCGATGGAGTCCACAGAGGGATAAACAAGGATGGTACGGCCGGACCCGATATCCACGTTATTGGTTCCGTCAACGAGCCACATGTTGGCGTTCGACGGGCTGCCGCTGATGGAAATGTCCACGCTCGAAAGGAGGCCGGTATTGCGCATGTTGGCGCCGTTCGCCACCGAAGCGCCCGGCACCAGGAGCGTCAACTGTACAAAGCTGCGGCCGTTGAGCGGCAACTCAGTGGTTTGTTGGCCCGTGATCAGGTTGGAGACTTCACTGCTGCGCAGTTGCACCTGGCTCCCGCCTCCAACTACCTCAACCGACTGCGTCACGGCGCCTACTTTCAGTGAGATGTTGACCGTCTGGGTATCGCGGATGTGTAAATCGATATCCTTCAGGACAGAGGTCTGGAATCCCGCCATGGAAGCACTCACCGTGTAGGTCCCGACAGGCAAGACAGGAACCGTGTAAAACCCCACGCTGTCGGTGGTGACACTTCGCGTAGCGTCCGTTCCCTGGTTCGTGATCTTGACTTGAGCTCCCGCAATCACGGCGCCCGTGGCATCCTGGACGACCCCGCTGATGGATCCTGATGTTTGCTGCGCGAACGTCGTGGAGGTGACGCAGAGCAGAGCGAGCAACAATCCCCACAGAGCAGACTTCCTCATAACTCATCCCTCCTGGGACGGCGAATAACCAAACTTTCCCACGCTGAGTTTAGTGAAGTTGACCGCTTGCGCCTTTGGTGTCGGCCAAGCATGGTCGGAGAGCGATCCCTAGTCTGACTAGCCTTGTTCTCCTCCCCGATTGGGGAGAAATATTAAACTTACGCCTTCAGGTCCCACCGGCACTTCATAGTATGAACCAACTAGGAATCCGACTGCTATTGAGGTTAAGAAGCGTCTTGCGAATGACTACCAATCGCCCATAAATCTAGTCCACTCGTAAAACCAATGTCAAGCGAAAAAACTAATCGCCAGGATAGAATTTTCTTATGAGACATTTAGTCGGGGCAGGGCGCTGCGCTTTCCCGGTTGAGC
>CAYZVR010000052.1:0-16466 GCA_964481715.1 uncultured Acidobacteriota bacterium | reverse complement strand
CCAACGCCAGCCCGGGATATCTGCTGCCGGCACTGCTTGCGACATACACCAGCTATCTGGTCCGCGCGTATCGCTGGGGCTTCTTTTTAGATCCCATCAAGAAGGCGTCGTTGTGGGTTCTGTTCACGGGGCAAATCCTCGGCTTCAGCGCCATCTATCTGATCGGGCGGCCCGGGGAAGTCGTGCGTCCGGCGTACATCGCCAAGAAAGAAGGCGTTTCCTACACGGCCATGGCCGCCGTCTGGTTGCTGGAACGCATTTACGACACCATCATCATCGCCCTGCTTTTTTCAGCGGCCCTTTTCTGGGCGCCCCTGGAAACGGTTTCGGAAGGAGCTGGTTCCACCCTCAGAGCGGCTCACTGGGTGGGCTTGCTGGTCTTGCTCGTAACCGCGGTTTGTGTCGTGCTTCTGGTTGTGTTCCGGCTGCGTGCAGAAACGATGAAGCTGCGGACGCCCAAATGGCTGCGATTTCTTTCTGAGGACAGTCAGCGCCATTTCGAACGTTTCCTCCGGTCCTTTGCGGACGGCTTGGGCGTGATCCGGAACTTGAGAGACCTTTCCGCCAGTGTCGTTTCAACGGCTTTGCTCTGGTTCGTGAATGTAACGTTTTTCTGGCTGGTCTTTCGAAGCATGGGAGGCGAAATTGGAGACCTTAGCTGGATGTCGGCCGCACTAGTCTTGTTTTCCGCCATAATGGGCATGATGGTTCAAATCCCCGGCATCGGGGGCGGATTTCAGGTCATTATCATCAAGGTGATGACTGCCTTCATGGGGATAAGTTTGCAGGACGCTACGGGCGCTTCCATTCTTCTCTGGATCATGCTGGTATTCCCGTGTGCGTTGCTGGGTCTCGTCTTGCTGGTGAAAGAGGGATTGTCGTTCAAAAAGCTCGAAAGCATAGTCGAGGAAGAGCGCGCAGTTCTCCAGGAGAAACTCTGAATGGGCTCGGCTGGTCCCAAGCGATTCTGGGAGCGCACGTCGCCGGGAGGGCATCGGGCGAATTTATGAAATGTCCATTTTGCGGCTACGTGCAAGACAAAGTGGTGGATTCTCGCGAGGCGAAAATCGGGGACACGATTCGACGCCGGCGCGAGTGTGCCAAGTGTGAACGCCGCTTCACTACCTACGAGCGCATTGACGAAATCCCTTACATGGTTGTGAAGAAAGACGGCCGGCGGGAGAGATTTGACCGTCCAAAGCTGCTGGCCGGCCTCTTAAAGGCCTGCGCAAAGCGACCCGTTTCTCCTGCCAAGCTCGAACACATCGTGAACGAAGCAGAGGCTTACGTTGCAGAGTCAACGGAACGCGAGCGACCATCCACCGACTTGGCTGAAATGGTGATGAGCCGCCTGAGGAAACTTGACAAGGTGGCTTACGTCCGATTCGCCTCTGTTTATCTGGACTTCAAGGACGTCCGAGAATTCATGGACGAGCTTAAAGACCTTCTGAAGGCGAAAGTGAAATAGGGAAGCGGGCGCCGCGCGACGGTGGGGGATTCTACGGTTTTCCTTGACCCTTGTGGCTGAGGTTCTTGCGGTTCCAAACGAAAGCCCCGAACTTCCGGAAGGTTTCAAACCCGGACCGTTCGTAAAGTCGCACCGCTCCGGTGTTAGCCTCCGTGACGGTCAGCGAAACCTCGCGATATCCCCGATTGGCCAGCGCTTCAAACGATATTTCCATCATCGCAGTGCCCAAACCGCAGCCTTGAAATTCCCCTTCGACGGCTATTTGAGGAATATGGGCGGTCTCTGCCCTCACCGAAGTAATCGCCAGGATGCCAGCGACCTTTCTCGAAGGCCGGTGAATAACCACCTGCGAGGCCTGCGGAAGATGTTCTCCGCAGCCGCGATGAAAGACGATGTTTTCGATCAGGCGGTCGGCCCCGTCGGAAGAACTGTACTGATCGTTGATCGCGCCGTCCACGTGATCGCGATAAGTCAGGTAAAGGAGCCGGGCGGCTTCATGATCGTGCTTCCTTTCCCAAGGGACCATCTGAAATTCGGGCGGGAGCAGGCGGGGTGTCCGCGGCTTGGCCCCTTCGACGTTCGCGGCCCAGGGAGCAAGCGAGACGGCCATGAATCGGCGGTTGTAACATTCGAAATTCCGTTTTCGAAACGCCGGCTCGAGCTCCTCGAAGGCAAAGTGAGGAAGCTGTGTTTCAATTCGGCTGATCCCGGGGGTGCCGAGTATCGTCTCTAGCACGTGGTCAAGGAGCACGCGGGCCTGTCCGGGACCCGAGCCGTCGGCGGACTCGACAAAGAGGTTCCCGATGAGCCCCTTTTCGCCTTCATAAAAGAAGAAGCTATAGCCCCGGATGCGATCCTGATTCACCAGGGCATAACCGGAAAGCCGCTTGTCCTCAAGGCACGAGGTAATCAGCTCCACCGATGCGGTGTAATCCCACCGGAGGTTGGCGTTCCAGACGCGCGACTCCGCTTGCAGCAACGGCTGGAAAGCCTTCGCGTCGAATTGGCGGATATCAATAATTTCGGGCGCCAAGGCTCAACCCTGCCCTTGCCACTTGTCGGCTTTAGGGTTCGGCGCAGAGGGGAAACTCCCGCCGAGGGCCTCAAGGCCGTTGCGGTCTTTCCGCCGTGGCATCTTGAGGAAGTATAGCGCAAAACCTGACCCGGCCTCGGGATCCGGGGGACCCAGGTCGGTTGACGATCCGTTTGGCAGCGACGGCGTCGGGAGGGACCGAGCACCGAAAGTTTTTTCCAGTCGGCAAAAACGGTTGTGATAACATGACGCGTTTTCGTCTGGCGGAGTTCGAAAAACGACGATAGGCTGGGGGTAGGGTAAAGACGACCGTATGGCACGTAGGCGAGCTCACGCTATCGCTGCCCCGTCGCGGCTGTCGGCGGGAATCATCGGCAGGCTGGTCATCATTGTCGCGATACTCGTTTTAGTTTGCGCGATTGTGCTGGCGGCGGCCGGGGGATTCTTTACTTATCGGATCATAACGGAATATAACTCTACTGAGAACGTCAACCCTTCGTCCTTCCTCCTCAGCAATTACGAGAGCCTGAATTTTACCGATGCCGGAGGCCAGGAACACGACGGCTGGTTCTTGCACGGCCTGAAGGGCGCGCCGGTCATCATTCTCAGTCACGGCTATGATTCCAACCGCTCGGAACAGCTTTCGCTCGCGACCGTGCTTCAGGAAAGCCATTTCAACGTCTATATTTTCAACTACCACGGCGTCAAACCGAATCATCGAGTGACAGACCTCGGTGTGCGGCAGGTGCAAGTTCTCGAGGCGGCCATCGCCAAGGTCATGACCGTACCTGAGGTCAATCCCCGCCGCGTGGGACTGTTTGGGAAGAGCACCGGGGGGTATGCATCGCTCGTTGTGGCTGAGCGGAATCCTCTGGTCAAGGCAGTTGTCGTCGACAACGCTTACGAGAAGCCGATTCAGATGTTTAACTCTCAAATCGATCAGATCCTGGGCTCGACGACTTTATTCCGCGTGGTGATGGATGCGGAGTTCCGCCTTCTGAATATCGCCACCCAAGAGCCGCAGTTGAGTCAAAATCTGTCGAAACTGGATTCCGTGCACAAGTTTTTCATTTCCGGGCGGGACGTAGCGCCACTGGCCGCGATTACGGAAGATTTTTACAACCGCGTCGGCCAGCCCAAACGCCTGTTGGTGATGGATCACACACAAATTGCTTTTGTGACTGGTACCGAAAAGAAGGAATACGAGAATCAAATTCTCACGTTCTTTTCGGAACAGTTGACCCTCCATGCCGATTAGCAGCGACCAGGCGCGGACTTGGAGAACCGTCGCGGAGCCTGGGCCCACCCACGGGGCCTTGGCTGAAAGGGTGAATGGGACAATGGACGGCCGATAGCTCCGCATCGTCTCGAGCGCGCGCTGAAAACACGGCGCGCGTGGAGGGTGGCTCTTTTCGCCATCAAATAGAGTACTTTGCCGCCGCGGGGACCTTGAAGATTCTCGGCGGGCTGCCCCACAGCTTGAGCCGCGCGGTGTGCGCGGCACTGGGCGTGGCGAGTTACTGGCTGTGGCCGCGACTGCGCCGTGTCGGTCTGTTCAACCTCCGCCTGGCTTTCCCTGACTGGTCCGAGCGCGAGCGGCGCCGCGTCCTCTTCCGCCTCTTTCAAAACCTCGGGCGCATGCTCGCCGACTTCGCCCAATTTCCCCGGTTGAACCGCTCAAACATCGAGCCCCTGATCGTGTATGACGCCTTTGAGAATTTCGCGCAGGCGAAGGAACAGGGCAAGGGCGTGCTCTTCCTCACCGCCCATTTCGGAAACTGGGAGCTCAGTTCCTTCGCGCACGGGCTCTATGGTTTCCCCTGCAACTTCGTTGTCCGTGGGCTTGACAACCTTCGCATCGACGCGCTCGTCAACGCTTACCGCTCGGCCAGCGGCGGGAGCGCGATCGAAAAGAAAGATTTTGCCTTTCAATCGCTGCGCGCGCTCAAGCAGGGTCAGTCGGTCGGGATTCTCATGGATCAAAACATGCAGCCGGCGGAAGGAATCTTTGTCGATTTTTTCGGCCGCGCCGCTTGCACCACCACGGGTCCGGCGCGCCTGGCCCAGAAGACCGGAGTCCCGATCGTGCTCGGCTTGGTCATTTGGGACCCCAAACTCCGCAAGTACCGGCTGCATTTCGATCGGGTTGAGTGGATTCGACGGGATGATCCGGAGGAGGAAATCGCCGTCAACACCGCGAACTTTACGCGGTTGATTGAAGACTACGTGCGCCGATATCCGGACCACTGGCTGTGGGTGCATCGCCGCTGGAAAACACGCCCGCCGGGCGAGCCGCCGTTGTATCCTTTCTAAGCCGATTAATCCTGAGAAATTTGACCCTGGGATTCCGCCTGGGGAGATTCGGGGTGCGTCATGAAAGTTTCTGAAATCGCCCAAAGGGTGAACGGGCGCGTCGAGGGAGATGCGGAGCTGGAAATTCGTGGCGTCGCGGGGCTCGAAACCGCCGCGCCCGATGACCTGAGTTTTGCGGAAGACGCGCGCGCCCTCGAGCGAGCGACCCGCTCGCGTGCCGGCTGCCTCCTGATACCTGAAAGCGCGTCGCTCCCCGGCCGGTCAACTATCGCCGTGGCAAGTCCGAAGTTTGCATTCATCCGCGCCGCGCAGGCGCTCGGGCCATCCGAGGCCCCCGCTCCAGGAATCCATCCGACCGCCGTCATTCATCCCACGGCGAAGCTGGCTCTAGACGTCACAGTGGGTCCGCACGCTGTCGTCGAACGCGGCGCGAGCGTCGGGGCGGGGACTCGTCTCGGGGCCGGTGTGTTTCTTGGACAAGGCACGCAAGTGGGCGCGCAGTGTGTTCTTCACCCGCGCGTACGCGTCGATGCCGGCGCGCGCATCGGCAATCGTGTGGTGCTCCACTCGGGTGTTGTCCTCGGCTCAGACGGCTTCGGCTACGTTTTCGCGGAAGGCCGCCAGCACAAATTCCCGCAAATCGGTCAGGTCATTATCGAGGATGACGTCGAAATCGGAAGCAACACCACTATAGACCGAGGCTCGCTCGGCAACACGGTGATCGGCGAAGGAACCAAGATTGATAACCTGGTGCAGATAGCCCACAACGTCCGGATCGGGCGCCACTCGTTGATCGCCGCGCAAACGGGAATTTCAGGAAGCGCTCAGATCGGAGATTATGTGGTGATGGGTGGGCAGGTCGGAGTCGGCCCTCGCGCGCGTATCGAAGACCGTGCCGTAATCGGTGGCCAGGCCGGCGTGTTGGACGGGAAAATCGTGCGCAAGGGAAGCACGTTGTGGGGGACGCCGGCGCGCCCGCTCGATCAAATTAAGAAGGCCCACGCAAACATTACCAGCCTTCCCATCATGGCGCGAAAGTTGGAGGATATTCTCCGCCGCCTTCCGGGCGGGTCCCGATAGGAGGGAAGGGGTACCTTTGGGGTTAAACGGCGTTCCAATCCCGGAGCAACCCACGGGTGGTTGGCGGCATCCAGGAATATGATTCCGAAGGACTTTGGTTGCTGAGCGAATTGTCCTTGAAGGCAGGCGGTCTGCGCTTGGCCAAACGCTGTTTTCAGCTTAAATTGGGCTCCTTGAACGCATGAGACTCTGGTAGAATCAGGTTGCTGTGCTGCGTAGTACGAAAACCCGCTCCAGTCGAATTCTTCTCATCGGCTTTCTTCTGCTGACCCAGTTCCTGCTCTTGTGGATGGCAGAGTTCCACTGGGACGAAGAAACGCTGCCCCTCCCTGTAAGCGCCCAGTCCATCCGCGGAACGCATCGGCGCACTACGCCTTCGGACCAGAGAAAGAATCCCTGCACGGTTTGCCTCATTGTCCGGCAAAACGCCGTGCGGCCCTCGACCGGGTCGCCGACCCCGCAGCCGGTCACTGCCGTTTACTTTCAACCCGCTATTCCTTCAAAAGGATTCCATTCCCACCTGCCGAGTGTAGCCTTCGGCCGCGCTCCACCCCTCAGCTAACGATTCGGTCTGAATTTCCTGCTTCCTACATGCTGGCACTGGAACATTTGCGCGAAGCCGTAGGAGCGAGGAGACTGTCATGAGCAGCCAGGTGTTCTTCGGGACCAGCAAACGATGCTCGCCGTTTGTGAAATCAAACCATCTCTCTCGGTAGGAGATTGTTACCATGCGACAAGTTATCCTTTTTGTTTGCTTGATTTTTTTCTCTGTTGGAATGGCGTGGGGGCAGACAGCCGACGTCACGCAGCAACGACTGAAGGAAGATGAAGCCCGGATCGCCGCGTTGGAGGAGGAGGTCAAGGCGCTGAAGGCGAGTTTGGCGGCTTTGAGCCAGGCGGGGAGCACTGCCCCGCTGCCCGGTGCAAAAGCTGCCACGGCTGGTCTGGCGCCGGAGCCCGCTTCCGCTTCAAACCAGACCACGGACACAACGAGCCCGGTCTTGCCGAGGGAGTCTGCGGGGCAGTTGCCAGTCTACGGTGGTGCGAGTGCTGCTGCGAAAGCTCTGAACCCGGACATCAGCGTTATTGGCAATTTCCTGGGGGCCGTGGGGAAAGATCCCGTACGCGGCGTCCCCTCGCTTGAAATGCCCGAGTCCGAAGTCGGCCTGCAAGCCATCATCGATCCCTACGCGCGAGGAGACTTCTTTCTCTCCTTCGGCGAGCAGGGAGTGGACCTGGAGGAAGGCTACATCACGTTCACGTCACTGCCCGCAGGGTTCGTAGCTAAAGTGGGCAAGATGCGTTCCAGCTTCGGCATCGTCAACACGCTCCACACCCATAACCTGCCCTGGACGGATCGGCCGGTGGTAACTGAAAACCTGTTGGGCGGAGAAGAGGGCATCACGGATGCCGGGCTGTCGCTAACTCGCATCCTGCCCGCGCCCAAAGACATTTTTCTGGAGGCGACCGGACAGATCTTTCGCGGGGATTCCGGAGATGTCTTCCAAGCGAGCCAGAAGCGGGACGTCAGCCTCGTCGGGCACCTCCGCGGGTACCGTGACCTGACAGAATCAACCAACCTGGACATCGGTTTCTCGTACGCTCGTGGGCATAACGACGCCGGTTTCGCCATCGGTAGCAATGCCTTCCGCACACAACTCTATGGTATGGACGCCACGCTGCGATGGAAACCCCTGCGGCGCGCCATCTACCACAATTTTCTTGCCCGTACGGAAATGGTGTGGAGCCGGCGGAACCAGATGGATTCAATCCAGCGGGCATTTGGTTTCTATACCGCCGCCGATTATCGCTTGAATCGGCGCTGGACGATCGGGGGGCGATACGACCGTTCCGGTCGACCCGATAATGCACTGCTGACGGACAGCGGCTTCTCACCGGTGATTACCTACTGGCCGAGCGAGTTCAGTCAGATCCGCGGGCAGTACCGTTTCACGCATTATGCGGACGGCCGCACGGGCAACGATTTGCTGTTCCAATTGCTGTTCGTTCTCGGGGCGCACGGCGCTCATCCCTTTTAGGAGCATTTAAATGATTCAACGACCTGTTTTGCTTCGCTTTACTGTTGGGATCGTAGTTATGGCTCTCCTGGTTTCAGGGCTCTCCCCGGCGCCAGCTCAAGCGGCCTCAAATCTCAAAATAGTTACCGCCACCTCCGATTTGGCTGCGCTTGCCGAGGAAGTCGGCGGCGATCGAATCGATGTGGAATCTATTGCACGCGGCTATCAAGACCCTCACTTTGTGGAAGCCAAGCCCAGTTATCTCCTCAAGCTGCGCAAAGCGGACCTCCTGATCGTGGTCGGACTTCAGTTGGAAATCGGCTGGCTGCCGCCGCTGATCGCGCAGTCGGGCAACCCACGAATTCAGGTTGGCGCCCCGGGCTACCTCGACGCCTCCGAGTTCGCGGAGATATTAGAGAAGCCCACCGGCGTGGTCAGCCGAGCCATGGGAGACGTCCACCCTCTGGGCAATCCGCACTACTGGCTTGATCCGGAGAACGGCCGCCGCATCGCTCGCGGGATTCAAATGAAGCTCACGGAGATTCGACCTCAAGACTCGGCTTACTTCGAGCAGCGTTACCAGTCCTTCAGCCAGCGGCTTTCTACCGAAGAAAAAAAGTGGGATGAGGAAATGAAGCCTCTCCGCGGCCTAAAAGTGATCAGTTACCACAAATCGTTGCCGAACTTCACCAAACGGTTTGGCTTGGATGTAGTCGGCTACATCGAGCCACGCCCCGGCATCCCACCTAGCCCAAGTCACACCATCGACCTCATCGGACTGATGCGCCGCGAGCATGTGAAGGTTGTGATGGTCGAGCCCTACTTTGACCTTAAGACGCCCAACAGCATCGCCAGCCATACTGGAGCGCAGGTAGTCGTGATTCTGCCTTCGGTGGGTGGCGAGAAAGAAGTGAGCGACTACTTCCAGCTTTTCGATTACGATATCGCTTTGCTGACAAAAGCGTTCAAGGCCACCCAGCAGTAGGTTATTCGAGGAGGTTGAATGGAAATTCTTCCGTTTTTGCTCATGCCATTCTTGGCCAGCCTGATCTTGACGGGAATCCACGCCTATCTGGGTGTCCACGTGGTCGAGCGCGGCGTGATTTTTGTCGACCTCGCCCTGGCGCAGATTGCTGCGCTCGGAGCGGTGGTCGCCATCCTGATGGGGATCGATCCCCACGGAGGCAAAACCTACTGGATCAGCCTGGGGTTTACGTTCTTAGGGGCGGCGATTTTCTCTGTCATCCGATCGCGCCGCGCGCACATTCCTCAGGAAGCGGTCATCGGCATCGCTTACGCGGTGGCTTCCGCCGCAGCCATCCTGGCCATGAGTAAGGCCACCGGAGAGACCGAGCACTTGAAGGATATGCTGGTCGGCAACATCCTGGCCGTCTCGGGGCCGGAGGTGGCAAAGACGGCGCTGCTTTATGGTGCGATCGGCTTGTTTCATTTCATCTTTCGCAAAAAGTTCCTACTCATTTCAGTCAACCCCAAGGAGGCGGAGGCCCAGGGGATTCCCATCCGCCTCTGGGACTTCTTGTTCTATGCTTCGTTCGGTTTTGTGGTCACGTCTTCGGTGGCGATTGCGGGCGTTCTATTGGTCTTTTGTTACTTGATCGTTCCGTCGGTCGGCGCCATGCTGTTTGCGGATCGGATCGGGCGGCGATTGGCCATCGGCTGGACGATGGGCACGCTGGTTTCTGCGCTGGGCGTCTATTTTTCGGTTTTGTTGGACCTGCCCACCGGCGCAACGATTGTTTGCACGTTTGGTGGAGTGTTGATCCTGATGTTCCTCCTTCACTTGATCTTGTATCACCGCCAGCCCGCCTCAGAAGATCAACCCGCGCTTTCAGAAATTGCTTCAGGCGCTCACGGTGATGGCCCCTGACTCGATAAGTTTAGGAGTTCGGTGAAACCGATTTTGAATTCGAGGCTCTTTTGAAAACCGCGTCAAGACGGAACTCCAACCGCCCCCTACGCGGACTGGGAGCGTGGGCGATCGTGATCGTCCAACTCCACCTTCTTTTTGTGGCGGAGTTGCATCGTCATTCAGCCGACGACACCCCGGCAACAAGTTTCGGCGCGATTGCGCCAGTGCAATCGCAATTCACCGTTCCACTGACAACCCAAAATCCCATTTGTGAAATTTGTTGGATCGCCCGTCATGGCGCGCAACAATTTCGAAGCCCCGCCCGGGCGCCCTCCAAACTTCCTGACGTTCAGGGCATTGTCGTAGCCTTTGCGTCCCCTTTCTCCCGGATTTCTCATTTCCGCCTCAGCGGCCGCGACCCTCCTCATTGCTGAGAAGTTCCAGCCTTTTCAGCAAATGACAAATCATACCTTTTAGAGGAGGAATTTATGCGCTCGTTCTCTTTTCGTTTTGTATCTCGAAGTCTGAGTCTCCTGATCGGCTCGCAATCCAGTTCGCAGCGGATTGCAATCGAAGCTTTTTTGATTTCCTGCTCACTCCTGCTCCTTTCAATCCCGGCTGCCGGACAGGGCATAGGCGCGTCAGGAACCATTCGCGGTTCCGTGCTCGATCCCTCCGGGGCGGTCATCAAAGGAGCGATGGTTGAAATTCACAATCCCGTTTCCGGTTACGACCAAAAGGTCTCGACGGATGAGTCGGGCCATTTCGAGTTCACCAACATTCCTTTCAACCCTTATCACCTCAGCGTGACCGCAGCGGGTTTCCAGGTTGTGCAACAGGACGTGGATCTGCGGACCTCCGTGCCTATGGACTTGAATCTCTTGCTCCAAATCGCCAGCAGCATGACCGAAGTAACCGTCCATGCGGAAGGTGGAGATCTTATCGAGCAAACTCCCACGCCCCACACGGACGTGGATCGCAGCCTGATCGCCACGCTGCCCATTGAAAACATGAGCAACGGCTTGAGTGGGGTCATCACCAACGCGACCCCGGGAGTGGCTGCCGACGCCAACGGCTTCTTTCACCCCTTCGGCGACCACGCTCAAGCCTCAATCGTCATTGACAATCAACCCATCACCGACCAGTACAGCAAGGTCTTCTCAAATCAGATTTCGCTTGATGCCATCCAGTCCATGGAAGTCGTTTCGGGAGTTCCCGGAGCGGAATACGGCGACAAGACGAGCCTGGTCATAAACACCGTTACGCGCTCGGGGGTTGGAGAGACGCCGCCTCACGGCAGCTTCTCCGGGCAATACGGGTCCTTCGGCACCACGACTACCGACTTTTCCCTTGGGACGGGAGGAAAGAACTGGGGGAACTTCCTGGCCGCCAATTTCATGAATTCCAGCCGATTCCTGGATCCTCCCGAGTTTGCCAATTTTCACGACAGGGGAAACGGTGAGGGCATCTTCGATCGGATTGACTACAATCCGACCGATCGGGACACGCTGCATCTCAATGTTTCCGCATCCCGCTCATGGTTCCAGATTCCCAACACTTACGACCAGCTCGCAGCGGGGCAGGACCAGCACCAGCAGATCCGCTCGCTGAACATCGCGCCGGGTTACACGCACCTGTTCGGATCCACCACCTTGCTCACCTTCAATCCTTTCTTCCGGCTTGACCACGTTCAGTATTATCCCAGCGCCGATCCGTTTTCCGACACGCCGGCCACGCTTGCTCAAGATCGGCGGCTGGCGGTGCTCGGAGCCCGCGCCGATGTTTCTTATTCCCGCGGGATTCACAACGCCAAGGCAGGCATCCAGTTCCGCCACACCTTTCTGACGGAGAACTTCAATACAGGTCTGACCGACCTGACTTTCAACCCGGTCTGTCTAGATTCGAATGATGACGCGGTCACCGACCCGGCACTCATCGATTCCAGCCAATGCGCCGGGGCCGGCTTCCAGCCCAACCCGGACTTGTCGCCGGGACTTGTCGCCTTCGACCTCACTCGCGGTGGAAGGCTTTTCGACTTTCACGACAGGGGCGACATCAAACAAGCCGCCCTCTACTTGCAGGATCAGATTAAGCATGGCCAGTGGGCGTTCAATTTGGGCGTGCGCGGCGAGGTGTATCGCGGGCTCAGCCGCGCCAACCAGATCGAACCACGGGTGGGCATCGCTTACACCATCCGGCCGACCAGTACGGTCCTTCGGGTTTCCTACGGACGCTTCCTCGAAACTCCCTACAACGAAAACCTGCTTCTCTCCAGCACCACAGGAATCGGAGGCCTTTCCGCCAATGGAATCGGCGCCTTTGCCAGCGTGCCGCTGGATTCGGGAAGAAGGAACCAGTTCAACGCCGGCCTGGAGCAGGCCATCGGCCGGTGGGTGGTGGTCAGCGCCGACTACATGTGGAAATACACGCGAAACGCCTACGATTTCGACGTGCTGTTCGACACTCCTCTGACCTTCCCCATCTCGTGGCACAAGTCCAAGATTGACGGCGTGGCGGTCCGAGTCAACCTCACGAACTATCATGGGTTCACGGCTTACTCGGTTATGGGCCACACGCGCTCGCGATACTTTGGACCGGAAAATGGCGGCCTGATCTTCAATTCACCCGTCAATACAGCCGTTTTCCGCATAGACCACGACCAGGCGTTTCAACAATCAACCCATTTCCAATACCAGTTTCCAAAGAAGGGACCGTGGGTCGCCCTAACCTGGAGGTACGACAGCGGTCTGGTCGCAGGGGCTGTGACGAGCCTGGACGATGCTTTGGCCCTGGACGCCGACCAACAAGCGGCGATCGGGTTTTTCTGCGGGAGCAACGTCGCCACACTGACCAATCCTATTACTTCATGCGACGTGCCGTTCCCGCAGTGGGGCGCAGCCCGCTTGCGAATTCCAGCGCCCGGGACGGGAAACGATGACACCAACCCGCCACACGTCGCACCGCGGAACCTTTTCGACCTTGGAGCCGGAATTGAGAACGTCTTGCGCACGGACCGGTACAAGGTCAACCTGCAATTCACGGTGATTAACCTGACCAACCATGAAGCGTTTTACAACTTCCTGTCCACGTTCAGCGGAACACACTTTGTGACGCCGCGTGCGTGGCAGGGACAGGTTAAGTTCGTGTTTTAGCGCAAGGCTGGTGGACGCAAGGGTGAGTGCCGTTGTGGCGCGTGGTGAAACGCGCCGCCCGAAACCGAAAACGACAACACCAACCGACCTCGTATTGGTCTGCGGCATCTAAATCACCCGGGGTCGGGTCCGACAACCTCTTGGGCACGGACAAGCCTCGCGAACATACCAGGCGGTATCGGGGCTCGAGTTTTGAAAAATCCGGAGGCAGCAGGGGAGAATGGCTCGTTCCGGCCCTGACGCCTCTCCCAATCAAAATTGCATTTTGTAGCGCGGGTTGGTTAGAATCAAACAGACGATTATCGGAGCGGCGTTGATACTCGGGGAGGGAGACAGAAGAATTGATTCACCATAGCCGGACCCACAAACTACTTGCAGCGGCCGCGGCGCTCAGCCTGGCGATGGCTGTGGCGGTGATGCTTGCGGGAAAGAAAGTTTCTCACGTCGAGGCTGCGGACACGAGCCCCAACTCCGAACAAGTTCTCCGCTTCGTCCGGGATAAATTCGGAATTCCGGATTCCGTAAACCTTACGATTGAACCCTTTCACAACGCTGATTACCCCGGCTACCTCCAGACAAACGTTTTGGTTGACGACGGAAAGGAGAAGCGCTCGTCGGTGGTGAGCGTTTCGTCGAACGGCCGCTACCTGATTTTGAGCGGGTTCCTGCCGCTCGGTGCCGACGCGAAAACGGACCTCATTCGCCAGGTCAAGGAGGTCTTCAAGCTTCCGGAAACCGTCAAGCTGACCGTCGGGCCTTTCCTGAGCTCGCCGTTCCCAGGCTTTTTCCAGACGACGGTAACGGCCGTCAACGAAGGGCGCGAGCAGAAGCAGAAATACTTCGTCACACGCGACAAGCGTTTTCTCGTTCTCGGGACGATTTTCAACATGGATGTCGACCCGCGGCAAAACGCGTTGCACACCATCAAGCTGGAGGGTCAGCCTTTCCATGGTCCCGCCAGTGCCCCCGTGACGATCGTGGAATTTGCTGATCTGGAGTGCCCCACCTGTGCGCGCGAGCACGAGTTCCTGCAGAAAGAACTCGTGCCGAAGTACGGGAACAAGGTGAGGGTTATTTACAAGGAATTTCCACTTGCGCAGGTTCACCCTTGGGCATTTACAGCAGCCATTGCCAGCCAGTGCGCTTTTCAGATCGATCCCACAAAGTTTCTGGCGTACCGGTCGTCCATCTTTGAGCACCAGCCGAACATCAGCGCGACGAATGCGCGGGATCTGTTGCTTTATTACGGCCAGCAGGTGGGCCTCGATCGCTTAAAGCTCGCAGCGTGCCTGGATTCCAAGGCCTCGCTTCCGCGCGTGGAGGAAAACCTCCGCGAGGGCCAGGCACTCGGCGTCGACCGGACCCCGACCTTTTTCGTCAACGGCCGGATTCTGATCGGCGGTGCGCCGGACCAGTTCTACCGATTAGTTGACGAAGCCCTTCGCGCCGCCCGCTGAGGTGGCCCGCGGCCTCCCTTCCGGCGACCCAGGTGATTGTCAGTTTTTCGCCTATTTTCCCGAAACCTCTTCGGGCTGTGGCAATCGCCCTTCCTTACGCAGCCGGGGCAGCAGAACAAGTACTGTGACAAAATAAATCAGGCAAACCATTCCTCCGAAGGCCAGCGCGAACCGCGCGCCGAGGACCTCGGCTACGGCGCCCGCCTGCAGGCTTCCGATCGGCAGTAGACCCGACATGGCCATGTAATAAATGCCCATGATCCGGCCGCGCAGTTGGGGCGGTGAGGTCATCTGAAGCGTTGTGTTGGTGAGGGTGAGCGTGCCCACCATCATTCCTCCCATGATGACCAGCAGGAAAAAGGCCCACCAGAACGAGTGGGCCCACGCGAACAGTATCAGGGCCAGGGAAAAGAGCGAACCGCACGACAGAATGTAGCCGCCGCGCCGCTCGGGCGTTCCCCGGGCGGCAATGACCAGCGCGGCGATGACAGCTCCCAGGCCCGCCCCGGCCATCAGGGTGCCAAGCCCCGAGGCCCCGACTTGAAGCAGGTTGCGGGCGAACACCGGCATTAAGACGATGAAGGGAAGCCCCAGAAGACTCATGAACGCGGGGACGGTTAGCAGGACAATCAGCAAGCGGTGCTGGTTGACGTAGCGAAAGCCTTCGAGCATGGACCCCCAGAAGCCCGGCCCTTCTTGCGACGGCAAGGGTGGAATGGAAATCATCAGCAAGGCGATTATCAGCGCAAGAAAGCTCAGGGTGTTGAGATAGAAGCAAGCCGCTGCGCCGAGCGTGCCGAGGGCCAGCCCGGCCAACATCGGTCCAATGGCGCGTGACATGTTGAATTGCGCCGAGTTCAACGCGATGGCGTTCAAGAGATCATCGCGCGCGACCAGGTCAGGGATCAGGGCCTGGTAAGCCGGATAATTGAGCGCCGACGCGATGCCCGTCAAAAGGCTGATCGCCAGAATCTCTCCGATCTTGATGTGCCCGAAGGAAGTTAAAACGGCCAATAAAAGAGCCAGCAGCATCATGCTTGTCTGGGTCAAAAGCATTAACTTGCGCCGATTTAGGCGGTCGGCAATAGCTCCGCCCGGCAACGCGAAGATTAAGACGGGAGCCTGGGACAGGAAGCCATTGAGTCCCAGCAGGAAGGGTGAATTGGTCAAGACGAGAATCAGCCATCCCAGTGCAATGGTCTGCATCCAGGTACCGATGTTCGAAAAGAAATTTCCGGTCCAGAAAACGGCGAAGTCGCGGGAGTGAAGTGACCGGAACATCACCATGCGCCGCCGTGGCAAGCCGTTCACTTCTGCCGCGACCGCAGAGGTCTCGTTCGGTTTGTCTATGTCCATGGGTTTTGCCCTGGTGACGAACCTAAATTCCATTATAGCGAATGATGGAAGATTTGCCTTAAGCGAGCGTAACCTGCGCGCCTGCATTTTCGTCGAAAGATTGTGAAGGCGGTACTTGGGTCAAGGAGGGTTTTATGAAGAAGTGGATTGGTGCTGGTGTTGCAGTGCTCTTGGCCGGGATGGCCGTCGGCGTGGTGGCACGCGCCCAGGATGGCGGAGGATTCGGTCGTGGCCCGGATCGTGAGGGGGGCTCCCGCGGTGGCATGTTTGCCGAAGGCCGTGAATTCGGCCGCTCGCACCGGATGGGCCACAGGCTTCTCGCCATGCTCGAGAACGACCGGATGAAGGCTGCCCTGGAGCTGACCGATGATCAGTCGGCTCGCCTGCGCAAGATCGTTGTGGACACGGAAAAATCCGTTATCAAATCGCGCGCCGATTTGAAAGTTCGCGGAATTGAGCTGCGCGAGCTCATGCGGACCGATGCGCCTGAGCGGCAGGCCGTGATGAAAAAGGTGGACGAGATTTCCACTCTTCGCCAGGAAATGATGAAGCAGGAAATGGATGCCCTTTTGAACGCGAAGACCGTGCTCACAGCCGCGCAACAGAAAAAGGTTCGGTCTTTTCTCGAGCGAGGACACGGGAACGAAGGGCGGGGGGAACGCTTCTTCCGGCGACAGGCTCCACCTCCGCCAGACGCGCCGGGTAGCATGCCCAGCCGC